>NZ_JAWOVO010000018.1:0-102868 GCF_033339955.1 Vibrio sp. 1731 | reverse complement strand
GTTACATGGAAGTTACTGAAGAACTTAATGAAAACAGGATGTTAAGTCTTCAGCAACAATTAAAGGGAACATAGCCTCTCAATTAAAGCGCCGTCTGGACTTGATTTAACACCAAACGATGACAGTGACGATGGCGATAACGGTGGTCTCTCTCAAATTGGCTTAACCATTTACGCAGAAGTGAATGATTTGGGCGAAGATTTGGGCAACGAAAAAGATGCGACGGTCGTGCGTCAAACGGATGTGACACTAGAGTTTCCAACCGTCCTCACACCGAAAATGAGTGTAGCGGCAGAGATTCAGGTGGCTGATGATGTCCAAATTCAAGCGTTGGAAGACAATTCTATTAACCTTGGTGCTCAGTTGACGTCGAAAGTCGATGCGATTAATGCAGATGGTGTGGAAGATGTCTTAACTATTATCGTCGACCCGACAGCTCCTGGCATTCCTCCTGGTTTGGTGATCACGGGGACGGATGTTGATTTTGTCAATGGTAAATACGTGTTCCAAGCCCATATCGATGCGAGTGGAAATATTACTGGCCTTGATGGCTTGACGATGCACTTGGCAGAAGATTACGCAGGTGATTTCGAATTACCAATTCGGTTTGTCACTAAAGACACTGAGTCCGGTGATGAAAAAGAAAATAATGTCCAGTTTCCAGTTCAGGTTTTACCGGTTGCAGACGTTCCGAGTTCAGCCGGGGATCAGCCGTTGGATAGCGATGTCACACCGAATGTAAAAGTAGATATCGTTGGTACTTTCGGCTTGGATGCAAACAAACAACCTGTAACTGATCTAAATAACGACGTTCCCACGGCGGATGGTGTTGGTTACGAAGATGGCTTAATCCAACTTAACTTGAGTGTTGATTTTGCCGATCAATTTAACAACACTCAAGGTGGTCGAGAAACACTAACGAACATCAAGTTAGAGCTTGATGACACAACATTAGGTGAGTTTGTTGATGCCAATGGTAACAGCTTAGGAACCAGTATTGAGTTTAATGAAGCTGAGATTTTAGCTGGTGCGCTTGACAATGTTCTGTTTAAGCCAAAAGAAAATTACCCCGTAGGTGGTGGCCAAAATACCGTCAAGATTAATATCGAGGGAGAAATTACTGATGAAGCTGTGTTTGATCAGTCTATCTTGAATAACTCTGGCGATAATATAGATGTGAGAACCTTCACTGACGATGTCACATTTGAAGTTACGCCAGTCGTTGATGACATTACCATTACAGGTGCCGATCCGACGCAGCCAATCACGGTGATTGGTGACGAAGATACTTTAATTTCGCTGAATCAATCGGGCTCTGGTGTTTCGATCAGCCTGAACGATAATGACGGTTCTGAGAGTTTCGTTTCACTCAAGTTAACGGGGCTTCCTGATGACTTTATCGTTAAATCCAATTCCTCTGATTATGTTGTTAAGAACAACGGTGGGGGCGAATGGAGTATTCAACTAAAAGATCTCACTCAGACGTCCATTGACCTGAGTGACATCCAAATTAAACCGCCAAAACACTTTAGTGGCGAGGCTGAGATAGGTATTACGGTCTTCATTCAAGAGGAGTTGCTACAAGTTCCAACGGAACGAAACAACAACTTTACGCTTATTGTCAATCCTATTGGTGATGATGTTGATGTGAATCCCGATACTTCGGCTGCAGGTAATGAGGGCGAAGACATTGTTATTAATGTAAATGCGTTAGTGGTTGATAACAAAGAGTCCATCGGAGATGGTGCAAACTACCAGGAAAATGATCCAGAGACGCTGAGAGTTGAGGTCTCCAATGTCCCTGATGGGGCGAGTGTTTCATTACCTGATGGGACAGTGTTTACTGACCCAGGCGGCGGCATTTTTGTCTTAGAAATCAATGCTCAAGACTTGGATCAAGTGGTGTTTAATTCTGGTGATCGCAACGATAACTCATGGGATGGTTCGCTGCGTTTCAAAGTGCAAGCCGTTGATACTGGGCTCGATGGTAGTCAAAGCTTGGGCTCCGCAGAGGAGTTTGATGTCACTGTTGATGTTGAGGCAGTGAACGATCGTCCAGAGTTCGTCAATACCGTGGATGTGGAAACACCAGAAGATACGCCAATGCTGCTTGATGGTTTCAGCATTACCGACATTGATGCCGTACTCGATGATCCGAATGCTGAATACGTACTCAATGTGAACGTCGACAGCGGTATCTTGGAGCTTAATCCAACGCTCATCGCTACTTACAACCTAACCGTGAGCGGTGATGGTACGGACTCCGTTGAACTGAAAGGCACAGTGGCCGATCTAAACAATGCCATTGCAGACGGTCTGATTGAGTTTAATCCAGACCTGAACTTCTTTGGTGACGTTCAGGTGGACGTGACAGTCGATGACCAAGGTAATGAAGGTATCGTAATTGGTGGGGTAGATGACACCCTAAATACCAACAGCAGCAGCTTCAATATTGAAGTGACAGCGGTGAATGATACCCCAGAAACTACGCCAGTGACGCTACCGGATATTGAAGAAGATAGTGGTGTGTTCTCCATCTCTGAAGCGGATCTTATTGCGAATGCGACAGACGTAGAGAACGATAACCTCACGGTCAGCAATGTTCAGTTAACGGATCCGAATTCGGGCAGCATTACTTTCAACAGTGGTACGGGAGAGTGGGAATTTACCCCAGCACCAGATTACAACGGTCCAGTTGAAATCACGTACACCATTACAGATGATGGCACGACAAATGGTACATCCGATCCTAAATCGGTTAACGGCAGCGCATCGTTCAACGTAACGGAAGTCAATGATGCTCCAACGACGTCTGAAGTGACACTTTCTGATATCGCAGAAGACAGTACGGCGGTTGATATTACCCAAGCTGATTTGTTGGCGAATGCGTCTGATATTGAAAACGACACCTTGATGGTGAGCAATGTCCAGTTGGTTGATCCAAGCAGCGGCACATTGGATTTCGACAACGTAACAGGTACATGGTCATTTACTCCTGCGCCTGGCTACAACGGCAAGGTCGATCTGACCTACGACATTACCGACAACGGTACAACGAACGGTGTTTCAGATCCTCAAACGGTGTCAGGAACGGCGACCTTCGAAGTCACTGAGGTGAACGATGCACCAGTAACATCAGAGGTAACGTTGAGTAGTACCGAAGAAGATGGTGGTTCGGTAACTATTACGGCTACTGAGTTGCTGAGCAACGCAAGTGATCCTGAGTCAGACAACTTGACCGTCGATAATGTTGTGTTAGTGGATCCAGCTTCCGGCACGCTGACTCAAGTGAGTGCGACAGAGTGGACGTTTGAACCCGCAGCAGATTTCTTTGGTGACGTTAATTTCACTTATGAAATCACAGATGACGGAACCACTAACGGCGCTCCAGACCCAATTACAATCGCGGGCACAGCAGTGTTGAATGTTGAAGCTACCAATGACGCACCTGAAATCACTGCAACGTCGGTAACGGATACGATCAATGAAGCTGATGGCCAGAAAGTAACGGGTATTAGTGTGAGTGACGTCGACTTTGCGGGCGCACAAGCAAATGAAAGCATGACCGTGACTCTTACAGTTACCGAGGGCGACCTTCGTGTCGAGCCGCCAGCAGGTAGTGGTGTGACTGTTGGGGCGGGGATGGCTGGTGAAATCACCCTAATGGGCACACCAGATAATATTAACTCCGTTCTTGGAGCAACAGACGCTTCTGAGGGGGTATTTGTGGATGCAGGAGATGTCAACGCAGCTTCAATCACTTTATCGGTGAAAGTCGAAGACAACGGCGTGTACTTCGAAAATGCATCGGGTACCGCATTGGAAGCGAATCAAGACTTCACTATCAATGTGACACCTGTAGCTGATGCACCTACATTGAGTATCAATCCTCAGTTTAATTACATTCGTCAAATTGCGGCTAGCCAAACCGCGAGCAGTCAAGGTTTAGCGATTGTCGGAATCATGGCGGCGCTTACTGATATTGACGAGGTGCTGTCTTTGGAGCTAACGGGCGTACCAGCTAGTGCTGAGGTAACAAGTGGCGTTTCTCCATCAGGCATTAGCTTCGATGGTACCACTTGGACAGTACCAAGCGATGAAATTGATACGCTAGAAATTGTCGCAACAGATACTAACAGTGGTATTGATGTCGGTTCTTACGATATTTCGCTTACGGCGATATCAACGGAATCTAATGGCGATGAAGCGCAGTCTTCACCTGTCCAAATTAGTTTGGATGTGAGTAGTGATAGCGACGATATTGACCAGTCAACCGCAGTGGACGACAGCTATTTAGTCGGCGGAGACACAGGTACCAACTTGATTGGTGGAGACGGTGACGACGTTATTCTGGGTGGTGATGGTGATGACGTGCTTATCGGTGGCTTAGGCTCAGATATCTTAACGGGTGGAGACGGCAGCGATATCTTCAAGTGGACGGTAGATTCCGTTGATGAAGGGGCAGTGGATACCATTACTGACTTCACTGTTAACGAAGACAGTATCGATTTACGTGAAGTTATCTCTGATCTCAATAACTCAATGATCGACATGGATGATCTGCTTGGTCACATTTCGGCAGACTACGATGCATCGACGGAAAGTGTTTCTCTGAACATTACGACGGATGCAAATGTTCAACAGACTATTGTCGTGGAAAACTTAGGTACTTCAATCGACTTCAACGGTCTTAGCTCCAACGAGATTGTAGAGTCATTGCTCAACAACGGTGTTATTGATAACGGATAAACCTGTATACAACACAAAAATGGGCGGCTCTGATAAGCCGCCCATTTTTTTCGGGAAAGCTTGATTTTAAACAGGAGTATTTGAATCGAAATAGAAATAAAGAGCGAAGCAAAGGGGTTATCTTGTTACGACGTTATAGTGATAGTTGGAAATTAAAATAGCGATAATTTGACGTTAAATCGCCTAAACGTGGATGTCTAGCAAGCTGCCAATGATTTCATTGTTTTTCTCTATGACAGACGCGCCAACTCGGTTATAACCAGCGGCTTGTGCGAGGTTGATGAGAGATTCAACTTTTTGAGAGGGAAGGCTAGGTGTTGAGGCTGTTATTGCGACATCCGCAACCGCAGCTAAATCGATGTTGTGATCAGAAAGCTCTTCTTTTACCTTACTTACATTATTGCTAATGCCATGTGCAGCTTTCTCGGCCATTTGTTGTGACATCTGAACGATGTGGTATCCAGATTGAATTCCCGATACAGGCATATCACTACTCCCAACATTATGATAGTGAGAGCATAGGTGGAGTTTATAAAACGTTCAAGTGTTTTATATCAATGACTTGATTAGGCAAACAGTTTGGCAAGCATTTCTCTTTCTTCACCAGATAGAACCGGTTTTTGCGCTTTATTTAGTTTCACGCTGATCTCACCTTGTAATGACTTTAACTGACTTGCCGTTAAATCACTGAGCTTTTGCTTAAGTTCATTAAATTGTTGTGCGTTCATCTCAATACCTTCGTCGTGATTCGGTTTATCCGTCGTTGCCCGAAATTCTTCATCCTTTGGATACAACATATTTATTCAACCAAAATAGATTAGAATTTGATCGATTGCTTTTTGTCCGAATATTGTCAAGGTGTGTTAAGTGATACGTCAGATTTTTCCTAAGAAGGTACATAATTACCCACTTTGGGGTAGATGGAAACGTAAAAAGAAAAAGGGAAGCGATATAGCGCTTCCCTCTTACATATGGTTTGAATGTTACTAACTTACCCTGACGGCAAACTTACTAGCAAGTGAATGAAGCTCTGGGAGCATGCGATAGATAAGATGAAGTTGCTGCAATACCATGCGGGCAGAGCTGTCGTCTTCATCGCGCCATTCGTTTAAGCGTTGCTCGAGTCCAGCATCATCAATATTAGATAGGTCACACTCCTCACAATGCTGGTGAAGCTGTTTATGAAGTACATCCAGATGCTGATGAATACAACGGTGAGCATCTAAAACGAGTTTATGAATTGACTCATCTTCGATGCGAGTTCTGTGCGCGCCTAATGCAGAAATATAGTTCAACATTGCGTGATTTAACGTTAGGAAGCGAAAACTTTCATCAACAGCTGCGCGATATTTGCCAGGCTCCGCCAGCATCGTACTAATCGCAGAAGAGAGTGAGGCATCATTATTGTGGGCCTGGCGGCGAGCGATACGGTAACTCAAATTGTCTTTCTTGCCGATTCTATACTGACCAATGATCTGATCGAGATACTGCTTGTTCGCCTCTATCGCATCCGACATAACTTTGTGAAGCCTTCTCGACTGCCAGTCGGGCAAAATAACTAATACAGCTCCTACTGCAAGCACACACCCGATGAGGGTATCTGCTAGTCGAGGAAGGACAACTGCGTAACCTTCACCTAGTTGATTAAATAAGAAGAGGACGAGCAGTGTAATAAAACCAGTCGCGTACCCATAGTTGTTCATCCGGAAGGCGAAAAACATCACACCAGAGATAACGATAAATACTAACTGGCTTTCTTGAGAAGGGAAAAAAGTCAGCAATGGTACACCAATCAACAAACCAGCTAATGTACCTATTACTCGCGCCGTCAATTTTTGGCGAGTGGCACTGTAGTTCGGTTGGCATACGAATAAAGTGGTTAAGAGTATCCAGTAACCTCGGTCGATGTTGAATATTTGAATGATTCCATAGCCAATCGTTAAGGCAATTGACATACGTAATGCATGCCGAAACAGCATCGAATCTTTGTGTAAATTTGCTGATATACGCTGCCACATCGCTTTTAGCGTGTGTGGGTTGGTATCGGCGAGGGTATCTTCTTCGAGGCCTTCAACATCTGGGTTGTTAATGTTATTAAGTTGTTTTTCTACCGTCGCTAAGTTATTGAATAAATATGTTAACTGCATCAGCAGACGTTTCCAGTGCCCTTGCTTTTGTTCTTCTAGATAAGCAAGAGAGTTTTGTACTTCAGCTAATGCCAGAATAGATTGATCGGTATGGGAGTATTCATTTCCTAGCTGAATGGCTAGTGCAATATCACGACACGCTTGGGCTTGAGACTCCAAAAGGTATTTAAAACGAAACAGCACATCAGAACGTTCAAATTCGGTCGCTAAATCCTGATAGCGATAATGGCTAGAACTGACGCGTTCGTGAATGTCTTGAGCGATGAAGTAAATATTTAAAAATCGGTCACTAGGCCCATCAATGTGACCCCGTTTCGATCGGTTAAGTAATGTGGTTTTACAAGCGTTTAGTGCCGTAACCGTGGCAGCATTGCATTTTGCAGCTTCAATCCGCAGCGGTTGTGGCGTCAAGTTGGTCACAGGGTGAAAAAGCTTGGCTTTCGCATCAAGATAATTCGCCATTTGGAAGAACACATTGGCTAGGCTTTGTTGCACCGGTTGAAGGGGCCAAAATATCTGCCAAATCATGGACATGAAGTAATACCAGGCGGCACCAGTTAAAAGCAGTAGTGGCTGAAACCAAATGTTGGTGCTTTCATGTGCGCCAAGCATAGTATAAATAGCGATCAGCAACGAACCAAAAGCAATACTCGCGTACTTAGGACCTATCGCCCCAAGAATGATGAAGCCGAAGGTTGAGATAAATAATCCCAACGCAAAAGCCCAAGGGGTATCGAACAAGATTTCAATTGAAAAAGCAGCAAGCGCAAAACAGAGAAAGGTGAGAATCAGAGCCTTGATGCGTCCAGTGAAACTGTCATCACTTTCAGCCAAAGCAGCAGCAATAACGCCTAATATTAATGGCGTTATCAGCGTGTTTTGCTCGAAGTACCAAGTTGGGATAACCACACCCAGTAAGGTAATGAGGATAAGAACGCTGTAATTTATCGTCTTGTTTGCCCAATATAGCCGAAATTTAGAAGTTGCTTGCACAATGCGCCTTATGTTTCCGATGAAGAACAGGGGGAATACTACCAGACCCACTATAGCGCGTTTATGATTTACTTTAAGAAAAATTCGTGGTTGCTGATAAAATCAGCAGGGATGTCATCGACTTATATTAAAACTGCCAGGTCATGTATTGAGGATTGTAAAGCCAGCTTCAAATAACCTCAGCTTTAGGTTATTAAATCGACAGTAATGTGAATTTTATTAAAGAATAGAAGAAGAAGCTTACTTAGGTGCTCGCCGTTGCTACAATTTAGCGCCTTAAAATGATATAAATCGACAACTTCTAAACTAAAAGGCGCACGTTTCATGCAGCTTACTGCCACTAGCAAAGCACAGTTTTTTATTCAAAATGAGTACCATCACGTCGAAATAAAAGAGAACAGTGTTTTATTAAGCTCGATAGGCAGTGAAGAACATATTCCTTTTACGATCTGGAATGGCAAAGTTAGCGTAAAGCGTGGGTTGTTATGGAGCTCTTTACAGTTTTTTGCTCATGAACACGAAGGCAAACAACAAAGCTGGCTAGTCCAAGGTTTACCGTGGCCACAATGCCGAAAGTTCGCGCTTGAGGCCGTTCGTCAATATCAAGAGTGGCACAACACTCAGTGCCGAAAACTGGCTGAGTATCTACCTAAGTGGGAAGAAGAGCTTTACAAACTAAAGCACTTGCCTGCTTACTTATCGCATTCTCAAGTGGTCTCCTGGGTTGAAAGCCTTAACCAAGAGTTAAGCGAGATGAAAACCACCCTAGAAGAAGCCAAAATGCGAATGCCGAATCGTATGTCGCAAATAGAGCCTTGGCTCATTGATACCTCTGAGGCGCTTGGTGAGCGTAATCGCGATTGGCTAGAAGCAGAACGTCCAAATTGGGAAGTGCTGTTTAATCAAATTGAATCCTCTCCTTTGAATTTATCCCAGCAATATGCGGTATTACTCAACGACGACCACAACTTAGTTCTTGCTGGTGCCGGCTCGGGCAAAACCAGCGTTTTAACCGCACGAGTTGCCTATTTGTTGCAAAGCCATCAAGCTCAAGCAGAAGAGCTTCTCATGTTAGCGTTCGGTCGTGATGCGGCGACTGAAATGAAAGAACGCTTAGTAGATAAAGTGGGCATGGCGGCAGACGGTGTGCGCGTCAACACATTCCATCAGTTGGGCTTGTATATTCTTAAACAAGTCGAACAGCAACCTGTCGAAATTAGTCCTTTAGCGTTGGACGAAAATCAACGAACAGCATGGTGTGTAGACTGGTTGAAAAAACATTGGATGACACCCACCAACTTTAAACGTTGGCAAAAACATTTAGACAAATGGCCGATTGCGTACCTAAAAGGGGATGATGAGTTAGGAAGCCATTCAGAAAATCCAAAACTGATCGCTTGGCTAGATTCGCAGCTGTCTCATTTAGCGGCGGTGGGGTTGACCAAAAAGCAAGTACAAGAAAAGCTCGTAAACCACCAAGACTATACGCGTTTAAATAGTGAACTCGCCTTATGCTGGCCATGTTTTACAGCGTGGCAAAAAATGCTTAAAGAAAGCAACCAAGTGGATTTCCCAACCATGATCAGTCGTGCGACAGATTATGTGAATAAAGGAAAGTTTGTCTCGCCATGGCGCTTTATTATGGTCGATGAGTATCAAGATATCTCTCCAGATCGTCTGGCATTGATTGAAGCACTGTGTGAATCCACTCAGAAACAAGCAGGTGCCACGTTATTTGCTGTTGGCGACGATTGGCAAGCGATCTATCAGTTTGCAGGAGCGGATGTCGATCTTATCACTGGCTTTAAAGAACGCTTTGCTCACTCTACCGTTCATCACTTAGATACAACTTATCGTTTCAACAATCAGATTGGTGATGTAGCGAATACATTCGTGCAGCAAAACCCATCGCAGTTGCCGAAAACACTAAACAGCCACAAACAACGCAAGCAGAAGAGCGTACATACCGCGCCGAGCAATCAAGTGGAAAAGATCTTGGATCACTTGAATCAACAAGCCAAGCAAACCAAGTCAGTTTTATTGCTAGGACGTAACCATTATCATAAGCCCGATTTGTTCGACGATTGGTTGCGACGTTTCCCTAATCTCGATATTCGCTTTATGACTTGCCATGCGAGTAAAGGACGCGAAGCTGACTTTGTGATTATTCTTTCTGTGGATGAGGGGCAATTCCCCGCTAAGAAGAAGCAAATTCACATTGATGGTGCGTTGACGGAGTCCAAAGACAAATTCCCTTACGCAGAAGAGCGCAGGCTATTTTACGTGGCGATTACACGTGCGAAAGAGAAGGTTTGGATCACGCATACTGGCGCGGGATCTGCATTCGTTCAAGAGCTAGTTAATGGTGACTATCCCATCGTGACTTCCCGTTAAATGCAACGTTTAGAATGTTAAAAACAGCAAGGGCGATACTTGGTATCGCCCTTGCTTTATTTGGTTGGCATCAAAGCTTACATGCGCTCAGCAAGATAGGCTTCGTAATCCGGTACTTCGATGTCTACTTCTTGCTCAAGAAGAGGGGAGTTAAACAGGAACTTAGCGGTGGCTCGGTTCGTTGCTACAGGAATATTCCAAACACTAGCAATACGAAGAAGCGCTTTAACATCTGGGTCGTGAGGTACGGCATTCAGTGGATCCCAAAAGAAAACGAGAACGTCGATTTTGCCTTCTGAAATGAGAGCGCCTAGTTGTTGATCACCGCCCATCGGACCACTGATCATGCTCTTGATCGCAAGTCCAGTTTCTTTACTCAGCATGTGTCCTGTCGTGCCAGTTGCGTAAAGGAAGTGACTCTGTAGCTTTTCTTTGTTTTCTTTTACCCAGCGAAGTAGCTCAGGTTTGCAGTTGTCGTGAGCAACCAAAGCCACATGTTTATGGGTTGGCATGGTACGAATGGTTTTTTGCATCAAGATGTTTCCGTTTGTATGATTTTAAAATTGTTGTGACTCAATAGAACACGTTTTTGGTCTTTCAATCAACAGCCTTAACACGGAATGTCGGCCTATATTCTGACGGAGATAACGATTCTTCGATCGTGTCGTCATGAAGCGTCTTCGGAGTCAGTGGTTTGATGGTTGGTGAGGCATGTTTGTCATAAGCTTCACCCCTTAAGTAATGCGTTGCTTGCATCACGGAAAGCCGACCTTGCTGCACCATTTTATCTGTTGGTGCGAAGAGCACTTTGTTACGTAACAGGCCTCGATATACACCATGACTTAAGTACACAGAAACTAAACCGATCTCCTCAGCTTTGCCGGCACTGCGCAGCTCACTGATGGCCGCTTCAATCGCCACTGCACTGCCAACAATGTAATCTATATTTCCCATATCGATCACATGTTGAACTAGGTTACGTTGTAACTCCTTGTCGTTGTCTGCCCAAAATGAGTCAACAATGTTGATATCACTTCCTTGTATCGCTTCATAAAATCCGGCAGTAACGGGTTTCGTACCACCACGAGTTCGCGGCCCCAAAAGTAAGGCAATGTTGGTTTTTCCTGACCCTTTTGGATGGCGAGCTGCCAAATATTGACCCGCTTCGTATCCCATCCAATGCCAGTCAACACCGACAGTCCCTTTTAGCAACTCACTTTGTTCTTCATCCAAGTCGAGTTGGTTCACAGTAGCAAAAACGGGAGTATTCCCTACCCAATTTTTAAGTGAATGCTCGTAAGCCTGTGGGTCCACGGTCCCAAGGATAACCGCATCTGCTCCCCATTGGTTACACAGTGCGAGTTGTTGTTCTTGACGGGTTTTGTTTGGGTAGCCGCCCGCTTCAAGGACTCGTAGCTCGACACCTTCTCTTTTCGCTTCGGACACCATTCCATAGTTTACTGACAACCAGTATGAATCCTTTAGGTGAGGGTATATTGCACATATTTTCTCTGCGGCAACCGCTGGCAAAGAAGCAACGAGGGTTAAAGTGGCTGCAGAATGTTTGAAAAATGTGCGAAATGCGTGTTGATTTTTAACCATGAAATGAAGTTCGTTGGCATAGATTAAGTAAACACTGCAAAATATAACGTAATATGTCGCTGAACACGAACATTAAGGTCATGAAAATATGCTGCTAGCAACTGCAAGCATCGGTCGTAAACTTTTGTTGTCTTTCATTGCGATGGCAATACTGGTCATGTTATCGGCACTTATTGGTGTGTCTGGATTTTCTTTGGTTGCCAAAACCGAAAGAAATGTCGTGGATTCTGCGATTCCCGCCATGATTGAGGCGAGACAAGTCTCTGAGTTGAGTACTCGTATTATTTCGTCTGTACAAATGTTGTCGAACGCAAGAAACGAGCAGGAAAGAAAGGAGTCAGGGCGAGTGCTGTTCGAACAGCTCGAGTCTTTACTCACTCACATCAAGGAGCTCGGGAGTGAGTCGTTCGATTCTCAATTGTTAGAAGCTTTAGAGAATAACGTCCAGAACGTTATCGACAATTTGGCAGAACTCGGTGTTTCGGTTGAAAAAAAGCTGTGGCTTGCAAAAGAGATAGATACTCGTGTTGAAGAAATGCGTCTGCTCAGTGAAGAGCTAGAACAACTAACTCGTACGCAAGTTCAGAATACAAGCACCATTGCTGTTGCTAACGTCACGCATATTTATGACTTATTAGAGTCGAATAAAAAATCGCAAGTTTATCAGGCGCTAGATGCACTGGTGGAGGTCGATCTTGATCTGACTGAGCGATTGCATGAACTGCACTTGTTGGCCTTTAAAATGTTGAATCAGATTGAAGAGGCTCGGACATTAACGAATATTGAGCGAATTCAACAGGTTCAAAGTGATTTCGATAGCAACCTCAAAATCATGCAACGCCGTGTACTCGCTGTGGAAGATCCTACGCGCTCTAAGCAAATGAGCCAACTGCTCATAGAGCTTGGTAAGCGTCAGGTCGTATTTTCTATACTGATGCAGCAATACGAGAATAACGAACAGTCACAACAACTGATGCAAAAGACATTAGAGTTGTTCTCAGAGCTTAATGGCACGGTCAACAAATTGGTTGATGATTCAAACAAAACCACTACCGTCGCTGTAGACCAATTGACCAGCACATTGAAATTCGCTCAATGGTCTCTAACCGTTATTTCAATTGTTGGTTTGATTGTATTGGTGCTGATTTTATGGCGTGTGGTGTACCTTTCTGTTGTGAAGCGGTTAGCGGAATATTCCGCTGCGTTACTGTCTGTGGCACAGGGTAACTTAGCGGTTGAGTTGGAAGTGAAAGGCAAAGATGAGTTGGCGCATATGGGGCAGGCCATCATCACGGCTCGTAATACCGCGCAAGCACTAAAAGTGGTAGCAGAGGGTGAAGCTCAAGCCAAGCGAGAGCTTGAGGAGCATAAAGAGCATTTAGAAGAGCTCGTTGAGCAGCGCACTTCGCAGTTAAAACAAGCAAACCGCCGTTTGAATGAAGAGGTTTTGAATCACGCTAAAGCTCGCAAGCAAGCAGAGCAAGCGAGCCGAGCAAAATCGGCTTTCTTGGCGACGATGAGCCATGAGATAAGAACGCCAATGAACGGAGTGTTGGGGACAGCACGCTTGCTGATTGACTCAGGCCTCAACCCAATTCAAAAGCGTTATGCGGAAATCATTAATCGTAGTGGTAAAACGTTGCTCGCGATCCTTAATGATGTACTGGATTACTCCAAGATTGAAGCGGGGCATTTAGAAATTCGTCACATGGGCTTCGATTTACACCAAATGGTGGAGGACACTTTCCAGTTAATGAACAGTCGAGCACAAGAGAAGAAGCTGCTGTTCTCCTACCATATTGAAAGTGATGTTAGTCGCTACTGGAAAGGGGATGTCACCAGAATCAGTCAGGTGCTGAACAATCTTGTTGGTAACGCGATTAAGTTCACTGACGAAGGAGAAATTGATATCTACGTTAGCCTGAACCCTGAGGACGAGTCGCAAGTCCTGTTTGAAGTATCAGACACTGGAATAGGAATTGCCAAAAAATACCAGAGAACGTTGTTTGATGCCTTCACGCAAGCTGAAGGTGGGATGAGCCAAACTGGAGGTACGGGGCTTGGACTTGCCATCAGTAAGCGAATCATTGAAGCGATGGGCGGTGTTTTAGAAGTCGATTCCGAAGAGGGAAATGGTAGCCGATTCTGGTTCTCTATTCCGTTAGAGGAAAGCGAACCTGTTGAAACAGGAACCGTGGCAACCGCACGTTGCAAAGTGAAAGCAAAGGTCTTGCTGGTAGAAGATAATGAAGTCAACCGAGTGGTCGCGGAAGGTTTTCTAGAAAGCATGGGTCATCAAGTCGTGATGGCGGAAAACGGCTCACAAGCAGAGCAACTGATCAGCACACAGGATTTTGATATCGCTTTAGTCGACATCAACCTCCCTGATTGTGATGGAACTGAGTTGATCCAACGCTTAAAGCGGATTGAGTGTGATAAGCCGGCCAATAAAGCGCTTGCCGTCACGCCAATGATTGCAGTGTCTGCGCACGTTTTTGCGGAAGAAGTTGAGCGCTATCTAGCCGCTGGTTTTGACGGATACTTGCCTAAGCCATTGGCAAAAGAGGCACTCGCGGCATTGATTCAGGATGCGCTAGACGGAAAGCCGTTGTTGTTGCCACAAAATGCCGACTGTACCCCGTTTGATCAAATTTCGCCTCAAGAACAAGAGCTACAATCAAAGGTCGTTCAAGCGCCCCAAAAAAAGGAACCCGATGTGGTTATCATTAATCCGAGCGTGATTGAGTCCGATATGAAAATCTTGGGCAGAGATAAGATGTTGCACATTATTAATCTGTTTAGAGCCACCAGCACTGATGTATTAAGCAAACTGCAAGCGTCTGCTGAGGACAATGATAGTAAAGAAGTAAAGAACCTTGCCCATAAATTAAAGGGCAGCGCGGGAAGTTTAGGACTAACTGCATTAATGAACGCTTGCCAAGCAATTGAAGCCGCGGCTCAACCTTTAGATACCTATAATGCGACTAAAGATGATTTAGTTTCTCAAGTGTCTGCATCAATTCAAGCTCTGGATGAGTTAATGGCGAAGTAATCCATCGAGCATTGAAAATAAAAAAACCTCCGGCTTTCCGGAGGTTTTTTCTATTCGGTCATGTCATCTTCCCACTCGAATCGAGTGTCTAGGGCATAAGGGTCATCATCAAAAGGATGTTCCACTTTGCCACGCAAGTATTCGAGTTGATGCTCAAGCATATTGACCGTTTCGTAGTCTCCCTCAGAACAAGCAACGTAAATCTGTTGTTCAAGAGCGGCAATGTTATCTCGGATACCCATGAGAACCCCCTTAAATCATCATCGATTCTCAAAACGATTATAGTCAAGTAATCCAAATTCGATCGGTTGTTTTGTACGGTACCAATTGTGTAAACGATCGCTAAATGACCAGAATTTTTCTGAGCTTCTACGAATCGCAAAATTATCCAATAACTTAACGTAATCGGATTCGTTTTGGATGGCACTAAATTGATCGACAAAATCTTTTACTTGGTTTTCGTTGATCGAGAAAAATGCCGCAGGGTAGCTTCCCACAACGCCGCGTACAATGGTCATATCATCGTTAGCAAAGTCACGGTTACTTTCTTCATCAAACAAGCTAGAGATGTTTGTGTGTGCATTGTTGTGAAGTAAGGTGAACAGTTCATCTTCCCCTGATTGACTTCTCACCATAAGCATAGTGATTTGCGGAACGGTTTTTAGGCCTTCACCACGAACGTGGTCAATACGTTTTAGTTGCTTTTCACTACTCGCAGAAAGAGCCGTGCCTTGAATTTTGTAGCGAGGCAGAAGCACATCTGAAACATGTTCGCTCAACAACTCCACCAACTCCGTTTTTGGATCGTCACTCTTATACTGAACGCTGGTTGGTTGGTTAAACGGCTTCACATTTCGTTGTAAAAAGTCACTCAACTGCGGGCTTTGATCTTTATACCAGCTAGATTGAAGTTCATGGCGCATATCGGCGGGTAACAACGAGATAAAGTTACTTTCGCCTTCTAGACGCAAGAAGTCCAT
Source organism: Vibrio sp. 1731 (assembly GCF_033339955.1). Lineage (NCBI taxonomy): Bacteria > Pseudomonadati > Pseudomonadota > Gammaproteobacteria > Vibrionales > Vibrionaceae > Vibrio > Vibrio sp. 1731. The sequence continues at coordinate 86,951 of NZ_JAWOVO010000018.1, read as the reverse complement.
AAACATTCGTGTCATGAGCTGATGGCCGAAGTTACCGTAAACGTCAAACCCAGCAACAAGCAAATAGTGGATACGCTCTAGTAGCGCGTAGTCAAGAATCCACACTGTTTTAGGCTGCTCACCAACTAACCCTTGAACAACAGAAGCACTATCAAAATGGCGGAATATCGTTAATGCCGCATTATGGTTGGTGCCATTACCATCCCAAATTACATCGGTGGATAGGTTTTCACCTTCTTTAAACCAGTTATTAGTGAACTCAGATTTAGCCTCTAGGTAGCGAGCTTGTTGACGCGCGTACTTGACCCAGTTGGTAACAGGTAGCGTGTTACTTTCTTGCTCTGCCGGTAGTTTTAGATTATCAGCCTGAGATCGGTAAAACTCATTTACTTCTGGGATGTCTGCTTTATCTGGATCAAGGAAAAACACCCAAAAGCGATCATTGATAACATTCAATGCCAGTTGGCCACGACAAACTGGGCCTTTTATGTATGCCATTATTGTATTTTGTGCATTATCTAGCATGAACTTAAAGCGCGACTTCACTGGAAGGTCGATGAATGATGTCATCGGGTTTGCAGCAACTTCTGGTTCATAACTCGGTAGCTGACTAACCATGTAATCAGCATCAATAAACCAAGTTTTCCAGTTCTCTATGCGTTGCTTGTTTAACGCGAATGGCATGTGAGTTTTATCTACTATGGTCCCTTGCTCTGGAATAATTCGATAAAACACACGTTCAACCCCTGGATCATCGTACGGGCGACGCGTTGAAATACGTTTGACGGGCTGTCCTGGTGGTGTCGCAGAGCGGACGAGCGTGAAGAATCGGGGATCTTCATCGAGTTCCGAAAAGTAGAGATGAGATAAAAACAAATGCTCATATATATACCTAGCCATCAGCTGATTTTTCAAATCAGAGTGGTTAAGTAATGTTTCGTACTTATCTATTTGCGCTTGCTCATTCTCACTAACAGGTTGGTGAACGTTCATTATTGCGCCGTTTTCCAACCAAGTCATGAGAGTGTGGTATTCACTGTTTGATAGATTTGGCATACCAAAAGGCATGCCCCAGGTTGGGTTATCCTTTTCGTATTGCTCGTATTCTTCAATCGTTGGACAGGTTTGCTCTCGGTCTATCGAAAAGTCAAAGCCTTCTAACTGGACTTGGTCAGGCAATGGGTGGCGCTCTTTTTGTTGTAGCAAACGTGCGATAAGGCCTGCATCAATGTTGGCTGCCATGCTTTGATCACGTTCGTTGAGAACCGGATGAAAACCCGCATCGCGCCACTCTTGGGTTGTTTCTGCATCTTCGAATAAGCGTGTTGGTGCTGCGGCTGTGAGTCTTGTTCCTTCATATACCAGTGCTTTACTCGCACCACGATCAATGCCCTCAACAGAAGAGAGCTTAAGTTGACATGGTGCATCGTAGCACGCGTGGCAGACGACACAGCGGTTATCCATAATGGGTTTAACTTCGCTTTGGAAGAAGTTTGCTTGAGGGGTTTCCACGTCAACTGTGCGTTCACGCACGAGCTGTGGACCAAACAGTTGGTCATAGTTAAGACCAGCATAGGTTGCACAGCCGGCAAACAAAGTAGCAATGCAAAGTGTAAAAATTAAGCGCAAATTCATTGAGTTATTTTACGTGATTAGAATTTGCATTAATTAAAGCAAAATAAGCGGTCAATTACCAAAAGTTGGGTCAATTAGCGTTAATTTTTCTGTTGATTGTCTGAGCGCTTGAAAATGTAACCCTGGCGGTGGACTGTCTGAATTCTGTCTGTTGGAACGCCTTCGTGAACTAGACGCTTTCTCATTCTGCTCATGTGCATATCGAGTGCTCGATCATGTTCAGTAAATTCACGTTTTAGTACTGTTTCGTAAAGAAAATGCTTACTAAGTACTTGATCTTGATGGTGAGTGAGAGTTTGCAGCAGCTTAAATTGAATGCTTGTTAACTGAACAGATTTCTTGTTTGGCAAGTAATTGAGTACCACAGAGTGAGTGCGCTTATCTAGTAATAGCTCCTCATCATTATGGTGAACGCCGTTGTGTTGGCATTGGGAAGTTTTTCCATTTGAAACCTTGGAGTCAAGCACACGGGTACCTTAATTATTAATAGTAGTAAAACGTATTATCATTAATATTTATATAAAAGCAATCAGGTACTTTATGAGCACTGTGATATGCGTAGACAATCTTAATACTTGAGATTACCAGTAGTGATGAATGGTGCGATGGCGCTCTGAACTAAAGTGCTATTGGAGTGCGTATTAGCGACAAATAACGGTGTAATGTTAGGCAAAGATAGAAAGAATTCTCATTTAGTAAATTCGCTTATCCGCTATTTGTGAACTATACATTCTGTTGCAGGAAGCACTTTTCTAATACACACAGAGGTTTATATGACAGCGAAATATGGCGTTAAACGCCGATTAGCGATTCTTGCCGCCGCTTTAATCGGTGCGACAAGTAGCAGTATCGCAGCAGAGAAACCAAATATTCTCGTCATTTGGGGTGATGATATTGGCCAGTCCAATCTCAGTGCTTACACGTTTGGCTTGATGGGGTACAAAACACCAAATATAGACAGTATCGCCAAAGAAGGCATGATGTTCACTGACTATTACGGTGAGCAATCTTGTACAGCGGGCCGTTCTACTTTCATTACGGGCCAAACCGTTCTTAGAACAGGTTTGAGTAAAGTGGGGCTTCCAGGTGCTGATCTTGGCTTGAAGGAAGAGGACGCAACCATTGCCGAAATGCTGAAGCCGATGGGCTATATGACAGGGCAATTTGGTAAAAACCACTTAGGTGATAAAGATGAGCACCTTCCTACTAATCACGGCTTCGATGAATTTTTTGGCAACCTTTATCACTTGAACGCCGAGGAGGAGCCAGAAAACGTCGATTATCCTAAAGATCCTGAGTTTCGTAAAAAGTTCGGTCCGCGCGGCGTTATCCGTTCGTACGCTGATGGCAAAATTGAAGATACAGGGCCTCTAACTCGCAAGCGCATGGAAACCGTGGATGAAGAGACGTTAGATGCGGCACTCGACTTTATGGATCGTGCAGTCAAGGCTGAAAAACCTTTCTTTGTCTGGTGGAATGCAACTCGTATGCACTTCCGTACTCATGTGAAAGAAGAGAACTCTGGAAAAACAGGTATCAGCGAGTATGCAGATGGTATGGTCGAGCATGATAACCATGTAGGTCAGCTACTGAAAAAAGTGGATGATTTGGGTATTAAAGACAACACAATCGTCTTTTACTCCACCGATAATGGCCCACACATGAACTCGTGGCCAGATGCAGGTACAACGCCATTCCGTGGAGAGAAAAATACCAACTGGGAAGGTGCGTACCGAGTTCCTGCGATGGTACGTTGGCCGGGTAAAATTAAAGCTGGCTCTGTTTCGAATGATATCATGCATCACATGGACTGGATGCCAACGTTTGTTGCTGCCGCGGGTGATGACAATATCAAAGAGAAATTGCTCAAAGGTTATAGTGCGAATGGTAAGAAATTCAAAGTTCACCTAGACGGCTATAACTTCCTACCATATTTGACTGGTAAAGAGGATAAGGCCCCACGAGAAGAAATTTTTTACTTCTCAGATGATGGAGACTTAACTGCACTTCGCTATAACAAATGGAAGCTGGTCTTTATGGAGCAACGAGCAAAAGGCACGTTGCGTATTTGGGCTGAACCATTCACCACACTTCGTGTTCCTAAGATCTTCAACTTGCGTATGGATCCTTACGAAGTGGCTGATATCACTTCTAACACTTACTACGATTGGATGCTAGACCGTGCTTACATGCTTGTTCCTGCGCAAGCTTACGTAGGCAGATTCCTTGAAACGTTTAAAGAGTTCCCACCAAGGCAAAAAGCAGCAAGCTTCTCGCTAGATCAAGTGATGGAGAAACTAAAAGAGAACCCAAATAAGTAAGAAAAACTAAGTGAAGTTCCACATCTAGAAAGAGGCTCATTAACGTGAGCCTCTTTTTTATCTGTAAAATTCTATCTATTCAGGTTTGTAGAAAGCTTGATGACGAAAACGCCTAACGCTTCAATTGACAAGATTTATAAACAAATTGGTTCGTAGTGGGCTGCCGTTAAGTTGGCTTTGATTCTCTCTCGCAATGCAATATGAGCAGGGTTGTTTAACTCACGTTTATGGTAGACGAACTTGTAAGGGATAGTGCATATAGAAATGGGGCAAGGCAGAACTTGAAGCTTAAGGGCTTTGCTCCATTTGTTCGCAAAAGATTGAGACACTAGACCTAAACAATCGCGTTGTGCGACGTACAACGCCATACCAGCAAGCGAAGATGTGACGAGATCCACTTTTCTTTCTAAAATGGTTTCTTGAGCGAGTTGCTCAAAACCCGACATGTTGTTCCATTTGCCTGAAAACAAACAGTGAGTTTCATCATAAAATTGTTCTTTGCTCAAAGTGCCTTGGATTCGAGAGTGTTGCTCTCGACAAATAATGACGGCCTTTTCTTCGTACGCCTCCTCCATAACAAACGCCGCATCTTTTGTGACCACTGTATCAATTACAAGATCTACTTTTTGTTGTCTTAAAAGCTCAAATAAGATGTATTTTTCGGGAGGTGACTCGTAAAAAATGGCATTTTTTATCGGGCTCATAATGTGCAGCAGAATCTCTGAACAGCACACCTCAAAGTGCTTCTTCTCCGTGATAGCATTATCAATAATACTCACCGCTTGCTCAAACTGAGGCAATAGTTGATACGCCGCGGATGTCAGCGTAATTCCCCGTCCTTTTTTCACAAATAATTGCTTATCTACGACTTGCTCTAAACGCTTTATTGCAGCGCTCACAGCAGGTTGCGTAAGCCCCAATTGTTCCGCGGATTTTGTATAAGATTGAAACTCCGCAACAACAAGAAAAGTTTGGATCAAATTCAAGTCCATAACGTCACTCATAAATTTAATTTATAGGTTAACTAATTTTGACTGCATTTATCGCCTGAAATTAGTGCTTTATCTTATATCAGCAATGGTATTGAAAAGCGAATACCATTTTTTACGCACTAGCGAACTCTTGGAGATAATATGAAAAATGCGACCAAAACGAGCAGTAAAAAACTCGTACTTAACGCATGTACGTTAGCTTTGGGCGCTGCATCTGCAGTTGCACATGCAGCGGACAAACCCAACATTCTTGTCATCTTTGGTGATGATGTTGGTTACTGGAACCTTAGTACCTACAACCAAGGCATGATGGCGTACAACACGCCAAACATCGATAGCATTGCTAAAGAGGGTGCGAAGTTCACTAACTTCTACGCACAGCAAAGCTCGACAGCAGGCCGTTCTGCATTCATCACTGGTCAAATGCCAAAACGTACAGGTCTATCAAAAGTGGGCTTACCAGGCGCTCCGGAAGGTATCTCGGAAAAAGATCCGACGATTGCAACCGTGCTTAAGCAAATGGGTTACGCAACCGGACAATTTGGTAAGAACCATTTAGGTGACCGAGACGAGCATCTTCCTACCAACCACGGTTTTGATGAGTTCTTCGGCAACCTATACCACTTGAACGCGGAAGAAGAGCCAGAGAACGTGGATTACCCTAAAGATCCAGAGTTCAAGAAAAAATTTGGCCCTCGCGGCGTTATCCATTCTTACGCTGACGGCAAAATTGAAGATACCGGCCCTCTAACTCGCAAACGTATGGAAACAGTAGACGGTGAGTTCCTAGAAGCGGCTGAAACGTTTATCGATAAGCAAGTTAAGGCAGACAAGCCATTCTTCGTTTGGTTTAACACCACTCGCATGCACAACTTCACGCACGTTCCTGAAGAGTACCAAGGTAAAACCGGTGCTGGTTTCTACGCTGACGGTGTGAAACAGCACGATGACCAAATCGGCGAACTACTGAAAAAAGTGAAAGATCTTGGTGTTGATGACAACACTATCATCGTTTACACCACAGATAACGGCCCGATGGTTGACCTATGGCCAGACGCAGGTATGACACCATTCCGTAGTGAGAAGAATACAGGTTGGGAAGGCAGCTTCCGTGTTCCTGCTCTTATCAAATGGCCTGGTCACATCAAAGCTGGCGAAACCTTTAATGGCATGATGTCTCTTGAAGACTTTTTCCCAACATTGGTTGCAGCAGCAGGTGACACTAAAGTTAAAGACGAGCTACTGAAAGGTAAGAAAGTTGGCAAGATGAACTACAAAGTTCACCTAGATGGTTACAACCAATTGCCATACATCACAGGTAAGTCAGACAAGTCTGCTCGTAACGAATTCGTTTACTGGAGTGATGACGGTGACTTGGTTGCACTACGTTACGGTAAGTACAAATACCACTTCATGATCCAAGAAAATGAAACGGGTATGGATGTATGGCGTAAACCATTCACTAAACTTCGTGTTCCATTGATCTTCGATTTGAGCATCGACCCATTCGAACGTGGTGACCAAGGTATGGGTTACTCTCGTTGGATGTACGAGCGTTCATTCCTAATGATGCCAGCGGTAGAGAAAGTGAAAGAGGTAATGGGTACGTTTAAAGAGTTCCCACCTCGCATGGAAGCAGGTTCATTCGTACCTAAGTCTTCTAAGTAATAAAGAACATCGATAATCCATAGCGCTCTTCGGAGCGCTATATACCCAAATAGCTTCCCGTTTACTGCACTACGCTTACGAGGTTATTTGGGTATATTTAATAGTGAGAAACGTATGAGTAAGATTTCCCCTCGCCATTCTACTACCATGTCTATTGTTCCTCTCAAAACGGCTTCTAAAGCACCAGTTTCGGGCGCGTATGACCGTCGATTCCATGTGATGGCAAAGCCGGGCGGAGCAAAATGCAACATCGATTGTCAGTACTGCTTTTATCTGCATAAAGAAAATCTACTGCACCAAGAAAAGCAGCCAAAAATGGACGACGCAACATTGGAAGCGTTCGTGAAAAGCTACATCGAAAGTCAGGATGGCGAAGAAATTGTGTTCTCATGGCAGGGGGGGGAGCCAACGCTGCTTGGGTTGGACTATTTCCGCAATGTCGTAGCTCTGCAAAAGAAACATCAGCCGAAAGGCGTTCGCATTGAAAACGACCTTCAGACCAACGGCATTTTGCTAAACGATGAGTGGTGTGCGTTTTTAAAAGAGCACAACTTCCTAGTTGGCTTGTCGATTGATGGGCCACGAGAGCTGCACGATAAATATCGCAAAACCCGCAGCGGTAAGCCGACGTTTGATCTGGTGATGAAAGCGGCAGATAAGCTCCAAGCGCATGGCGTGAAATTCAACGCGTTGGTGACGGTGAATCGACACAATGCGAAATACCCGCTCGAAGTGTATCGATTTTTAACCCAAGAATTGGGTGTGACATACATTCAGTTTGCACCGGTGGTTGAAGCGAACGACTTCCAAACAACCGCACCGCAGTTTTGGAACGAACAGATGATCCCAACCAAAGGCAGTGATCTGGCGAAACCGGGTCATCCAATGTCTGTTGTGACGGATTGGTCGGTTGATCCTGAAGACTGGGGACGCTTTTTAATGGCGACCTTTGAAGAATGGGTGAATAACAATCTTGGCCGTGTACTGGTTAACCTGTTTGAAACCGCGGTAGCGCAAGTAATGGGGAAACCGTCTCAGCTTTGCGTGACAGCTGAGTTTTGTGGCAAAGGCTTGGCGATTGAGCACAATGGCGACGTGTTCAGTTGTGACCACTATGTGTACCCAGAATACAAACTCGCCAACATTCATGAACACTCATTGAATGACATGGCCTTCTCTACACGACAATACACCTTTGGCATGGCAAAACGCGAATCTTTGCCGACGTATTGTAAGCAGTGTCCCTACTTGTCTTATTGCTGGGGCGAGTGTCCGAAAAACCGTCTGATCAAAACGCTGAATGGTGAGAGTGGTCTAAACTATTTGTGTTCGGGAATCAAAATGTTCTTTGATTATGCGTTACCGATGTTGGTTGGTCTTGCACAACTTCTCCAATCTCAAGAACCGCAAAGATAACATAGTGAATATAACCTTAAGTTATTTCATTTGTTCTTATACTTAACTATCGAAAAGACGGCTTAAACCATTGAAAAGGTATCCTATGAACCACGCACAACAAGCGATAAAAGAACTCATCGAACAAACAGAAAAAAGCGTCATTGGACAAAGCCACGTGGTTCGAGCTTTAGTCATCGGGTTATTAACAAATGGGCATATTCTACTAGAAGGTTTACCGGGAACGGCAAAAACACGTTCCGTAAAATCGTTGGCGAACTTGTTAAACACCAGTTTTGGTCGAATCCAGTTTACGCCAGATCTTTTGCCATCGGACGTGACGGGAACCGAGGTTTATCAAGAGTTGGATGGCAAGCCGCAGCTCCATTTTCAACCAGGGCCAATTTTTAACAGCATAGTGCTTGCCGATGAGGTCAACCGTGCGCCAGCCAAAGTACAAGCAGCACTGCTTGAAGCTATGGCCGAAGGCACAATCACGGTAGGCGATAAAACTCACGTATTGCCAGACTTGTTTATGGTGCTTGCAACGCAAAACCCAGTAGAACAGGAGGGCACGTACCCACTGCCAGAAGCGCAAATGGACCGTTTTATCATGAAGGTTACCGTCGATTATCCAGAAGATGACGCAGAACGTGACATCATTCGTTTGGTGCGCAGTGAAGAATTGGGTGCAGAAACCAGCAGCGAAATTATTACGCCAAAACACATCGAGCCAGACGTGGTGCTAGAAGCGCGTTGTCAGTTACCAAACATCGTGGTATCAGACCTAGTGGAAAACTACATCGTTGCGTTAGTGATGGCGACTCGTAAGCCAGAGCGTTATGCCGATTCAAACTTAGCAAAATGGATTGAGATTGGCTCTAGTCCTCGTGCTTCTATCGCACTCGACAAATGCGCTCGTGCGTATGCGTGGATGCAAGGACGTGACCACGTTACTCTTGACGATGTGCGTGCCATGGTTCCGTCTGTATTGGGCCACCGTTTTTCTTTGACCTACGATGCACTGGCAGATGGGGTCGATCATCAACGAGTCGTACAAGAGCTGCTAGATTGTGTAGAAATTGGGTAAGTGGGAGGCATTATGGCTAAGCCAACTCTTGCGCCAAAATCACAGGGGATGGATCCCCGTTTGTACTGCGATTATGCTCGTTTAGTACGTCTGCAAGTACAAGCAGAATCATTCAGTTTACTTCCTCATCTAAAAGCGGGTAGCGTACTCTCTGGCCGACACAATTCGTTGTTTCGCGGTCGTGGATTGAACTTCGAAGAGCTGCGCCATTACCAATTGGGTGACGATATTCGTAACCTTGATTGGAAAGTTACGATGCGTACAGGTAAGCCGCACGTGCGCAGCTATACAGAAGAAAAAGATCGCAACGTAATCGTGTGTGTCGACCAGAGAAGCACAATGTTTTTTGCTTCGACGCAAGTAATGAAATCAGTTGTCGCGGCAGAGATCGCAGCGATGTGTGGGTGGCGAGTATTAAAAGATGGCGACCGAGTCGGTTTTGTCATCGCATCCCCGCAGGCGTTGTTTCACAGCAAGGCACAGCGTTCGCAAAACGATCTTCTGGCGCAACTTAAACGTCTCGCTAAAGCCAATCAATCGCTCAATGTGGACTCCTGCAATTCCGAAAAAGTAACGTTCAGTCAATGGATTGAGCTTATTAAACGCATGAAGCTCAAGCAATCCACTTTGATTTTTATCAGCGACTGGAGCGACTGCGAGGAGCACCACCTTGATCACCTTAAACAGCTACAACAGCACAACGATGTTCTTGCAGTGATGGTCAGTGACCCATTAGAACAAGCGCTACCAGACGATTTGGCAAAATCGAAATGGGTGGTTGGTGATGGGCAGTATCAACTCAATTTAGACAGCAAAGCAAAGGTAGAAGCTGCGAGCGCAAAGCTTGAGGCTCGAACTAGCTTACAGCGTCAATCACTCTCTCAACTTATGGCGATGAAACACCTTCCGCACATCGAACTCGATACGACAGGTGAGCACATTAAACAATTTCAAAAACTGGTAGGAGGGCGTTAAATGAGTGATCTTCCTACGCCTCCAAGTACCTACATACTCAGAGAGCTGCATGATGTGGCCGTACCATCTAGCGTGAGTTGGTACCCGCAAACTATTGGCTGGAAAATTTTAGCGGCGGTTGCGTTCATTGCATTGGTATATTTCGCATATCGCTTGGCTCGGCAATGGTGGCATAATCGTTACCGAAAAGAAGCTCTACTGGCGATTTCGCAAATCAAATCGAGCGACAAAGACATGCCAAAAGTATTGTTCTCTGTGCTTAAAGTAGTGCTGATTCATATTGATAGCCGCAACGCGAAATTGTTTGATACCGCCTTTCTGCGCAAGCTCGATGCGCTGTATCCGCAAACCGAAGATTCTCAAGCAAACTCGCAAATGGTTTTTAACGATGAGCTTTCAAAGTGCTGGCTACAAAGTATTGTTGACCCAAGCGTTACGCTAACCAACGAAGAGCGAGTAACGCTTATTGCTCGTGCGAAAAACTGGGTGAGTGAGCACCGTTGTGATGCTCAAAAAAGCGCGGCAAATAAATCACCACGATTGAAACGCAAAGCACATCAGGGAGGTCAACATGAATGATCTTCTTGCATCGATAACTGGTTTGTCTGGTTTTGAATTTGCTCACCCAATGTGGTTTCTGGTTTTGCCCTTGCCGTTGGTGGTGTACTACTTGGTGCCCGCATATCGCACTAAGCAAATGGCGATCAAAGTGCCGTTTTTTAGTCAGCTGGTGGAAGCGATTGGCGAGACGCCATCAGAAGGTGCAAGCCAGTTGACCCCGAGTTGGTGGCAGCGAGCAACGTTAATTCTTTCATGGCTTTTGGTGGTGTGTGCGATGGCAAAACCCACCGTGTTAGGCGAGCCTCAAGTTCGCGCGAGTTTAGGCCGCGATGTGATGGTGGTGGTGGATCTTTCGGGCTCCATGGCCGAGCCAGATTTCACCTCACGTACAGGCGAAAAAATTTCTCGTCTTGATGCGGCAAAAGAAGTGCTGTCGGAGTTTGTTCAGTCTCGTAAAGGTGACCGATTAGGCTTGGTGCTTTTTGGTGATGCTGCTTTCGTGCAAACGCCATTTACCGCAGACCAAAAAGTGTGGCTCGAACTGCTTAACCAAACCGATGTGGCAATGGCAGGGCAGAGTACCCATCTTGGTGATGCGATTGGCTTAGCGATTAAAGTTTTTGAGCAAAGCGATAAGTCGCGTGGTGCTTTAGAACAAGATCAAAACCGTGAAAAAGTCGCGATTGTATTAACCGATGGTAACGACACGGGCAGTTTTGTTGAACCGATTGATGCGGCGAAAGTTGCGAAAGCCAAAGGCGTGAGAGTACACGTCATTGCGATGGGCGATCCGGAAACGATAGGTGAAACCGCGTTGGATATGGACACGATTCATCGCATTGCGAAAGAATCCGGCGGTGAAGCGTTTGAAGCACTCAACCGTGATGAACTATCGGCTGCCTACGACGAAATTGGCAAACTGGAACCTCAACTTTACGAAAGCACCACATACCGCCCAAAACAAAGCCTTCATCATTACTTGATGGCGTTAGTGGTCATCATGCATTTGCTCGCGTTCAGCGTCGCAACACTCAAAAGAAGGGCTGCAACACGATCATCATTAGGAGAGAGCGATGTTTGATTCTCTTAGTTGGACGCAATTCTTTACGCAGTTTCATTTTATTCGACCACTGTGGTTACTGGCTTTGGTCCCCATGTTTTTCTTGGTGTGGTTACGCTGGCGAGAAGAAAGCAAGCCAAGCTGGAAGGATATTCTGCCCGAACATTTACGCAATGCTTTGACGATAGGTGAGCGAGGCTGGCGTAAGCAACTGCCGCTTAAGCTCTTGATGCTGATTGTGTTCATCGCCATTGTGATTTGTGCAGGCCCAACGTGGCAACGAGAATCTTCTCCCTTTGGCGAAGATAAAGCCTCTATGCTTGTGGTGCTTGATAACAGCGACTCGATGCTGCAAAAAGATCTCCCACCAAGCCGCCTTGAGCGTTCCAAACAGAAAATACGCGATTTGCTAGTCGCGCGAAAAGGCGGAAAAACGGGTTTAGTCGTGTTCGCGGGCAGTGCTCATGTCGCGATGCCTATAACTCAAGACAGCAAAGTATTTGACCCGTTTTTGGCGGCCATTACGCCAGAAATTATGCCCGTGCAAGGTAAGCTTGCCGAAAAAGCATTGCCGTTAATTGACCAACAATTGCAAGGTCAACCAGGCTCCACTGTTCTGTTGGTGAGTGATGGCGTTAATCCAGCCACGATTGAGCAATACCAAGCGTATTTCTCGGGCAAACCTTATCAACTGTTAATTCTTGCGGCAGGGAATGCTGACATTGTGAGTAACAACCCAATGGATTTGGATTCTCTACAAAAACTGGCTAGTCAGACTAACGGTCGATTGGTGGAAGTGACCGTCGATAATAGTGATATCGAGCAACTGAACCGATACGTTGAGCGCAATATGCAGCTTAATGGCGAATCTTCAATGCCTTGGAAAGACATGGGATATCAGCTTCTGTTCCCAATCGCGCTGATCATGATGCTGTGGTTTAGAAAAGGGTGGTTAGTGCAGTGGTGCGTGATTGTAATGGTGAGCGGCACGTTATTGATGCCAACCAGTGCGTTGGCGGAGAACATTTCTGTTAAAGCCGAGCAGCCACAAGTTGTGCAAAAAGTGACGGCTTTCGACAAGGTAGCGCAATGGTGGTGGGATTTGTGGCTAACGCCAGACCAACAAGGACAGCGTTTGTTTAACAAACAAGCGTATTTAGAAGCCGCGAAACACTTTGTCAATCCATTACGCAAAGGCACGGCGTACTACTACGCTAGCGAGTTTGAACTCGCCCACAGTGCTTTTTTGGAAATGCAAAACGACCCGTCCGAAGAGGTTCGAGATTACGGTCTTTATAATGCGGCGAGTGCATTGGCGCGTCAGCGTGAATATTTGGCTGCACGTGACTTGTTAAAATCCCTAGCCAACAAGCCAACGTTGAGCGAGAGGTTAAGACCGGATGTTGAGCATAACTTGAAAGTGATTGGTGGTATTGTAGAGGACATCAACCGGATGAGTGAGAGTCAGGCAGGAACAGAGCAAGAAGCATCAACCGAGCTAGGCGATAACCCTCAAACCGCAGAAGGGGCGGATGAAAAAACGTCAGCGGAGTTGATGATTAAAGAGACGTTAAATGCAGACGACATCATAGGTAGCCAAGAATTAGCCGACAAATGGTTAAAGCGAGTCGAAGCGGATCCGAAGTATTTCTTACGCGCTAAATTCCAAATTCAATTACGCTCGCCAACAACGGGTAGATCAACTACGACAACGGAACACAATACAGAGGAGGCTGCCCAATGATGATGAATGTCCATCGCGTTACCTCTTTTGCACTTCCTGTACGGATAGTGGCATGGTTAGTGGTTTGTTTGAGTCTGTTCGTAAGTCGTCACGTTTTCGCTCAGGACATTTACGATCTTCAACGCAATCATGGTGTTGAGTTGCAAGCGTGGGTTGGTCAACAACCAACGGCTGGAGAAAAGCGTAAAACGCCAAGTTTTAGTGTCAACGAGCAAGTCATTTTAACCATCGAAGTGGCAACGCCGCGCTGGTTTACGGGTGGGACGCGAATTGGCAGTATTGAAATGCCCAATGTTATCGCCAAACAGCGTAATCAGTTAGCCACTAACTTCACGGAGCACAAGGGCGGACAAACTTGGTCGCGTCAACGCTGGGAAGTGACTTTGTATCCACAAGCATCTGGTGATTTTGTGGTTCCACCTGTCGCAGTGGGCGTTCAGGTGTCTGCGCCGGACGGCGAGAAGGTATCAGGCACACTTTACACGCAGCCGATTAAGTTCAAAACCGTCTTGCCATCGGGCCTGCTGAGTGGTGAGACACCTTGGTTTGCTGCAACAGATGTAGAGGTAAAGCAAGAGTGGGATACCTCCACTGAGTCACTCAAAGTTGGGGATGCAATCACGCGTAAAATCACCATTTCGGCTCAAGATTCACTATCTGTGTTGCTACCAGACTTGTTGAAAGGAGAATCAACAACCCGTTACCAAGCGTACCCTCAACCACATCGTCTTACAGATACGCAAACACGTGGTGATTACCAGTCAACACGCACAGAACAGAGCGTGTACGTGATTCAACAAGGTGGTGAATTAACCCTGCCGGATTATGAGTTCCGTTGGTGGAACAGTAAGACTCAGCAAGTGGAAACGGTGATGTTAGAGGGCAAAACTTTTGCCGCGAAGCACACGTTGAAGTCCTTCATCAGAACGTACTTTGAATGGATTGTTTCCACGCTTGTGTTGCTGGGTTTTGTGATTATTTCATTGGTAGCCATTAAACGTTACTACCGCAACAGACCGACACCAGCATGGCTGACGTTCCACCGTTTGTTAAAGGCTAAACGTTGGTCTGAAGCAAGGACCATATTGTACAAACAATTGCGTTTAAATACGGCCGAGCTAGAAATGACCAAAGCCGATACGAGTGAATCGTGGCAAAAAAGTGCGTCGCGAATGCAAAATGGTGAAAATAGCGCTCATTTACTGAAGTCGATGTGGCGCAAAATCCAGACCAAACAAAAACGCTTTAAATTCCGTATTCCGCGAGCGTTACCAGAACTGGACAAAGTCATTGGAAGAGATGGCAATGAATAAAACGGGGCGCTAATATAGCGCCTCGTTTTTATTAGAGAATAGAGTTCAAATGAGCCAAGAGTTTATGCGCCGCGCATTGGAAGTGTCCAAAAATGCGCTTCCTGAATGTCAACCCAACCCGCCGGTTGGCTGCGTGTTAGTGAGAGACAATCAAATCGTTTCTGAAGGTCATACTCAAGCGATTGGTGGCAATCACGCGGAAGTGGAAGCGCTGAATGCGTATCAAGGCTCGTTAGAATCGGTGACGGCATACGTTACGCTAGAACCGTGTTCGTTTGTTGGTCGCACGCCAGCTTGCGCGGTGACATTAGTCAAATCCGGCATAAGCAAAGTCGTCGTAGCCATATTGGACCCCGACCCACGCAACAGTGGTCGAGGTATCGAGATTCTAAAACAAGCAGGTATAGAGGTAGAAACTGGTTTATGCGGCGAGGAAGTCAGCGAGTTTCTTACCCCTTACCTAGGCAAAGCCTAAGTCAAGCTTTACGTTGCACTACGGTGCCAGTTTATGTAGTGAATGAAGTGCGTCAAAATTGAGTTAAAACTCATTAAAACAAGCGATACCGCTCATTTATTGCACTTGGCTACGTGAAGGATCATGCTGTTAGATTAAAATAGAGAAAGTGACTTTTGAAAAATTTAATAGCATGAAACCGACCGACCTTAATCTTATCCCCATTTTCACTGCCATCTATGAAGAGCGTAACTTGTCTCGGGCGGCGGCGCGCTTAAACATCACCCAGCCTGCGGTGAGTAAAGCGCTAGCAAGGCTACGTGATATCTACGATGATCCATTGTTTCATCGTTGCGTTAAAGGTGTCGAGCCTACCTCGTTTGCGATGGATATTTATCCTGCTCTTCTAGCTTCAGTACAAAATTTCACTTCGACATTATCGGCCTCTAATGAGTTTGACCCTAAAGTGTCGAATAGAGTGTTTTCTATTGCCTGTGTGTCCGTTGCGAGCTTTGAGTTGCTACCTCAAGTCATGAAACAAATCCGTGTGTCGACGCCAAATGTTGCATTAGAAGTACATCCGCTTTTTACGGAAGATTTTGAAAGTGATCTGCGGTTACAACGATACGATTTGATCATTGATATCACACCAAGAGCAAGAACGGTGCTAAAACTGGAAACTGTACTTACAGAGCGTTTGGTGGTGGTATGTAGCGAAACGCATCCACGCCTGAATGACGAGATTACGGCTGAACAATTTTTTGAAGAAGAACACGTAGTGGTTTCGCAGTGGCAGAGTCGTAAGAGCTTGTTAAACGCCGATGACATTGCCGACTTGGATAAGAGAAAGATTAAGTATCGAGCCTCAGGCGTACTAGAAATGCTCCCAATTATTTGTGGTAGTGAACACATTGGTTTAATGCCAGAGTCGATGATCAACTTGTTCAATAACACCTATCATGTTAAATCTTTATCAATGCCATTTGATGAACAAATGTATGAGCTTTGCACAATCTGGCATCCTAGTCGCACAAACGACAGCGCCCATCAATGGTTGCGTTCACAGATTAAGCAAGCAGGAAAAGTCATCAACCAATAGGAAGTGCAATGAAAAAGACAATACGTGCCATCCTTAACGGAAAAAAAGCTGGGAATCCAGAGTTAAGAGATGCAATCATGAAAATGAGAGAAAAAGGCATCGACGTACAGGTGCGTGTGACGTGGGAATCTCAAGACATGCCGCGGCTAGTGAAAGAAGCGGTTGATGAAGGCATTGAACGTATTGTTGTCGCTGGTGGCGATGGGACCGTCAATGAGGCGGCTTCTGCGATTATTCAAATTGACGAAGAAAAACGCCCTGAGTTAGCCATTATTCCCCTTGGTACCGCCAATGACTTTGCTACCGCTATTCAAGTACCTAATTCCATTAAGGCGTCTTTATCTCTTGCTGTTGAGGGGCAGTCCGCTTTGGTCGATTGCGTCAAAGCGAACGATCGCTGCTTTATTAACGTGGCAACAGCAGGGTTTGGCGCAGAAGTTACAGCAGAAACGCCTGTTGAACTCAAAAACTTTCTTGGCGGCGGAGCTTACACGCTAACTGGTGTTGTAAAAGCACTTGGCTTTAAACCATATGACGGAACAATAACGATTGAAGGTGGTGCGTATCAGGGAGAAATGTTGCTCGGCGCGTTTTGTAATGGGCGCCTTGCTGGAGGTGGGCAAGAGTTAGCTCCAAAAGCGATGATTAATGATGGGCTGATGGATCTAACATTGGTGTGCCCATTTTTACCTCATGAGCTGCCTAAAGTAATCGACGAGATCAATAACCCGAGTGAGAAAGGAGAGTTTGTGAAGTACACAAGAGCAAGCTGGTTGGAGATAGACTTCCCGAATCCATTGCCTCTTAATTTAGATGGAGAACCTTATCATTCGAGAACCATTAGATTTGATGTTCAGCCTAAGAGTATACGATTAGTCGTACCGCAAGATTGTCCTTGCTTGACTAGCTAAACGAGCGTTTTCCATGATTATTGCTTAACACAGCCACTAAAATGTGGCTGTGTTGTTTTTGTTGAGGTATTAGTCAACTTCTTAACGTTTTTGAATGGTCTCAACGTCTATCTGCGTAGCTGTCCAATCTGAATCAACCTCTCCTCGAATCATTACGGTATCTTTTGGTGTCACTTCTTGACCCATCCAATCTTCGTTGTCGATCTCTACTTCGATCTCACCAGTGTTGTCTTTGAACAAGTAAGTCTCGTTACCAAATGATTGAACAATATGCCCGGTTAGCACTACAGCGCTGTCGTCGGTTGCGTTGCGCGCCTCTTTCACCGTATTGATTGCACTGACTTCTGGACCATTAAACGCGGCGAAAGCCGAGCTTGAAAGTAGAGCAAGCATGGATGTTAACAATACTCTTTTCATTATCATCTCCTTATATTAGAAGTAATAAGTTGTGCCTACGTTAAAGGATGCAGTGTTTGCGTAGCTGTCTAGTTGGTATTTAGCGTTTGCGCCAATCGTGAGCTTTGGCAACACTTGGTATTCCGCGCCCACAGAGAACATTGCGCCTAACTCGTTGCTTTTCTCCGAGCTATGGAAAAGCGTGTTGCTTATTTCCACATCGTTATTCGCGACAAGCTCATATTCTTGATGTTGAGCAACCTTGGCGTCGTATTGTGTGTAAGTTAAACCCGCTTTGAATTTTGTTGTCCATTTATCACTTAATGCATAGCTAAACACTGGTGCTAGCGAGACTTGTTTGGCTGTGATAGAGGAATCCCAATCCATTTCATGATTGTAATCTTTGCCATCAATTGTCTTGATACCAAGGTCCTTAGAACGGCCGTCATCAAGGTCAAACTGGCTGTAACCTAGCTCAATTGCCCAATTGTCATTAAACGAGTAACCGATAAATCCTGAGAAAATACCATCCTCAAGTTCTGGGTTAAGTGTTACATTTTCAGCTGAAAAGTGAGGTTCCAAGTCATGGTCAGTGGTGCCTAGTCCATATTCCAGACCTACATAAGGAGCCGCAGATACCGAAACTGAGCAGGTAACGAGTAACGCAAGAATGGTTTTGTTCATTTTATTTTGCCTCTTCAAATCAACTTAATGAGTAGAAGCGCATTGTGTGTGATGAAGCGTGAAGTGATCGTGAAGAAACGAAAATATTTCAGAAAAAGAGCAAGGTGCGGTAAAGAAAAAATTGTTTTAATGAACATGCGCCAAGCTCTTTATATAAAGTGTGTTAACTTGCGGCGACGTAACACACCGCAAATGGCACATTAAGGCGGGTAAACTCTTTAATCCAACGCCATTGGTTGTCTTGGAGTTTATCGCCTGGCCCTTTTACTTCAATCCATTCGAACTCGTTTCCTTTAAAAGCAATCAGATCAGGCATCCCATTGCGGTAAAGCTTTAGGTCACTCAATTGTATTTTAAATAGCGCCATCAACATGTTAGTTGGGATTGTATCGAGTGCTGTTTCGAGTAGTTCTTTACTTATTAAGCTCCAATGCACAAATGGATTGCTGATACCAAACTTCTCATCGTAATTTGTCAATAACGTATGAGTGTTACCCGTTTCCAATTCGTCAAACGCCGCATCTATCAAAGCTTGGCGCTTGGTAACAAAATCCGAGTGATATAAATCTAAAGGACGGTGTTGATAAGCGTTAATGAATGCCCCTTCAATAGGAGCAAAAATCGCATCCCAAAAAGTGAGACCAAGTAATGCATTAAGCAGTGCATTTTCGGCGTAAAATACAGTCCAGCCTAAGGACTCAAAATACGCTTTGCTGGCGAGTTCGACTCTCTGTTGAGATAAATCCAGTTCAAGGCGGTATTCCGTACAGGTTGGCTTCGTCACTCTTGGCACTTTCTCGCCTTGTTTTCGTTTTAACCGTTGCTCAAGTTTTTGTGCAACTTCGAGCTCAGACACATCGATCGGTGAGTTAAGCATATCTGTGACAATGTCACCAAATAAATCATCATGGTTTAATTTGTCATAGATACGTGCGCGTCGTTCTCGGCTCGGTGTGAGTTGAGTTTGGCCAAATAGAGACAGGGCGGTCTCTAGATCATTAAGCCGTTCGTAATCACGTGCTATGGCATTCAACATGTGCTCGCGTTTACGATCTACGCAACGGTGTTTAACGGGCTGAGGCATTGCCTCAATTAATAAGTCGAGATTGGCTTTGTCTTTTCGGTCAAATTGCCAGTACAGGTTGGCCAACTGGCTCAGTTCAATTAAACGGTCTATTTGCTCACGTGAATCAAAGAAACGGCGCACTTTACTCAATTGATATTGCTCGAACTGATGCAAACCTAAGTCATCAAGCACAAACTGACTTAAGTCTTGATGGGTGTTGGCAAAAAACAGAGTGAGCAACACGTCGATCATATGAGCTGAATTGAGTTTGACGATCGTAAACTCAAGCTTCTCTATACGATCAAATTCCGCATTACTCAAACGTTCGACAAGGGCGTCTTTCTTGAGTGATTTCGGCAGTTCGGGATAAAGCGCAGAGATTTCTGGTTTGGTCAGTAAATTGGCCGCTAACTCTTGATGAGAAAGGTGTGGGGAAAGGGCTACAAACTCATGCTGACTCAATTCTACCAGTGCTTCATTGATAGAAGGTATTTCTTGATAACTCAGCTTATCGCTTCGAAACCAACACCCCTTTCGGCTGTATAAACGCACCAAAAGGCACTGGGCGTGTTTGCTCAAAGAATCAAACGAGCAAAGCCATGCGTGTTCTTCCTTGGTCAGTAAATCGCTGTACCAAGTTACTGCGTGATGAGTCAGCTTGAAGAAGTTCTCTAGATAGTAGTCTGGTGCAAGTTCGATAGGGCTTTCCATAAACGACCGATAACAAAAAAGGCTTAACCCATAGGTTAAGCCTTTTTGCTATCAAATCAATTCGCAATTATGCGTTTTTTAGCTGTGCTACTTTCGCTTCAGACAATGGCTTAGTGATGAACGCAAGTACGATACATACTGCCATCATTGCAGAAGAAATTGTGTAAGCCAAGGTGTAGCCGTCGCCATTTGTCATCGAGAAACCAACAACCGCTGCGCCGATTGCACCACCAATACCCCATGCAGTGTAAAGTACGCCGTAGTTAGTTCCGTAGTTTTTCAGACCGTAGAACTCAGCCGTTAGAGTAGGGAATACCGCTAGAAGTGTACCGTAACCTACCGCTGCGATTGCTGTACCGATGATCAGTGTAAACTCAGAGTCGAACGTCGCGAACAGCACCATGTTTACGCCTTGTAGAACGAACGCGAGTAGAAGCGTACGAACACCGCCGATTTTATCTGCAAGCATACCCGCGGCAACACGACCGCCAGAGTTGAATACAGCAAGAATAGACGCTAGGTAAACCGCGTTTGGCAAGTTTGCTTGAACGCTTGCGATTGTCGTGATGTTACCAATGATCATTAGACCAACAGAAGCTGCAAACGCGTACATGATCCATAGAGAGTAGAACTGTGGCGTTTTCAACATTGCTTTCCAAGTTAAGTCATCTGACTTTTTCACCGCTTTAGGTGCTTGGCCTTCTTTTACTTTAGGCTCAGCAGGTGTGTAGTCTGCTGGTGGGTTGTTGATGGTTGCTGCAAGAGGAACTGCAATCGCTAGGATACCAACACCAAGAACCATAAAGCTAGTTTGAATGCCCATGCTGTCTATTAGCGCAGAAGTTACTGGCGCAAGGTAAATAGCCGCTAGACCGAAACCTGCCGCAATAATGCCGTTAACCATACCTTTCTTCGAAGCGTGGAACCACTTCATCGCAGAAGGTGATAGGCATGCGTAACCAAAACCGATACCTGCACCTGTGATCACACCGAATGTAATGTTCAACATTAGTGGAGAGTTCACAAAGCCAGACGCGATCATGCCCAGACCTGTAAGAACAGTACCTAGGATAAGGATCATTCGAGGGCCCATGCGGTCTTGAAGAATGCCTGCAATAAGAAGACAGATAGAGAAAGTGATGGTTGCAGTTGCGTAAGGTGCAGAAGCTTCTGCAGCACTCCAGCCTGATTCAGTTACCAGTGCCTTGTTGAATACACTCCAAGCATACAGGATGCCAAGACAAAGGTTGATACAGAACCCTGCTAACAGGATGCGCATAGCTTTATCAATCTTGCTCATTTTTATTCTCAGTTTTTCCTCTTATTGGCAATGCCGCAAAGAAGGTTGGTTTAAAGATGTTTTTTCTCAAAATTAGTTTGCGTTTTTCAACGTTTAACGCAATGAGCGCGGATTATAACCAATAAATATGTGATTGGAATCTCTTTTTACGGTTACTGATAAAATAATTTGCAACATTAAAAGTGGATGTGAATTCATGGTTTTGTATGTAGTAAGAACGTTGTAAAAAAGTGATATTTTTTGTTCGCTAATAACGAATGATGAGTCAAGACAGAGAGGTTTTACGCTGTTGAGTGCACAGTTCACATTTCAAATAAAAAATTTCAAAATGTTTCCATGTTAACCATCTGTAACAAAAATGGCGAATTTATCATCTAACTGTCGTAAGTATCAGATGCAAAGGGTTTCTTAATTTTTAATTGTTAACCTTTTGTAATAATTGAAGCTGATTAGCTTTTATGTTCATTAAGTGAGCAAAAAAGTAACTTGTAATTGCTGATTTTAGGCGCAGAATATAGTGAAAAATGAGTTTTCATTTATGAAGGGATGCTTTTTAGATTTGTTGTGAGGTGACTTATGAAACTGTTCCTATTACTCATGGCCTCGGTATCCGCTGGTATCGCATCAGCAGACCACATCCATTCATTTATGTTGGGCTTATCTATTGCTTCTTTAGCGGTAGGTAGCTGTTATTTCCTCGCATTTCGCAGCTCGCGCTTTCCACAGCTTGCTTTATTCCTACTCATTTGCGGTATGCTTTCTAAGTTGACGATAACCGTAGTCGGTGTGATGTGGGGAATGTCCGCGGAATTAATCACGTCTCCAATCGTATTCGCACTTTCATATTTATTCTTTTCGCTTGCCGTTACCTACTTATGGTTTAGCTACAGAGAGAGCATCACTAAGATTCCTGACCGATTTAAGTCAGCGTAAATCAACACATTAGAATAAAAAAAACGCCAGCACATTTGCTGGCGTTTTTAATTAAACGTAATTTTGTTCGGATATTGCTTTTAGTTTGATCGTGGCAATACCGTTAGGCACTCATTGGAACAAGCACCATAGTACCAATAATCACCGTGATAAGGCCTGCTAGAACTGGAACGGATGTGCGTTTTACAACCTCAAACGGGCTGATGTTTGCCATACCTGATGTCGCAACGATTACGCCAGATACTGGTGAGATAGTACGGCCTAGGTTTGATGCTTGAAGCATCGGGATAATTAGGAAAGCAGGGTTTAATCCCATTTTCGCAGCCAAAGATGGTGCTAACTCCACGAACGCATAAAAAGGCGCGTTACCCGAACCCGTTGCAATTGCTGCTGCAACTGTCAATGCAGTTAGAATAAGCATTAAAGCAACGCCGCCTGCACCAGCATTATCTGCTAGATGAAGTAGGTTATCGATAGCTCCGATAGACATCAGACCTTGTGCAAAAACCCCTGCGGCAACCAAAAGCATCACAACGCCTTTGAACGCGTCAGCCATGCCTGCGTAACAAGAATCTAAATCTTCTAGTGATTTCTTACCATCGAACTTATTTACAACATAATGGATCAGAGCTCCAAGGAAAATCGAACCAACCACAATAGTGTAGATGTCTAGACTAAGTCCTGGAATGGTACGACCGTTGAATAGGAAAACGCCGATGATAGGTAGAAAAGGAAGAGCTGCATAAAACGCTGGTGCGTCAGCTTTGATCTCTGATACATCAATTTTTTCCATTGGTGTATTTTCTTTCTTATCTAAGTATTTGTTCCAGAAGAACGCTGCCGCTGCCATGACGATGATTGCGCAAATAGAAACAGGCAACACAGTTTGTACCGCAAACACATCAAGCTCTAAACCAGACTTTTCTGCTGCGATAACAACATCACCAGAAGTAGGAGAAAGGATGATTGCCGCTGGAGAGGCACACACTGCAACGGCTGCTGGACGAGAAATGCCCATCGCGACCATCATTGGGAATAATGTCGCCATTAATAGTACGCCAAGGCCTGTTGCAGAACTTACCGCAAGAGACATTAAACACGCCACAATGTAAGCCGCTACCAAAAGGACGTAAGGAGACTTGATGACAGAAAGCGGTTTAGAGAACTGTTTCACTACCACGTTGTTCGCGCCGATATGAGTCATGTATGACGCAAAACCACAAAGCAGCATGATTTGCATACCAAGACCGCCACCGCGGTATTGAAGCATGTATTTCACGTATTCAAGCGCATCTGTCACCATGTTACCAGTTGAGGTGATTTTTGACGGCAGCACGTCGTGCCCCAAAACGCCAGTCATAAGAAGTAAAGCAATACCAGCTGTCAGTAACACGCCCGCAGCTTTATAGCCTTTGACAATAAAGTAACCCACCGCAATGGTAACCACTAAGCCAATTAAGAGCTCTAACATAGGGATCTCCGAATGTTATGTAAAAAAGAAAGAAACTGTTTCAGTTTATGACAAGGAATTTACAGAATTCTTAGCTGTGGCACGAGACAAATATGGGGCTTGCATGATCTGAGACAAATAATAATTTAATAAATAATTTCGTTAGATTGTATTGTTGGAATTTGGTTTTCTAAGTGTTATGTGCTGGTTTGAAGCTATTTATAGGAAGGAAAATATGACTAGGAAAGTGAATGAATAATGAGTGAATTGATTCACAATAGGAAAAAGACTTTACTCAATAAGCAATTGTTGGAAAACACTCTTCACAACAAAAAAGCTTCGCCGAAGCGAAGCTAAGTAATCGTAAGAATGAGGATAAACTATGCGTATCGACGAACCATAAGGTTCCAACTACGTTGCTGCCGTTCGAACTCTGCTTTAATTTGCTGGTATTTCATTTTCGTTACAGAACATTCGTATTTTTTTACCACACTGGCAGTTTTAGCACCGAGTACTTCTTTGCGCATCTCGTAGTATTCCTGCATGTGATGAACTAGAGTATCAAACTCGTGCTGTAGCTGATCGAGGATTGTTTGCGTGTTCGGTTTCGATTCTAGCTTTTCTCTTGCTTTCTTCAAAAGTTGACTCGCACGGGCTTTTTCAATTCTAAATGTAGGCGTTGTGCGCAACTTAGATGTAAGTCCTAGCCAAGAACATGACTTTATCAACCACTTCGTTGGGTCGTAATGCCACCAATACACGCCATTGCGATAGTCATTCTCGAAAATATGATGGAAATTATGGTAACCCTCTCCAAATGTGAAAAAGGCGAGTACACCATTATCGCGAGCAGTGTTTTTGTCTGTGAAAGTTTGCTTACCCCAAATATGTGCGAGGGAGTTAATGAAAAAAGTTGTATGGTGACTCATAAATAGTCGAGCCGCACCAACGACCAATAACATCCCCCAGATATCACCGTAGATCAGTCCTAGTATGACTGGGAAACCAATATTAGTCAGTAGGGCAAGTGGAACATAATACTTATGCTGCCACATGACGATTTTATCGCGCTTTAGGTCACGGCAGTTTGTATATTCGTTTTCCTTTGATTTATTGTAATCACGTAACATCCACCCAATGTGAGAATACCAAAAACCCCGCTTGGCTGAGTACGGATCTTTATCGTTATTGTCGACATGTTTGTGATGCACACGATGATCAGAAGACCAATGTAATGCACTATTTTGCAAAGAAAATGCTCCTCCAATCGCAAAAATGGCGCGCAAAATAGGATGAGCTTCGTATGTTTTGTGGCTCCAGAGACGATGATAGCCTGCTGTAATAGAAAGGTTAGTGAAACTAAATGCAATCACTCCCCAAATTAGATGTTCCCAACCTAGTCCAAAATGATATGCATACCAAGGCATTACAATAAAAGTCAGAACAAAACTGGCAGAAAATATTAATGTATTCAACCAGATAACAGGTGGTTTGTTTTGAGTCACAGGTGTATCCCTAACTTTGAGCTAACAACTGTTCGCCAGAATATCAGCGTACACATGTAAGTCAAATTAAAGTTAGACAAATGTGACTATTCCTTTGGGTGTAGATTAAGGAACTTGATGGGATATTTTGCTTTTAATTGAATAATGAGTAGTATTAAAAAATGAGCTCTGGCTTAAGGTGTATAAAATCTGCCAAGAAACAAGTGTTATAAAGGTGGAATATACCGAGACTCTATAAAGAAGCAAAAATGTAAGAAAATAGGAATACGTAATGGATTTACGATTAGCGGAATATAAGGACTACGAGCGCATTGCGCATCTTCATGCGGATAGCTGGAAGCGTCATTACCGTGGCATTCTTAGTGATAACTATCTTGAGAAAGAAGCGATTGACGACAAACTACTGATTTGGCAAACCCGTTTGACCAACCCACCATTCAATCAGCACATTGTCTTGGCGGAGGAGGGAGGTTTGCTACTTGGCTTTGTTTGTGTGTTCGGCAACCATGATTTCGAGCGTGGAACCTTTATTGACGCATTGCATGTTGATGACAGTTACCGTGGTCGTGGGATTGGTAAGCAGCTATTACTTGCTGTCGCAGAATGGCAACAGCAGTACTTTAAAGACACAGGTCTTTATTTAGAAGTTGTGTCGCAAAACATTTCTGCGATTGAATTCTATCGCCACATTGGTGGTCAAGAGGATCAAGAGCGAACTTGGCGCGCACCTGATGGCAAAGAGGTGTTAGAAAAAGTATTCCGTTGGAAGAACGCCCAGTCATTAGTTAGTGGGATTGAGGAAAACGTGATTTACTCCTAACCTAGCGTTCTAAAACATTAGATAAGAGCAGTCTCAACACTGCTCTTTTTTGTTTATGCACCCTAACGTTATGTTTTATTGAAAGCTTTCTAGAAGTTAACCCCCATGGCTTTTAGTTCGAGCTCACATTGCTGAGCATTTTCAAACTGAATAGCAGCCATGCCAACTGCTCGGGCACCTTCAACATTGTAAGGCATGTCATCAAGAAATACTGTCTCTTCGGGGTTAAGCTGATACTTTGAAAGTAGAGTTTGGTAGATCTCCGCTTGTGGTTTTAGTAATTGAACTTCAGAAGAGATGATTGCTCCATCAAACAGTGGCCAAAACTCATAGGTAGTACGAAGATGTTCCACAATTTCGTTGATGTTGTCTGTGAGCGCATATACGCCATATCCGGCTCTTTTTACTCGTTTTAACAGCTCTATACTGCCGTAAAGTAATATTTGAGTGTGTTTTACATAATAAAAGAAGCGGTCCATTTCTTCCGTCGTTACTTGGTGTTCACGTTGATAACGCTGTTTTGCTTCCCTTTCGGAGATCGTCCCTTTATTTAAATCTTTCCAGATTTGTGATGAAAATAGCATCTGAGCCATTTTCTCTGATTCTACGGAACCACCAAATGTTAAGCGAACGATTTCTACTGGAGACCAGCGTACCAACACATTACCTACATCAAAAATGACATTTTTTATCTGGACAGAATTCATAACACACCCCAAGCCAATTGTTCTTCACCACGCTATATGCGGTGAGTGCTGTTTTTGAATCGTTGGAAAGTCGTGCCAAAGGCGCGACTTAAGTTTCTTACACAAAATGAGATTAACATCCAATTGGATACAGAGCGATTATCGCAAAATTGCACTAAACTATATGCAACTTTGTTTATTTGGTTGTAAATCAAGTGTAGCTGTCTTAAAAGATTGAAACTAAAGATAAGTATTGCGAGCTGTTTACGTCATTTCGCGCTGCTTATAAATGATGATTAATATATAATTAGTTAATAATAAAACGATAAAAGTGAATAAAAATCACACTATTGTGCGTCAGGCGGAGTAAGCAAAACAGATTATATGGACTCGATACGTAAGGTTTATCAATATGCAGAACCAAACCTAACTCTCGTTGGCTGGATGGGGTTTCTTGGCTTTCCGCTGTACTACTTTGTCTGGGAGTTTGCCTTTCCACAGGCTTATGAAAATTTACCCCTTAGATTGTTTTGTTCGTTATTGTTTTTCGGAATCATTTTTAGAAACCGCTTATCATCGACTTGGAGAGATTATGTTCCTATTTATTACCAAGTGACGATAACGCTGTGTTTACCGTTTTTCTTTTTTTATATGTTACTGATGAATGACTGGTCCAATGTATGGGTTATGTCGTTTATGTCTGCAATTTTCTTACACATTTTACTGGTTCATGTTACTAGGGTCATGTTTGCTCAAACCTTTGCTGGGATAGGCTTGGCCACATTCTTCGCTTGGGTTGCAAAAGGGTTCCATCTGGACCTGACCATGGATTGGACTCATGTGCCAATCTTTCTGTTTATTTATGTCTTCGGTAATTTGTTCTATTTTCGTAACCAAGTTGAACATGAAGCAAAAGTCTCGCTGGCAAAATCATTCGGGGCAGGGATTGCACATGAAATGCGTAACCCGTTGAGTGGGCTTTGCACTTCAATAGATGTTATCCAGTCGATCTTGCCCAACATGAAAGAGGCAGGAAAAGAGCAGTACGTCATGAGTGTAGAAGATGTCACCTTATTACGTGAAGTGAGTCAGGATGCAATGAACATTATCCAATCGGGTAATGAAACCATCGATTTATTGCTGACTTCGATTGATGAAAATCGAGTTTCTCGTTCTAGCTTCAAAAAATATTCAGCTCACTCGGTCGTTGAACAGGCAATTGAAAGCTTCAGTTATAAACGTGCCACTGATCGATTTGCCATATCGTTGGATGCGAGAAGTGAGTTTGAGTTTCTAGGTAGTGATACGCTGCTTAAATACGTTATGTATAATCTTTTCAAGAATGCCTTCCATCACCGTAAATCTGAAGATTTTCACATACATGTATCCATGATAAGTTCAGAACGCTTTAATCAAATTGTTGTAACCGATAATGGTGCTGGTATTGCTCCTGATGTTCTACGCAATATCTTTCAAGACTTTTACACCACCGGCAAATCAGGAAGTTATGGTTTGGGCCTACCGTTTTGTAAAAAAGTCATGCGTTCATTTGGGGGGAACATTGAGTGTCAATCTCAGTTAGGAGAGTGGTCTCAATTTACGTTAACTTTCCCACTAACGACATCTGATACCGTTACTGAAATCAAAAACGATCTGACTAAACTCAAAACCATTCTAACGGTGACTAGCCAAGATATCTTGGTGTCTAAAGTAACTGATATTAGCCGTTTTATGGGCTTTGACTCGACGATTTTAGATGCCAACCAAGTACTCAAAAAGAAAGAGTACGAGTTCGAATTCGATCTGATTTTTATCGATCTTGAGAGCTTAGATCCAAGAGCAAACCAATTGGATAGATTAGAATCTCTCTTGTCTTTCACTGAAGCACGCATAGTTTATCTTTTTGAGCATCATCCGACTCAGAGAGCACGTAAGGCTGCATATGAACCTATTTGGATCGAAACGCAAGCCTGGTTATTGAATACTAAACCAACTATTGAGCGTCTCTTATATGATTCAAGCTATGTATCGACACCAACGGCCTCGGTGACGTTAGATAATTCAAATAAGCGCACAATTATGGTCGTGGATGATAATGAATCTTTGCGTAAATTCACGGCAATGTTACTTGAAAAGCAAGGCTTTGAAGTGATTCAGAAAGAAGACGGGCAGCAGGCTCTGGATACACTAGAGCAAGAAGATGTTGATCTCATTCTGATGGATATCGAAATGCCAATTATGGATGGTGTAGAAGCGTCTAGGCGAATTCGAAGCTCGGATAAAAACTATGCGTCGGTACCTATTATTGCGCATACAGGGGATAGTTCACCTGTCACGTTGGACAAAATTGGGTCTTCGGGTATGTCTGACTTCATCGTAAAACCGGCGGATAAAAATCGTTTGTTCGATAAAATCGCAAACTGGATCTAATCATTCGCGACTTGTTTTCTTGAGGCGAGTTGCTCACAACGAATAACACGAATAAAGAGCTCAGCAAAACTGTTGAGCTCTTTAGTTTTATCTACACACTAACTTACACAAACTCTAAGTCAGGGTGTGCAAATGCTTGTTGGCAGACAGTGAGTACATGATCAACTTCAGCAGCTGTCATGTCTGCATTGACTGAAAAACGGATGATGTTTTTGTTCCTTCCAGTTGCAGGGCGGCAAAACACTGCGCCGTAAACATTTCGCTCTTCGAGAAAGTCGCGGACTCGCTCAGTGTTTCTCTCGTTACCACATTCTAATGCGATAATTTGTGATTCACTGCGAATAGTAAATCCAATGCGTTTTAAACCAACGGCTAAAGACTTGGCTCTTTCAAACAGAATATCTCGCTTATCATCTGATTTTCTTATGACGTCCAGTGTTTTCTCTAGCCGAATGATCTCTTGCGGTAATACGGTAGAACTAAATATTGCAGGGTACGCCACAAATGGAAGCGTCTTCGCCAGTTTTTCTGGGCCTAAAATCGCGCCAGCACGATAAGCAAATGTCTTGGCAAGACTAACGGTAATAAAATCTACCTTATGAGTTAAGCCAAGACCCTGCAGTATCCCCGCACCTTGTGGACCGTGTGTAC
Source organism: Vibrio sp. 1731 (assembly GCF_033339955.1). NCBI lineage: Bacteria > Pseudomonadati > Pseudomonadota > Gammaproteobacteria > Vibrionales > Vibrionaceae > Vibrio > Vibrio sp. 1731. The sequence goes on along the minus strand of NZ_JAWOVO010000018.1, from coordinate 57,101 downwards.
CTAAAGAGTGTGATTCATCTACAACCAGGCCGCAGTCAAACTCCTGTGCTATTTCGTAGATATCACGTAGAGGAGCGATGGTCCCGATAGTGCTGTAAACCGAATCCACAACAATGATCCCTGAACCGTGACGTGAAATCTGTTTTCTTAGGTGACTGGTGTTGTTATGCATGAACGGATGAATTTGTGCTCCGGCAATACGTGCGCCTTCCCACAAAGACATATGTGCAAAGAAATCAATGTACACAGGTATGTTCGGTGCACAAATAGTCTGCAATAAACCGACATTCGCAGCCCAACCAGATTGAGAAAGTAGACAACTAGGCATACCAACGAAACTGGCTAGTTGCGTTTCAAATACAGGTTTCGATTCATCGTCTTGTAAGAAAATCGCGGACATCACGACGTTGTCATCGTGCTGGGAAATCGCATCACGATGCGCGTTTTGAATCTCCTTATTATGAGACAGTGCAAGGTAATCATTGCTTTGCAGGACAACGGCATTACACGGTGGGCGTTTACCAAGAACAAGGTGTTTTTTGTTCTCATTCGGTTCGATTAGATCTTGAATATAAAAATCTAGGCGTTCCTCGATAAAGGAGGGAAGTGGTTTGCTTTGTATAGTTTCACTCATAATAAATCTCTTCTTCATATGGAAAAACGCCAGCGCTGACACTTATTCATATTGCGGATTTTGGGGAGAGTGTCACTAACCAGGTTGCATAAGTTTGCAGACCCTTGCAAACTCGACATTTGAGGGTTGGATGGTGGCTGTAACTCTATAGGGGCCCGGGGTCTAAACTAGTTTGTGCTTAAAGTTTATACGGCGATTTTGCGGTGTTTTTTCGTGCTTCATATCTGGGATTTTGGATGAGGAATATAAAGTTTGAAAAGTGAAAAAATGGGCGCATTAGATAACAAAAAAGGCGCGAAAATCGCGCCTTGAAACATGAGTAGATAAGAGACAAGCTTATCGCTTATTACGTAAATAGCGCTTACGACGCTCTTCTTTACGCTTCGCTTTCTCTTCTTCTTTACGGGCGGTTTCAATCTCGACTTCAATCAGCTCTTGAGTGATCATTTCTGGGCGTTCTAATGTAATTTGGCCCAAAGTGCCTTGACGAAGTTCGTGCAATAAGATCTCTGATACTTTGTGCAAGTCAACACGTCCACCTGCACGTAGTGCACCGCGGCGACGACCAATTTCTTCCATGATCTCGATATCTGATTCTGGAAGCTCTTCAATTTGATAACGCTCTTTAAGCTTGTCTGCATAATGAGCTGCTAGGTATTCAATGGTATAGAATGCGACTTCGTCATATTCCATCGCTGTATCTTTTACCGCGCCAGTAGCCGCAAGGCGGAAGCCACTGTGTGGATTTTCCACTTTTGGCCATAAAATCCCTGGAGTATCAGATAATACGATGCCATTTTGCAGGTTGATACGTTGTTGACGACGTGTAACCGCGGGTTGGTTACCTGTTACAGCGATTGTTCGGCCTGCGAGGGTGTTAATGATCGTCGACTTTCCAACGTTTGGGATACCCATGATCATGGTGCGAATGTTTTTACCAATTTCTTCTCGGTGTGGGGCAAGTTTGCGGCAAAGCTCCATGATTCGATGTACTTCTTGTGGTTCAGAAGTCGTGATCGCCATTGCTTTTACATGTTGCTCTTGCTCCAAGTGCTCAATCCACAGTTGAGTTAACTCTGGATCGGCCAAATCACGTTTGTTCAAAACTTTAACGACAGGTTTGTCACCACGGATTTGAGAAATCAAAGGGTTTTCACTACTGAAAGGAATACGAGCATCCAGTACTTCGATGATCACATCCACTTGAGGGATTGCTTCTTCGATCTCTTTACGTGCTTTGTGCATGTGGCCAGGAAACCACTGGATTGAGTTATTAACCATTTGAATTTAATACCTTAATTTTTCTAATGCTCCAGCGGTTGTAAAAGTAGCAATGTGAATCTTGAGTGACACAATACTAGAACGCATTTTCTAAAACTGTGTTTACTTCAAGCTGCTCGAAACCGCGGAGTTGAGCTTTCTTTCATGTTAATGCGTCAGTTTATCATGGAATGATGATGAATCATTCAAGATGAAAGTAAAAAGCTATGGCGTGCAAACCTAAAAGCACACATCCCTTATGTATACCGACTCGCAGTGAATATCCGTCTGGGTGAGAGACCGAACGCAAACGCTGTGTAGTCAAAGGTGGATTGTGTTGTCAGATTGTTCTGACGAATTTTGGTTTTCTGCTTTTATATCAAAATTTTATTTTTATTTCGCTATTGAGCGAAGTTTGACTTTTATCTGACAAAAACTAGTCTGAGCTTCCATTCAGAGGAAGCAGTCATGCTCAGTATTCTTAGAAGTATTACGGTATCGTCCGTCGCCTTAATTTTTTTAGCGAGTTCTTTTTGCTCAACTGCCAAACCGAGTCCTAAACCGAAGGTCATCGTTGGTGTTATTGCGCAAGACGAAGCTAAAGACTCGTTTGACGGTAGCGTTGGTCCTTCGTACGGAATTAGTCTTGAGTATTTGTCTAACATTACTAAAGCTCTGGATTATGAGTTAGAACTTCGGACTTACAAGCATATTCCGTCTTTACTTGCGGATGTCGAAAGCAAGAGGATTGATGGTGCGGTTGGATTTAGTAAAACAGCAGCAAGAGAAAAGCGTTTCTTGTTTTCGATGCCTTTTTTTCGAGCACTATCGCTGTTTGGTATCGGAATGCCACTTACCGAGATAGTGATGCGCGTGATCTTAAATGGGTGTGTGTTGAGGGCAGTGTGTATTGTGACAACCTCACTGAACGCGGTATCGATAAGATACATTACGTTAAAACACGTTTAGAGGCGTTTAATGAAGTTAAGCGAGGTAAAGCGAACGCGCTGATTTACACTTATGTTGGTATTACCCAATATTTGGATTTGAATGACATTGTAAAAGGGGTTGTCGATATTCCCAGTTGGTTGAAAAACGAAGAGGTGAGTTTTATCGCTTCGTTGGACAAACAGAGTCTGATCGATGACATCAACAAAATCCTTCAGTGGGAGCAAAATGGAAAAAACATTCGCTCCGTCGCCTCGAAAAATCCTTACCATATCAGTGATAAGTTATTGGTAGATTACCGACGTAATCATCAAAACAAACTAGTGATAACTTACAGCAGCAGTGACGAAGCTTATCCGTTTCTCTACCGAGATTCGCAAACGGGTGAGTTAGACGGTTTCTTTCCAGACTTCATCGACTTATTGCAGTCTCGTACTGGCTTGAGCTTTAAGTATGTGAAACCGACGTCGAGCCTTTCCAATGGATTAACGGCATTTGATGCCGATATAGTCCCCATCTCTTATGTGGGTGAGCTACCTAAGTCAGATTGGTTGTTCACTAAACCATTCATGCACAGTAATTACGTGGCTATCCAAGCGGAGCAGAGCAAGCGCGATAAATCTGCACTGAAAGAAGCGGGTATTCTGCTCACTTTGAAAAAGCAAGGGTTAGTTCATTTGGGCACTTGGCAGCAAGGCCAAGTTGATCATTATGATGATTTGAAGAAGCTGCTTACCGATTTGAAATCGGGCGTTTTGGATGTGGCTTACATTCCTGACGACATCGTTCACAACATGATTGCACAAGATCAAGTCAATGGCTTGGTGATCAATGCGGAGGACGTTTTGACGTTCTCTAATGCATTTGCGGTTGCAAACCACAATACACAACTGCAACACATGTTGAACAGCATCATCGAAACCATTGATTCTAACGAGATCGAAAAACTGCTGCGTTCTCACCGAAGCTTCAAACTGACTTATGGCTATGACGCGGAGCAGATCGCTACATTTGTTGTTGCTGGTTCATTCATATTCTGTCTCATGTTAATTGCGGCGTATTTCATCTTATCTCACATGCGACTTAAAGTGAGGTTAGCCGAATTTAATGCTGACAATGAGGAAGCGGAAAAGCAATGGCTGATGGACATCATCAAAGAGATCAATAGCTTGGTTTTTATCCATAGTGAAAATAACCATATGGAGATGAGCAATTGTGCCAACTACAACAGTAAACAGTGCCAACAATGTAAGTTGAAAAGTGATTCTGCGCACGCTCCTCTGGTGAATAATTTTGATGAACTAACCACTGTTATCGCTGGAAAGCGTATTTCAGAAGAGGTTGCCTCGTCGGGCTGTGAACTTGATATTAAACATGTATATCGAGAACGCAAAGTCATCGCTTCTCCTAGCGGTAAGAACAAGTTTGTACTGACTGTTATTCAAGATATTACCCAGCAAAAAGAACGTGAGCAGGCGTTAATCGATGCGCAAAAAGAAGCGCAAACCGCGGTACGTGCGCGCGAAAACTTTTTGGCAACCATGAGTCACGAATTAAGAACGCCATTGTCGGCAGCACACGGCATCCTCGATTTGCTAAATCGCCAAGTGACGGCAGATTCAAATCGCGAGTTAATTGCCCAAGCCATACGCTCGCTCAATCATTTGAATACGCTAGTAGACGAAGTACTGGATTATTCAAAGTTAGAGGCAGGGCACTTAACCGTCGCCCCAGTTAAGACCGACTTGCTTAAAACCTTGTGCGATGTGTTTCGAAGCTTTGAACCACGAGCGCTTGCGAAAGGTTTGGATTACAAAGTGACAATCAAACCATTTTCGAATGCTTTCATTGAAATCGACGCGCTGCGATTGGTGCAAATTACCACCAATCTACTCTCCAATGCGGTGAAATTCACTGCCGAAGGAGAGGTTGGAATCAGTGTCATTCTTCATGAAAAGCAGCTTATTTTGAAAGTGGCGGATTCAGGTATCGGCATGACGGATGACCAACTCGAAGGCATTCTCAATCCTTTTGTTCAAGCGGATGACACTATTACGCGTAAATATGGCGGTACTGGATTGGGGCTAAGCATTGTTGACCGATTGATCGACTGCATGGGCGGCGTGCTCTACATCGATTCACAATTTGGCTTGGGCACGACGATTACTGTCAGACTGCCAATTGAGCATTGCGACTCTGAGCCAGACGTTTGTTTGAACTGGACGTATAGCGAGAGCTTACCACTTAATATTCGCCAGTGGTGTGACGCGTGGAAAATGCGTCCAGCGACGTTAAAAACAATGGTGGCGAACCTTCACCCTATACACGACAGCGATGCCAGTTTTAATGGCCTAATGCTGCGTGACGAACAAAGGGTACTTGGCAGTCTTACGCTAAGAGAGATTCAATATCCAGATACATTGTTCAATTTGCTCAGCCAAACGCAGCAAGAAACCAAGCTTAGTGACGTAAATCAAGAAGTGGTTTCTTGGGTTCTCGGCACGGTACTGGTCGCAGAAGATAATCCCATTAACCAAAGTGTGATAGCAATGCAGCTTCATGAACTTGGAATCGAACCTGTCATTGTGAATAACGGCCGCGAAGCATGGGAATACATCAACCAAGATGAAAACGTTGTGTTGCTGCTGACCGATTTTCATATGCCAGAAATGGATGGCTATGAGCTTGTTAGGCACGTGAAAAACTCCGAATTTAAAGCAATTCCAATCATCGGTGTGACAGCAGAAGATGCTCGTCTTGCCATTGAGCGCACACAGGATATCGGCATTGATGATGTGCTCTACAAGCCCTATGACCTTAATCAATTAAAAACCGTTTTGATTCCATTTATTGGCGAAAAAGAGAGGGGTAGGCTGCCCGGCTGGATTAAACGGTTCAAAGCACAGGACGCAAAAGAGATTGCGCGCGTGTTTAGTCAATCAATGTCTACAGATATAAAAAACTTAAACGCCGCATCGACTGAGCGAGACAAAAAACGGGTCATTCATGGCATCAAAGGAGCGGTTGGGGCGATAGGGGTAAGCATGCTGACTGAGCTTTGCATTGAGGCAGAACGAGTTACTGCTGCGGAGTTTGACAGGCGAACAGCGGAGCTAATTTTACGAATCGAGCAGGAGATCGAAAACATAAACTATTGGGTAGAGACAAATGAATACACAATTTAATGTGATGGTGATTGATGACCATCCGCTACAAACCACAATACTTACGCAAATATTGGATCGCTATTGCGCGCAAGTCATCCCTTTTAACTGTGTGGATGCCGCTATTCAGAGTGTGCAGGAACAACATTTTGACGTAATTTTTTGTGATATCCAAATGCCCGGAAAAGACGGCATCGATATGATGGAAATGCTCGATAAAGTCCAGTACCAGGGGCAAGTTGTACTGGTCAGTGCAATGGAATTGACCATTATTTCTGCGGTAAGAGCCATGTGCGAGGGATTTAGCTTTGAAGTATTAGGGAAGCTGCCTAAGCCATACGATGAAAATGAAGTCGTTGATTTGTTGGGTAAAATAAAAGATGAAAAAGCGAAACAAGTCAGCTTTGCTCAACCTATTGAAGTGGAAGATCAAGAATTCCTGTTTGCTCTGGCTGAAGGGCGAGTGAAAAATTATTACCAGCCTTTAGTCGATGTGCAAAGTGGGGAAGTGCTTGGGTATGAAGCGCTCGCGCGTTGGAATCATCCTATTTATGGTGTGTTACCCCCTCATTATTTTTTGCCAATTGTAGAGCGTTGCCGCCTTTCTGGAGAGTTGTTTCAAGCTGTATTGAGTAATGTTATCTATGACATGAAACACCGCGGATTGACGCAAAACGTATCCATCAATGTAGACCATGAAAACATAGAAGATACGGCGTTCTCTCATTACTTTTTACAGCAATGTTTAGAGAGCGAGATTGACCCATCACAAATCACCATTGAAATTACAGAGCGAGATACATTTCAGACTAGCGCGTCCCTGTACAAGAATTTACTCAAGTTGAGGATGAACGGTGTCACTGTCTCAATAGATGATTTTGGCACGGGGTCATCGACGTTTGAAAAACTGGCTCAACTGCCATTCAACGAGTTAAAAATCGATCGTTCGTTTGTACAAGGTGTCGAATGCGACATCAAAAAACGCAACATCGTTGTTGCTATTTGCGCGTTAGCGAAAAGTTTGAATATACGACTGGTCGCGGAAGGTATTGAAGACGAAGTCACACTGCAAGCGATACGTGAGTATGGGATTGATCTTTGCCAAGGCTTCTACATTGATAAACCCATGCCACTAGAAGCCATAACCATACTAAATGAAAGATATGAATAAATTGAATTACTTGATCTTTGACGATCATCCTCTCGTTTGTGTTGCAATCAAGTCATTGTTGGAAGAGTTAGGGAAAACAAATGGGGTATTTACTGCAACATCAGCGAAGATGGCATTACAAATATTGAAAAAGGAAGAAATTCAACTGTTGATCTTAGATGTGAACTTGGCAGATTGCGATGGGTTTGATTTCTACAAACGTATCAAATCCCATGGTTATGAAGGCAAAGTCATTTTCTTCTCCGCTGAAACTAGCCAAATGTACAGCCAAATGGCTTTTCGTTCTGGCGCTGATGGCTATGTGTGTAAATCGGAAAATCACGACATTCTTAAAGACGCGATAGAAGCGGTAGAGAAGGGGTATACCTTCTTCAAATTTAAGCAAGTTGTTAACAGCGTTCGAGAAATGCCACAACTTTCAAGCAGAGAAAGTGCAGTAATGAAGTATTTATTACAAGGAAAGTCCAATAGAGAAATCGCTTCAGTGCTATCAATAAGTGATAAAACAGTCAGCACATACAAACGCCGTCTATTGGATAAATTTAACGTAAAGAACATTGTTGAGCTAACAAGAGTGGCGGGGGCGTAAGACCGCATCATGACACTTAAAAGTATCGCGTTGTCTCTTTTCATCGCAACATTACTATTCGTCACTTCTGTCACAATGATTGGTGCGGTGTTAATTTCTTATGAAGTAAAGCAGTTCAACACTTACGCGAATAATTTAGCCAAAATAAAACAAAAAGTAATTCTCATGGGGCTATTGACGGAAGCGCAGCTCGAGCAATACAAAGGCATGAGCGTGAGTGAAGTAGAAGCGCAAACAGAGCTGAGCTTTCAAGATGCGATTTACTCCCTGTCACGTTATGAAAAACTTAATTACGTTGAAGCTGTTGCACGGAAATCGCTTCATCAGGCTGAAGCGTATTTATCAAATGCGTTCAATCGACAAAATGCCGTTATGTATTTTCGTTCTTATACTGGAAACAAACTCATCTTAGAGAGACCGATTGAAGCGCTAGAGGGAGTGAAAGCCACATTTGATGTTGATTGGTGTAAAAGTAACTATTCTTGTGTGTTAGCCGCGTGGAAAGAGCAACTAACGGACCGGGTATTGTTTTCCCTACCATTTAAAACGACATACTCCGATGACATGGCGATAAGCATCATGAGTCCGGTTTACTTTCAAGGTGAGTTAGTGGGAGAGTTCTCGGAACAATTATACCTCTCGCCGCTTTATAATGATGGGAAAGCGGTGGATGTTCAAATAGCGAATGGGAACAAACAAATGGTGATTTATTTCGCTGGCTACCCCTTTCCATCATTCGCGTACACCCAATCATATGTCGCAGACAACAACAATCTTATCGTTTACATGTACCCATTCAGCAAAATTGTATTGGATTACGTGTTCTTGTTTATCATCTTCTTTTTCGTAACCTTAGCGTATTACAACAAAGCTTATGAATCTAAAGAGAGCCAACTTCGCCTCGCGAAAGCACTGACGAACGTGACGAAAGATGATTTAACGGGATTGTTTAACCGCAGAGTCTTTCAAGATAGCGAATTCAAACGTCGTTTGGAAACCGCGCCATATTCCGTCATTGCAATAGATGGCGATAGGATCAAGCGAATCAATGACCATTACGGTCACCATGTAGGGGACGAAGTTATTGGGATTATTGCTGATGCTATGTCTAAAGTGTTTCGAAATAGTGATTATCTAGTTCGAACTGGTGGTGATGAGTTTGTTGCGATTCTGCCGGGTTGCAGTATCAGCCAATCTTCAATATTGGCGAAGAAGCTTCGTAGTGTCGTTAAAGATAACCGACTAAAAACCTTGGATATCGAAGTTAGTGTGAGTACTGGTATCGCGGCGAATGAATTACACGAAACGCTTCAGGACGTTATTGTACGTGCAGATGAAGATCTCTATGAGATGAAAAAACACAGACAAAAGTCCCATTAAGCAGGTCTAGTATTGACTAAATGTTAAGTTACGGAACATAACCATGACATAACTGTTTGATTAATTTGACCAAACAGAATGAGTGGTCTTTTATATTAGAGCAGTCAACAAATAGTGATTGCTCTATTTATTCTCGACCTTACATCTGGTGTCGCACGTGAACAAAGATCTCGACTTAAACTTACTTAAAATACTTGTCTTACTGGATAAGCACCGTCAGCTCAAGCCCGTTGCGAAAGCGATGGGGAAGAGTGAAGCGTCAATTAGCAAATACCTTGCCCGATTGCGACTCCAGCTAAACGATGAATTGTTTATTCGGCATCCTCATCACATGGAACCGACGGACTATTTAAAACGTCAATTACCTAAAATTTCCGATGCACTCGAGAAGCTTGAAACTTGTCTAATTAGAGATGAGTTTGAACCGGAAAATTACGAAAAAGACATCACCATTTGTTTACCGCAAACCGCTCAATACTCATTTGGGCATTTACTTGCAATGGATTTAATGGTGCTGTTTCCCAAGGCGCACATTTCGATAGCAACGATTACAGAGTATACGATAGAAGAGATAATCCTAGGCAAAGTGGATGCGCAGTTACATTACTTCAACGAGGATGTTCCGAAATCTGTTTATCAGAAGTTCATCGGCTATGCGCCTGCTGTGGTAGTTGTCCCTGAAGAGCTGGGAATTACCACCCTGGAAGAAGCGGCCAAACTTCCCTTTATCATGTTAGAGATTATCGGTTGGAAAGAGAAAGAGCAGCTCGTTAAGCGTGCAATGGAAAGCCACGGTATGGTCATCAACCGTATTGCGGCTCTAGACAACGTAAGCAGCGTATTGAAGCTAATTAAGCAAAAAAGCGCCGCAACCGTGTTACTTGAATATCAGGCGCCAATTGATGGATATAAATTTATAAGAGTGCCAGAGCATTTTTACCCAGATGGCTGGCCAAAAGTGGTTGTACAGGTGAAGCAAAGCTTAAGACATGATGCAATGCACCAGTTGTTAATCGGTGCTATTGCAAAATACATGAGCGCTTAGCGGCAAAACTCAATGTTTTCTGACTGAGGGATAGTATGCAGAAGTTCAATCAACGTGTCCGCATGGTACTTTTTCAGAATACGCGTTTTGTAGGTGCTGATTGTTTTAGCGCTGAGTGAAAGTTGTTCAGAAATCTTCTTATTTGAGTAGCCTTGTACAAGATAATGGAACACCATGGCTTCGCGATTTGAAAGTGTTACGTTACCCGACGATGGTGTGTGAGTCGACTTAAACATTGAGTAACCGCGTGAAACACTCACAATTGCGTCAATAATGGTCTCTCTTGTTTCATGTTTGCTTAAGAAGCCGTTTGCGCCCATTTCGTACGCGGCTTTAGAAAGACTCGAGTAGTCACGTGAAGAAACAAATAACAGTCGGCCACGATATCCCGTCGCTAAAATGTTTTTGGCTAAACGCATACCATCGCGGTCGCCAAGCACTACGTCTAAAATAATCAAATCAATCTTTTGGCCTCGAACAAGATCCATCACTTCCGCACTGTCAGTGGTTTGAATCACTTCAGCTGCGTTGATTACAGATTCAACTAGAGAAGCAAGTGCTTCGCTATACAATGGTTGAGCGTCGATAATAAGAACATTATTCAAAGTGAACCTCACCTAATACATCAACTAGTGTGCTGTCAGGCGACAGCGCAATTGGATGAATAGGATTGTAGGAAAAACCTTGCTAAGAGGAAGGAAAATGACTCTTTCCAAAAGTGAAAATCAGTGTCTTGATTATGGGAATAGCGATGTCAGGTATTGAAATACCTAGTGATAGGATAATTGCTTAAAACTTACGCTGACAAAAAATTAACAAACTGAAAGTGCTCTTTCAGTGTTCTACGCCTTCAGATTTTCTTGTGATGTTTCTAGCGCTTCGATTTAAACCCGTGTGTTAGCAAGCGCAGTTTTATACCAAGCCACTTGAAGAGAGCGTGTTCTACACCAGGCATGAGCACGCTAGCCAACTTTGTAATGATATCTGTTAGATAGGTTTGGCTATTGACGCTGAACATTACTTCAAATTATTTCTAAACTTTTCATTGACTCTGCCGCTAAAAGTGGAGGTGTTAATTCGCACTTTGGCCACTCATAATGTCGTGTTCAAAAATGAGACAATTTTACATGGTTTGGTATGGAAATGTGCGTTAGCCGTCCTTTTGATGGTTTACAAATTTTGTTGTAACGACTACAAAGGACTTTTGGATTTTTAGCCAGAGAACGGCTTCTCATGGCGTTTGCATCAAACTTTTTCTGATGCGTATTTTTGGTTGGATAATTGGCTTTATGAGTAACGTAACCAGCACCATTTTGACAGAAAGTGGTACCAATGAGCTTGAAATCATCGAATTTCATTTAGAAAAAACATTGCCAGATGGCAGCACAAAAACTTGTTATTACGGCATTAACGTTGCGAAAGTACGAGAAGTGATTCGCGTGCCAGAAACAACCGATTATCCAAACGCACAACCTCATATGATTGGTGTGTTCTCATCCAGAGATGTACTGACGCCTTTAGTGGATTTAGCTGGTTGGTTAGGTGTACCAACACGCCAGGACCTAGAGCGTAAGTTTGTTATCGTTACTGATTTCAACAAAATGACCAATGGCTTTCTGATTGATAGTATTTCACGTATTCATCGTATCTCTTGGAATGATGTGGAATCACCAAGTCAGTTTTTGGAAGCGGGCGAACAAGATTGTGTAGTAGCAGTTGTTCGCAAAGAAGGCAACCTGATCATGATTCTCGACTTTGAAAAAATCATCGCGGATATTAACCCAGAGCTGAGTATGGAAAAATACGATGTGAAAGGGGATAAGTCGGTGGATCTAAACCAGAGAATGGTGGGTAAGCGTAATGCTAAAACGATCATGGTGGTGGATGACTCAGCATTTATTCGCTCTTTGATTCAAGATACATTAGCTTCTTCAGGTTACAATGTGATCACATGTAAAGACGGTGGTGAGGCTCATGAGAAATTAATGAGCTTAATCGAGGTCGCGAAAGAAGAAAACTTGCCAGTTAAAGAGCTATTAGATGCGGTGGTTACGGACGTAGAAATGCCTCGAATGGATGGTATGCACTTAGTGAAGAGACTACGAGATACCGAAGCGTTTCATGAAATGCCGATCATTATGTTCTCGTCATTGATGAGTGAGGATAACCGAGCGAAAGCACTCTCTCTTGGCGCAAATGATACGATTACCAAGCCAGAGATTGGCCGCATGGTGAATATGATGGATAAATACGTGTTTAACTTTGCGTAAAAAACCGATCAGATGAAACAAATAAGGCTGCTGATTGGCAGCCTTATTTTTATTGAGGGCAGGGAAGAATATCTAAGGTGTAACTCTCGTTTGGAGTCTGCGGTGGCCCATATAAAATTCCGCATTGTGTAAGGCTAGCTCTTTTTTCGTCGGCTGCAGCAATGACCATTTCGCGAGTTGTTGAACCAGCCGGGTGATGAAATGTTTTCCAATCCGAGTCTTCTTCGTTCAGTCCTTGCACGAGTAACTTCATCGATTCGCTATCAGAATCAGGATATCCATATAAAAAAACACAGCGCTTTGAACCACCAATATTACAGCCGTCAAATGGTAAATCTGCCATTAAAGCACTGTCTACGAAGTTTGAAACGTAAGGCTTGCTTTCCAATCCCGCAATCGCCATTTTCCCATAACCGACGCCTAATGCTGACGCAATAGCGCCTTTCATTCCTTCCAAACGAGCTTCACGTGCATCACTTTGAAGGTTTAAAAAGCGTGGCGCGGCAGTGACAGCAAGAATACCGAGCACGACAATAACTACGACTAACTCTATTAGAGTAAATCCCGTTTGTTTTTTCATATTATTTTCACAGCAAGTTAAAGGTAGAAAAACGCTGACCGTACACTTGTTTATTGTGTAAATAAGTACGGTAATGATAAATCGATCAATAGTATAAAGAGGTGAGTTGTAAAGTGCTATACCGACGCCGCACTAATTGACTGAATCCATTAAATGCTACGGAGAATTCACGGGTCTAATTCGGCTAGATTTTAAGAGGTCATTAATTCCGCTGAAGAAATGCTGCGTGAACAGGCGAGCATGAATCCTCTTCGATGTAAGCAAACATGTACATCAGCGGAATGAAATACAAAATGCAAATGAGGGCGAACCGCACAAATGGATTGTCTTTTTATTCACTTTGATGAATGCTACGCGGAATTCATATCGCAGTATGCCTGAGGTATTCATCATGCGAATGTGCTTTGGTTTTGTGTTTATTTTTCAAATATAAGAATAATCTAAATGGAATTCGATTCGATAAACTTCCTTGCAATAGGTTTGATATTTCTTGGCTCTTATGTCCAGACCGCAATCGGTTTTGGCTTGGCTATTGTTGCCGCACCTTTACTGATTCTTTGGGCACCAGAATATGTTCCTGCGCCAATCTGTTTAGTCGCGTTGTTTATCTCGTTGATGAATGCGATGAAGCACCGCAGTAGTGTTGAAATCGGCGGTTTAAAGATGGCGCTGATTGGGCGAGTGCCGGGATCAATTGCTGGTGGCTTGCTACTCTTTTTTGTATCTACACAAACTCTCACGCTTTGGATTGGTTTGTTGGTGCTGTTTGCAGTCTTGGTGAGTGTTTTACCGTTTCGGGTTGAGCCTACGCCTTCGCGTATGACATGTGCTGGCTTCTTTTCTGGGTTGTTTGGTACCAGTTCTGCGATTGGAGGCCCTCCGATGGCGTTATTGTTGCAGCATCAAGAAGCAAATCAGTTACGCGGCAACTTATCGGCTTTTTTTGTTTTCAGTTCGATTATTTCACTAATAGTACAAATCCCAGTGGGCTTCTTCACATTGCATCATTTGGTCATTACTATTCCTCTATTACCTGCTGCGGCGCTTGGTTACTGGCTAGCAATGAAAACTACCCAGTCGTTACCAAAAGAAAAGATTCGGTTTGGGGCACTTATGTTGTGTTTTGTGAGTGGCTTTACCGCCGTCGTACAAGCGTTGAGCCAATAATGCCATCTGCATCATAAAGTCACTGCGGGATTGCATTCCTTTTTATGTATGGCGGACTTGTTTACTTACGCCAAATTGGTCGTTTAGATGGGCGATAGTTTTATGAATAACACTCGTTATGGCACTTTTATGGCAGCATTCTCCTTTGTGATCTGGGGATTGCTACCAATTTATTATCGTTATTTACCGAATGCTTCTATGGATGAGTTGCTAGCATGGCGAATCATTGGGTCTGTACCTGTCGGGTTTCTAATTGTACTTGGGATAACCCGTCGAGGGCTGAATTGGAAAGAAATCTGGCTTGATAAAAAATCCTTGTGGTACACGTTTGTGGCGAGCAGTTTGATGTGTATTTCTTGGAGTGCGTTCACTTGGGCTTTGACCCATCATCGGGTCATCGATGCCAGCTTAGGCTTCTTTATTGGACCATTAGTATCTGTTGCGCTGGGCGTATTTATTCTTGGGGATAGGCTCTCAAAAGGCAAACTTATTGCAATCGTGCTGGCAACAATTGGTGTTATGTATCAAGTGATTCACTATGGTCAGCTACCCGTTATCGCACTAACGATGGGGTTGTTCTTTGCTTTGTATGGGCTGTACAAGAAGAAGATAAATTATGACTGGAGTACAACCTTGTTTGTTGAGGCGTTGTTACTGACTCCAGTTGCACTCGCATATTTGCTCTATAAACAATGGGCAACTGGTGAACTGGCTTCGGGCACAGATACCAAAACATTGCTTTTGTATTTTGGCAGTGCACCTATCACACTTTTACCACTTGTATTTTATTCTATCGCAATACGTATAACTAATTTATCAACCGTCGGTCTAATGCAATACATCGAGCCAAGCTTGCAGTTTGTGTTGGCAGTTATGTTTTTTGGCGAGTTGTTTGACGAAGTGAAAGCGGTGACCTTTGCATTTATTTGGGTAGGGCTGTTGTTCACCATTTTTGAAAGTATTATCAAAGGGCATCGGCGCAAAAAGCTGGTCAAACACCCCTTATAGTGGTTTCAATATTCTCACATATTAGCTTCTTTATTCTTATGCCCTCCATTCGAGGGCATTTTTAATGTCATGAAGCATTGGCTTTCGTTTTTTGCCTGAATAGAAATCATAACTTGAGATTATTTTACGCATTATCATAATGATACCGCTATAGTTATAGCCAAGTGACACGCTTATATAAGTGAAAACCAGATCAAGAAGGACGACATATGATCACTGCTCTGTATGCCAACATTCTCGCAATACTCATTATTTGGTTGGCTGTTCAAGTAATTAAGCAACGTCGCTTAAATCAAATTGCTTATGCCGATGGTGGGGTAGAGGCTCTACAAATTGCTCGTAGTGCCCAGAGTAATGCGACAGAATATATCCCCATCACCCTGATTTTAATGGCACTTTTAGAATTCAATAGTGCTTACCCAACATGGATACATCTCATCGGTGTTATTTTTGTAATTGGTCGAGTTATTCATGCTAAAGGCATATTGAAAAAAGACTTGAAAAAGCGCATTAGAGGGATGCAGGTGACATTTCTGGTGATACTTTCATTGGTTGTGTTAAATATGATTTACCTGCCATACGATAAGTTATGGTAAGTCTGCGACGTTATATTCCATCGCCTTGGGTACTCGTTCTGATTGGATTAGTACTGAATATTGGCGCGATCATCGTTACTAGCTTAGTCCTTGATAAGTTGGGTAAACAGCACTCGCAGCTCGCAGAGCAAACAGCAGAAAACTTGTATTCCATCCAACTCGCATGGAACAGTGTGGAAACCCTAGAAAGAAAAAGAGAAGCTTTACTGCTGCATGTGCACATAAGTCAGAGCGTAGCGATACCTTTAGAGCTAGAAGAGGTATTAGCAGGGCATTTATCTTCCTGGGTTCTCAACGAGTCGGATGAAATAAAAATTGATCAACTTCCTCAACTGATGTCAAAGATAAATCAGGCACAAGCTTCGTATAGAGACCGCATCGATAATTACTACATTGAGAATGTAGAGCTCAATGAGGTAATGGCAAAGCAGGATGAAAAGATCGCTTGGTACAAGAATATCGGACTCTTCTTGCAAGTATTCGGACTTGCGTTAATCCTTGCACGCGACTTAGCTAGGAAGCAATAAAAGCAAGAGCTAAAGATCAGGTTTATTGCGAAATGCCAATGGTAGTTTGCAAATTGCAATTTATTCTGTGAGCAAACAGTAGCTATTGGTTAAGTTTTAATGAAAGTGATTAAATAACAACCTGTTTTTGTGCACTGAAAAGTTGGCACGCCTCATGCTTTAGTATGAGTGACCCTTTCTAAGCCGAGGGTCACCTAGCCAACTGACGTTGTTAGTGAACCATCTTGTTCACAAATATATACAGCCAATCACGACTCCTTGTGGTTGGCTTTTTTTTATGCAGTCTAGAACTGTGCTTTAATCCAGATCATGCGATGGTCGGAAGATACATCCTTACCATCACCATACTTACCGATACGTGCATCGTTAAATAGTTTACGGCCTTCTTCATAAGACGCTGACCAGTACACACCAGAGTCTATTACATTCAAATTTGCTGAAGGCAAGGCATAGTCTACCCCTAAGCCAAACGTTGAAGTGATGCGATTCGGATATGGGTGAGTTGAACTGCGGTCAACAGCGTGTTCAGCTGCACCAAAGCTTGTTGGGTAAAGCTCACCATTCATCACGGTTTGATTAACCAATGGATCGTTGTGCAGCTCTTGCATTACAGAGCTAATACCGTCACCAGCCACTGGATCAAGGTTTTGATCACCCATCATTACGAATTTAGTGCCGTTCGTTAAGCCACCTGTTTTACCCGCATCGTCGTAAAAATAGTCTTTGCCTTGAATGTAATGATGCCAAAACTCCACTTCTGCTGCGTTTTGCGCTTTGTTTTTACCGGTGTCGAATACTGGTGGAGTAGGATGAGACATCAACAAGTGTACAACTTCTTCGCCATTGCGAGTTGGAATGATGATTGGCGCGTCGACGTGATTTTTCGAAGATAGACGCACTTGATCCCATTCTTCCGCTGAGTACCATTCATCACCACACTTCATGCCGTCTGGAATCTTTTGCGAACCGTCACAGATAGTAATGGTTGGAATTTTCGCACCTTCCATATCTTTCCATTTAAATGCTTGGAATGTACGTGTGTTTGCCGTGTCAATTTTATACTTAGACATAAGGGCAAATGCATATTGACCATGGTACATGCCAAAGCCCCATGCATCACCTGGCATTTGACCTGCGGTTCCGTTGTTGTCGAGATCAAACTCACTCAATAACCCTGTATTGGTTGAATAAGACTCAGCATAAGGGTATTCAATAGGCTCAAGGTTTGCTTCACCGCCCGCGCCATCGATACTTTGCGCGACAGACAAGTAGTTCTTCTGGAATCCTTCAATGGCTGCTTTGCTTTCACCTGTTCCATCGTTGTTGTATTCCGCCATCATGAGAACATCAGGACGATTCTTTTGAATGATTGCTGCAACGTTACGAATTTGAATGACTTTTTCCGCAGTGGTTTTGTCTTCGGCTGCGATTGAACCGTCTAAATAAGAGGTGACCAACGCAGCTTGCTGCGTTGGTTCAATTTGCATTTCATCTACCAAAGTTTCGAAGGTAGCGCGGTCAAAAGAGAGGTTGTAAGTCGCTATTTTTACTTCTTTAGGCTGGACATTGACGTATTCAGTATCGTCATTACATCCAGATAGTAGAGCGGCGCCAACAAGGACAGCGATAGAGGTTTTGATTGCTTTCATGGGTACGTCATACCTTATAATTAATTCGGCTGAATATTAAAGTCATCAGTCATTGTTTTAAGCGATATTAGTCACACAAACGTTTTCATATTTACATGTTCAATTAGTTTTTGTGTGATTTGTGCAATAAATGCAACACTTTCAACACCAGAAGGTTATATGTAAATTGTTAAAAAACGGTGTCGTTATTGATGCGAAATAGAGAGTCCGCCACCGTTAAAAAGAAAAGCGTAGAATTTAAGCGTGCATGAGATGTTTGAGTTGTATGCTTATCGACGTGTTTTATTTTTTATGTTTAGATTTCCGTATATAATAAGCAGTCAATCAGAAGTGAGGACGACCTCACCGCTCTATCTTTTCTCGGGGACGACCCCATCTCGTTGGGAAATGTGACATGGCTTGGGGAATTCTCTTCATTGCGGGCTTGTGTGAAATCGCATGGGCTGTCGGTCTTAAATATTCACAAGGGTTTACCAAATTCGGTGCTTCGGCATTCACTATTGTCTTTATGTTATTGAGCTTTTGGTTGCTTGGCATTGCGTTAAGAACCTTGCCTTTAGGCATTGCTTATGGAGTATGGGTAGGGATTGGCGCAATAGGCACGGCAGTCGTGAGTATTTATCTGTTCAATGAGCCAGCAACACTTATCAAAGCCTTAAGCTTGCTAATGATTGTCGCTGGTATCGCAGGGTTAAAAATATCAGCTTAACGTTAGGCTAAACACAAAACAGCCAGAGTCACTCTGGCTGTTTTTCTAAATGTCGTGTTTACGGTTCTGGCGAGGTATATCAAGCGTTGCGCTTAATAAAAGGTAACCGTAAGTGATGACCAAACGCATTAATTAATGCGCCTGTAACAATCAGACCGCCACCGACGTACGTCCAAATGATCGGAACCTCGCCAAAGAAAATGATGCCCAACAACACAGAAAATACGATCTGGATATACGAATAAGCGGAGGCTTTACCCGCTTGTTGAGTTTGCATCGCTTTGGTTAACCCCAATTGTCCAATTTGGGTAAAGACACCAACTAGAACCAACATGAAAGTCAGATATAAATCGGGCATTACAAAATCGTCGCCAATCAGTAAGAGTGAAGCGGGGAGAGCAACCAACGGGAAATAGAAAATGATCACTGAGCTGTCTTCTGTCTGACTCAGTTTTCTGACAATGACGTAGGCAATTGAGCTACCAAATGCGCCTAAGATCGCAATCATGACGCTAAACATTGGTAAAGCGCTATCTGAGCCTTGCCCAGTTTCTGGGCTTACCATGATATAGATGCCGAGTAAGCACAACGCAATACAAAGGAAAGTTGACGGCTGGATGCGCTCTTTCAAGAAAAATACGGCGAGTAGTGCAGTAAATACCGGATGAATATATTGGAATATCGTCGCTTCTGCCAAAGGTAAGGTGGTCACTGAATAATATACACACATCAGAGCCATCGTACCCACAGCACCGCGTGCAAATAGTAATGGCTTATTATTGCCCCATACAGAAATTCGTTTTCGCTTTACATCGAAATAACTAATGATAAGTGAAACGAGCGCTCTTGCTGCAACGATTTCAAAAACGGGGATACCGTAGTTGCCGACGTGCTTTACTGTAGCCGACATCAGAGCAAAGCCGAACGCGGAAAGCACCATAAAGCGCACACCGATGGGAATCATAGTGTTGAATGAATTGGACATTTTACTGCTCATTTGTTGCGACAGATCTCACTTTAGCATACTTAGTTAGCGATTAAATCCTCTAAACTCAAACACTTCTGTCGGCAAGATGAATAAACAGTAGAATACGTAGCAATTAATCTGCCTCTCTCAGCGTAACAATAAAAACTCGATATTTAAGGAGCTTACATGATCCCGATAAAAGCAACGCATGTTTCAGGCGTTGTCATTTCAAAAATTGATGGCATAGAAAAAATGTTGTTACTCAAACGCGTAAAAGGTGGCTATTGGTGCCATGTTGCAGGTGGTATCGAAGCGGGTGAAGCCGGGTGGCAAACCATTTTAAGAGAGTTAAAAGAAGAGACACTAATTGACCAAGTTGAGTTACATACAGCAGACTTTCTAGAGCAGTTCTACGAAGCAAAAAATAACCGTATCATGGTTATCCCATGTTTTGTGCTACTTTGTCCGCCTAACCAATCAGTTGTTCTTAACGAAGAGCATACAGAGTATCGCTGGTGTACGCTTGAAGAAGCTAAGCAGCTGGCTCCGTTTGCCAATCAGCATCACCTATATGAACATGTATGGAAACATTATGTAGATGTGGCATCACTAACGCCATTTACGCTGATCGATCAAAAGGGCTAAATGAACGGCAACGGCTTTGATTAGTTTTTATAGAGAGGTTTGTTCTCATAAAATGAAGCGTTAGGATTTGCGCTGAGCGTTCACAATAAAAAGGAATAACATCTATGGATGAAGTCACATGCCAAGAGACGTATCAAGGAAATCACTTACAGAAGCGTTTTTCCGTCTCGCAAAGGGTCTCAATTGAGCCCCTCAACACGAAACACGCGTCCGCTTTACTAGAGGTTGTGAACACTCACCGAGAGAGCCTTGAGGGCTATCTACCTTGGACGGATTCTGTCACGAATCATAGAGAGGCCGTTAACTACATTTCCCAGCGAGTGAACAGTAACGCGCTGGATTCCCACTGGTGTGCAATTTATTTTGATGAGCAGCTTACGGGTGTTATTGGCATTAAAGGTGTGGATTCACATACGCGTGTTACTGAAATTGGCTACTGGCTTGCCAACAATGGGCGAGGCCATCGTGTGATTGATCAAGTGCTCGCAGTATTGATCCCTTTTTTGAAGCAGAAAGGGCACGCACAATTCATTCAGTTCCATTGTATGGAAGATAACATCGCTAGCATCAATATTGCTGAGCGTGCAGGCGCCACATTAAAAGAATACGTTGATCATGAGTTCGATATGCTTGACCGCTCTCAACGACTAGGCATTTATGAACTACGTTTGATGTAGTATCCACCCCAGAAATATTTTAATCAGAGTTCGAACTCTAACTTCACGAGCGCTATAATAGTAACATTGTTGCGCTCGTGTTAACTTGGGGCGTCATTGGCAGAAACTAGGCTAGGAGAAGCATCATGAACGCAATCACAGAGGTTGAAGTAGATAACTTGTTACAGCAAAGCCTCGGACGCTTAAAAGCGGCATATGCAGCCGAGCCTTATCCTAGTTTGGATGAACGTAAACAGCGCCTCGTTTTGTTAAAAAAATCTCTGCTTGAGAACAAACAAGCGCTGGTTGAAGCGTTAAGTGACGATTTTGGCTATCGCTCAGAATTTGATACCGCAATGACCGACGTTTTGCCAACGGTCTCGCATATTAATTATACCCTCAAGCGACTAAAAAAATGGTGCAAACCCAGCAAGCGCGAATCCGGCTTATTGCTCGCACCTTCTAAAGTAACCGTTCAGTATCAACCGTTAGGTGTCGTCGGGATCATTTCACCGTGGAACTTTCCTGTGATTTTGAGCCTTGCGCCTTTAGTGACAGCATTGGCTGCTGGCAACCGCGTGATGATGAAGCTCAGCGAATTTACGCCAAAAACCAATAAAGTCATCGTCGATATTTGCCGTGGGTTGTCTGAGTATGTCGAAGTTTTTGAGGGTGAAGCAGACGTCGCACAAGCATTCAGCCAACTGCCATTCGATCACCTTTTGTTCACGGGTTCTACGAGTGTTGGCCGCGCAGTGGCAAAAGCGGCAGCGGAAAACCTTACCCCGGTGACGTTAGAGTTGGGTGGAAAGTCCCCGGTGATCATTGCAAAAGATGCAGACATGAAGAAAGCCGTTGATGCTATCTTGTTTGGTAAATGCATTAATGCAGGCCAGATTTGTGTCGCGCCTGACTACGCGTTTGTACCGCAAGAACGTGTCGAAGAGTTCATTTCGCTATTCTTAAAACGTTTTGAAAAGCTCTATTTAAAATCCAACAAGAATCAAAAGCTGACCCATATTGTCAACCAACGACAATATGATCGTTTGACTGCGCTACTTGAGGATGCAAAAGCGCAAGGTGCTAACCTTCACACTGTTGAAGCGTCGCCCCAAGAGGAACGACTTCTGTATCCTCATTTGGTCACGGATGTGTCGCCGAATATGCGAATCATGCAAGAGGAGATCTTCGGGCCATTTCTACCTGTTAAGCCCTACAATGCCGTTGATGAAGCGATTGACTACATTAATCAGCACCAAAGACCACTTGCGCTGTATGTTATGTCGGACGACAAATCGACCATCAAACATATTGTACGCAACACCCACAGTGGTGGCGTCGGCGTTAATGATACGGTTTTACATGTTGGCGCTGAAGATGCGCCTTTTGGTGGCGTTGGTGAATCGGGTATTGGGCATTATCACGGAGAGGAAGGATTCAGAACTTTTAGTCATGCGAAAACCATTCTTCACACACCGAAATGGTTGCCAAGAACGAGCGTATTAATGCGCCGTAGGGCTATGGCGATAAAAGCGATCCAAAAGATCTTTGTTCGATAATAATTATGATTTGATTGATAAAAAACCGCCCGAATAGGCGGTTTTTTGTTTCTATGTGCTCTGAAACGCTGAACACCACAGTCCGAGAAACTTCCATCGCGTGCTACCAACAAAACAAAGAAAGGCTCTTGTTGAAAGAGCCTTGTTCAGGAAGTGTCGAGAGATCTTGGCAAGTTTAATGCAGAACTTCACTGCTGAATCTTAGATATCTACAGTCGTTCATCAGTTCTTTAAACGCCTTTCGGTCCAGCTTAATCAGAGTTTCATGATCGCCAGCTTCAAGGTAGACATATTCCAAGTTTGCTAGTCTTTCATCGCAAACTGTCGACATGTGGTAAGGGCTACCAATCGGTGGAATAGCGCCGTGTTCACAATCGGTGAAGAGTCGGTAAACCATACGCTCTTTCACCAAGTGGAAGGTGGCATTAAATTCGTCGTTTAATCTCGACAAACTGATTTTGTTGTTGGCAGGTAAGACCGCCATCATATGACGCCCTTCATGATCCTCTAGAATCACACCTTTTGCGATATTCATTAAAGGCACACCTGCTGCAACACCACTTTGTAGCGAGCTATGACTGTGGCTGTGATTCACGGTTTGAAAGTGAATGTTATGCTCAGTCAAATATTCATCTAATCGGGTTGCAATCGTCATATAGCCTCCACGTGTATGAGACCCATAAAAAGTATAGGTTAGTCGGGCGACAATCGCGCATTTTACTCGGCGACACTGACGCTCTTTACGCTCCTGTTCTACGCTTATTGCAAGCCAGCGAGAAAGCATGGTTAACAATAATAAATAGGGGGCAACATGAGCAAGCCAATCATCGCTGATAACAAGCCGATCAAAGTAGAGTTGAAAGCTGGGCAAGAATATTACTTCTGCCGATGTGGGCGTTCTAAAAATCAACCTTACTGCGATGGGTCTCATTCGGGAACCGGCTTAAAGCCAATGAGCTTTAGTGCGGAAAAAGACGAAGATGCCTATCTCTGCCAATGTAAGCATACCGCCAATGCTCCTTTTTGTGATGGTACACACAAGCGATTTACCGCAGAGCAAGTCGGTAAAGAGGGACCGGAACAAAAGCGAGAGAAAAGAGACAAACCAACGGCGTCTGCTACTCAAGAAGAACCAACCCTCGAGTTTATCCACCAATTAGCGAGAGAAGGACTCTCTAAACTCGGTCATCATGGTCCGATGGCTGCAATGGGGGTTCCTAGGCATTTGCTACCACATTGGGATGCTATACAAATCATGGTGGCGCAAATGGCGACACAACCGTTGTTGGAAGACGTTCCTGTGTCTACCGAGTTGATTGTGGGACCAAACGCGCGTAAGCCGCTCAGACTCGCCATTCCTTTGTTGGTGTCGGACATGAGTTTTGGCGCACTTTCTGAAGAGGCGAAAATTGCACTAGCAAAAGGTGCAGAGTTGGCAGGGACTGGGATTTGCTCTGGTGAGGGTGGCATGTTACCGGAAGAGCAAGCCGCCAATTCACGGTATTTCTATGAGCTTGCTAGTGCTCAATTTGGCTACGACGAATCTAAGCTTCTTAATGTTCAGGCGTTTCACTTCAAAGGCGGGCAAGGAGCAAAAACGGGCACGGGTGGTCATCTGCCTGCAAATAAAAATGTAGGTAAGATCTCTCAGGTGAGAGGCATCCCCGAGGGACAACCAGCGATATCACCACCAACGTTCAAAGATCTTCACACTACTCACGATTTCAGAAAGTTTGCTGACAGAGTTCGTGGCATCACAGGCGGTATTCCAATTGGATTTAAACTCAGTGCCAACCATATTGAGCAAGACATTCAGTTTGCGCTTGATGCTGGGGCTGATTACATCATCTTAGACGGTCGCGGTGGTGGCACGGGTGCGGCGCCAACTATGTTCCGTGATCATATTAGTGTGCCCACCATCCCTGCATTAGCTCGTGCACGTAAGTACTTAGATGAAAAAGGTGTAAGTGACAGCGTCACATTAATCGTCACTGGTGGGTTGCGAGTTCCTACGGATTTTGTCAAAGCGTTGGCACTTGGAGCAGACGGAGTAGCGATAGCAAACAGTGCGATGCAATCGATCGGTTGTGTCGCGGCTCGCATCTGCAACACCAATAATTGCCCTGCAGGCATTGCGACACAAAATGCCGATTTGAGGCAGCGTCTCGACGTTGAAAAGTCATCCCAGCAACTGAAAAATTTCTTCGAATCCTCGGTCGAGCTCATGAAAGTCATGGCGAGGGCGTGTGGTCATCACGCTCTGAGTGAATTTAGTCATCATGATTTAGCGACCTGGGATCACAACATGGCGAGGCTGTCTGGGATTAAGTATTCAGGTATGGACTTAAACTGATCTCTATCCATATTTTCTGCATATAGGTACATGTTTGATAACAATTATTTATTCGCTGAAATGTTTGAAATTTTGACTTGGCGTTAACTAAAAAAACAGTGTATGAACTACGCTGTTTGAGGTGGATATTCGATTTATTGAATAACAAAGAGTGGTTACCACAACCACGACACGAAGGAGCATTATATGAGCAAAGCAAACGGCGGTTCGGTAGGTAAATGTCCAGTTATGCATGGTGGGCAAACATCTACAGATAAGTCGGTGATGGATTGGTGGCCGAATGCCTTGAACTTAGACATCCTGCATCAACACGACTCCAAAACCAACCCATTTGGTCAGGACTTTAATTACAAAGAAGAACTGGAAAAGCTAGATGTCGAAGCACTTAAAAAAGATTTAAAAGATTTAATGACTGATAGCCAAGACTGGTGGCCTGCCGACTGGGGACACTACGGTGGTTTAATGATCCGAATGGCATGGCATGCAGCGGGCAGTTATCGTATTGCGGATGGCCGTGGCGGTGCTGCTACAGGCAACCAACGCTTTGCTCCTCTCAACTCTTGGCCAGATAACGCCAACCTCGATAAGGCTCGACGCCTTTTATGGCCAATCAAGAAAAAATATGGCAACAAACTAAGTTGGGCAGACCTGATTGTCCTTGCCGGTAACATGGCGTACGAATCCATGGGTTTTAAGACCTTTGGCTTTGCGTTTGGACGAGAGGACATTTGGCACCCAGAAAAAGACACTTACTGGGGCTCTGAGCAAGAATGGTTAGCCACAAGTGACGCTGATAACAGCCGCTACTCTGGTGAGCGAGATTTAGAAAACCCGCTTGCTGCGGTAATGATGGGTCTTATCTATGTGAACCCTGAAGGGGTAGACGGTAACCCAGATCCTCTCAAAACAGCACATGACATGCGAGTGACCTTTGCGCGAATGGCAATGAACGATGAAGAAACCGTCGCGCTCACAGCTGGTGGTCACACGGTGGGTAAGTGTCATGGTAATGGTGATGCCGCAAACCTTGGCCCAGAGCCCGAAGCAGCAGACGTTCATGAGCAAGGTCTTGGCTGGATTAACCACAAAACACGTGGTATTGGCCGTGACACGGTAACGAGTGGCATTGAAGGTGCTTGGACAACGCACCCTACACAATGGGACTACGGATACTTCCACCTACTATTTAAGTATGACTGGGAACTGAAAAAGAGCCCAGCTGGCGCATGGCAATGGGAGCCAATCGACATTGAAGAACAAGACAAGCCTGTCGATGTTGAAGACGGTTCTAAGCGCTACAATCCAATCATGACCGACGCCGATATGGCGCTCAAAATGGACCCTGAATATCGTAAGATTGCAGAAAAGTTCCAAAATGACCCTGCGTACTTTGATGACGTTTTTGCTCGTGCCTGGTTTAAGTTGACACACCGCGATCTAGGACCAAAATCATGTTATTTCGGCCCTGATGTGCCAAGCGAAGATCTTATTTGGCAAGACCCAACGCCCGCAGGTAAGACAGACTGCGATGTTGATTTAGTAAAAACAAAAATCGAAGCAAGTGGCCTATCCATTAGTGAGTTAGTAAGTACGGCGTGGGATAGTGCGCGTACTTACCGTGGCTCTGACCGCCGAGGCGGTGCAAATGGCGCGAGAATTCGCTTGGCTCCGCAAAAAGATTGGCAAGGGAACGAACCTGAACGTCTAAGACGTGTTCTTGCGGTGTTAGAAAAAATAGCAGCAGAAGAGGGCTGTAGTGTTGCAGACGCTATCGTGCTTGCTGGGAACGTAGGTATTGAACTGGCTGCGCGTGCCGCAGGTCATGATGTATGTGTGCCATTCGCGCCAGGCCGAGGTGATGCCACCCAAGAGATGACGGATGTTGAATCATTCGAAGTTCTTGAGCCTGTCGCTGACGGTTTCCGAAATTGGTTGAAGAAAGACTACGCGGTTAAGCCAGAAGAGCTTTTATTAGATCGTGCTCAGCTTATGGGGCTAACGGCGCCAGAAATGACGGTACTTATCGGTGGTATGCGCGTTCTAGGCAGTAACTACGGCGGTGGAAAAGAGGGCGTATTTACTGAGCGAGTCGGCACTTTGTCGAATGATTTCTTCGTGAACCTTACTGACATGGCATATACGTGGAAACCAGTGAGTGCTAATCAATATGAAATCCGTGATCGTAAAACCGACGCTGTGAAGTGGACGGCTACTCGAGTGGATCTTGTCTTTGGTTCAAACTCGATCCTGCGTTCGTATGCGGAAGTGTATGCGCAAGATGATAATCAGGAAAAATTCATCCATGACTTCATCGCCGCATGGACGAAAGTCATGAACGCGGATCGTTTTGACTTGCAATAAGTGAAACGATGCCCGTCGGTAAATGGGTTGATGAATAAGTAAGAGAGGCGGGCGAAAAGCTCGCCTTTTTCTTTACCTATCTTTTTACTTTGATTGTTACTTTGATTGAAAGTTAAGCTCATTTGAACCATAATAACTGGACCATATGAACCATAGGAGCTTGATATGGCAACTGCAGCATTAAAAAGCTTCAAACCGAAACAACCTCATAAAGCCAATTTCTGGTTTATGTTGGGTATTGAAGACGCTGAAACAGGTCGCACTGATGCGGTTCACAAAGGCTTTGAGCCAAAGGTGTATCGCAATATTGTTGAGCGTGTGAAGCTTTCTCAGAGTGAGTTTCAAAACGTCACATTGATACCTGTCAGCACGGTCAAGCGTCGTCTAAAAAACGATGAACGCTTCAATACGCAAGAAAGTGATGCAATCTATCGATTAGCGATGTTATTGAAACTCGCGACAGAACTGTTTGACGACGAAGAGCGCGCGTTAAAATGGATGAGAGAGAATGTGTATGGCTTAGGTGGAAAACGTCCACTTGATATGGTCTCGACCACGGTGGATTTTGAAATCGTAAAAGATTTGATCGGCCGTTTAGAGCACGGGGTATTCTCGTAATATGAAGCTCTATCGTCTCACACAAAAGAAATTCGCTGACACGCCATTCAGCCCCGTTGGCGCAAAGTTGTTTGGAGGGCGATGGAATTCAAAAGGAACCGAAGCCCTCTACTTCTCTGAATCGGAATCCCTTTGCTCGTTGGAAGTATTTGTTCACGTAAACAACGATCCTGCTATCACCAAACTTTACGATTTATATCGTATTGAAATGCCAGAATACCTCATCGCCACCTTAGATGAAGAAGATCTCCCTGTGACGTGGCGAGCAATACCGGCGAGCGAGTCTACGCAGTACATTGGTGATCAGTTTCTCAATGATCCTCATCCAGAGTTTGCCGCGCTGCAAGTGCCTTCAACGATTTCACCTCGTGATAAAAACTACGTGGTGAATCCAAATCATCCCAAAATGAAAGAGATCATCAAGAAAGCCGAAAAGCTCGATTTCGCGTTTGATCCGCGCATTTTCAAATAGACGCCTAGCTTTGTCTTGCTTTAAAGCATTCAGCGCTTACCTGAGATAAGCGCTGAAGCATAAAAGTTTATTCCCTTGGTTATTGTCGGTCGTAAGTGAACTGTTGCGCTTCATTTGTACTGTTGTGGTAATGCCCAAGCACCAACTCAGCACCTTTGTAAGATAAATGGCTGTCATCCGTATACATCGCATTGTTTGCTCCAACTCTCATTCGACATACGCCATTTCTGCAAATGGCATCGGTCAAGTCGACAAACTCAACGTGCTCAAATTGCTCAAAGTAGTTCACTAACTTCGCCACGTTTTGAGGGTGATGTTGTTTGGGAGAAAAGTCGCAGGCAGACTCTTCTGTCTCGCCAAACAAACGCGCTTTCCAAAGGCATTCTCCTACCGCAAACGGTGCAGAAGGGGTTGGACCGAAAACGACCACTTCCTTTCCTTTCAGTTCATTCAATAATTTGGTTAATGATGCTTCATAATCGGCTTGTGAAAGCTCTTTATTGAAATTAGAAGAGATAACAACGCGACGAATGGAAGGGGTACTTAGAATGGTATCGACAGCCTCATTGAAGAACTGTCGGCAAGAAATTGAGCCAGCAGCTTCTAGGATGTCGACATAACCGACCGCACAGGAATCTTGAGTAAGTTGCACCACGCCAGTTGGTGTTACTTCAGATAGACGCTTCACGTAAACCATGCTGTGACTATTGCCTAACACAGCGATGGCGGGCTGCGGCGCAGACGAGCACACATCGTTAACGTTGGTGTTGCCGTTGCAATCTAAACCATAACCGTTGTTAACGCGCATGGCCTCGAAAAATGCGCTTCTTTCTGGAAAACCACCGTTTTGATGACCGATAACGCCGAGCGTTAGCAAGGGCAACGTCAACAACACAATAACCGCGGACACAGTGCGCATGCTCATGGCTTTTCGGCTACGGAACGGCTTTTCAATAAAGCGCCAAGTGAAGTAAGACAGTACAAAAAGAGCGATAACGTAAAGCGGGATATTGACGTCTTGTGTTGTGTCCAACATGTAGCGGTAAAAGACAAATAATGGAATGTGCCACAAGTATAAGCTGTAGCTGATTAAGCCGACGAACACGACCCACTTTAGGCTCAGTAATCTACCGCAGACATTGCCTTTAGAGGCAAACAAAATCACCAACGCGCTACCGATGACCGGCACCAGCAGCGTAATGCCCGCGCCATCTTGCGATTTTTCAAACAAAAGCGCGGAAGCCAATATCAAAACGATGCCAATGGTTGCTAGAGTATCGTTAGATTGAACTTGGACTTTTCTCATCACTAATGCGAGTAATGAACCGGTTGCCAGCTCCCAAGCGCGAGAGAAGATCATGTAAAAAGCGAAATCAGGATCGTTGCTCGCGTAGACAATAGTCATCAAACTCAGCACAAATACCGTGATAAAAAAAGTCAGGTAAAACGCGTTTTTGCCACGAGCGAGTAGCATGAGTAGCAAAGGAATGACAATGTAGTATTGTTCTTCAACGCCCAAGCTCCAAGTGTGAAACAGCGGATTGGCTTGATCTTCTAAACCGAAGTAATTGTGGCCTTTCAAATACAGAAGAATGTTGGATGAAGAGAGAATGGAAGACACTGCGAACTGACCAACGTCTTTGTGTGCTTGCGGCAAAAATAGCCACCAAGACATCAAATAGCTGACGGCGATCACCACCAGTAAGAGGGGGAGTATGCGACGAATGCGTCGCTCATAAAAATCACCAAGGCTGAACTTCTGGTTTTCTAAGTCGTTAATCACGATGGTGGTGATCAAATAGCCGCTGATCACAAAAAACACGTCGACGCCAATAAAGCCACCAGCGAATTGCTCAACTCCTGCATGAAACAAAATCACCAACGTGACAGCAATAGCCCTTAATCCGTCTACTTCTGCTCTGTAAGTCATATCGTGTTGCTCCAACATTCCGTTTAATGAAGTAGAGCAAAATATGAACCAGAAATAATGTTTATTTAAATCAGTGCCTTAAAGTGATTTTCAAAATGAAAATGCTAGGTGGGTTAACGAATTCCCAAATTGAATTTCAATATGGAAACCCCATAAAGAATGATCTTAAGAAGCGCTAAATCAAAGAACGTAAAGCGCGAGGCACTTAGACTTCATTGAAAATGATTACGCTAAAGAAACGATGACAGAGAATACGATTCAGGAAAAAATTGCCAGCTTTACTTGTATCGAAGAGGCTTTGAATTACTTCGACATCGAGTTTGATAGCCGATTTATCGAAAACAATCGAACCGAGTTGGTTAAGAGGTTTAACGGCTACTTAATCCTCACTAAACCGGATGATTGGTTTTCAGGTCGTCGTGCTTTAAAGAATGCTTACTGTAAAGTACAACGCAGTTTGCTCAGTAAAACGACGCGCTCTGCGTGTCGAGGTTGTACATCTTGTCAAAGACGTTAATTCTGGTGGCTTGCCTAAAAAGAACCCTGCATCTTGGCGTTACAGGGGGAAGAGCAAGGTTCTTTTGGTTTCGCTATTGGTTTGTCGCGAGTTGCGAATCAGCTTTACGTAGATGAATTAACCCGCGTGGTACGCAGGGTAGTCCACTAAGCCTTTTTCACCGCCGCCGAACAATGTGGCAGGGTCATGTTCTGCCAGTGGATAGCCATGCTTGATGCGGCTTGGTAAGTCTGGGTTTGCAACAAACGGACGGCCAAAACCAATCATGTCGGCTAAACCACTTTCAATCGCGTGTTGCGCCTTTTCATCGTTGTAACGACCGGCATAAATCAGTGTACCTTTGTACGCCTCACGAACTGCGGTTTTAAAGTTGTGCGGAGTGTCTGGCGCGTCGTCCCAATCTACTTCTGCAATGTGAATGTAAACCACATTGAGTTTATCAAGCAGCACAGCAGCAGCGGTGTAGGTTTCGACTGGCGTACTATCAACGGTGCCATTTAACGAAGTGAATGGTGCAAGACGAACACCAACACGCTCAGCGCCAATAGCTTGCGTCATCGCTTCTATCACTTCACCAAGAAAACGCAGACGGTTTTCAATAGAGCCACCGTATTCATCGGTGCGGTTATTCGCTTCAGAATCGATAAACTGGTTAACCAAGTAGCCATTCGCTGCATGAAGCTCGATACCATCGAATCCGGCTTCTATCGCGTTTAGTGCGGCTTGGCGGTACTCTTCAATAACGTTCTTGATGTCTTGTTTGGTCATTTCACGTGGCACAACCACGTCGACAAAACCCGGTTCGTCTGTGCCGTTATCGACAAATACTTTCACGTTTTCTGCTTTTAGCGCAGAAGAAGAAATAGGTTGCTCACCGCCAATGTTATCAGGGTGAGTCACACGACCAACGTGCCACAATTGCGCGAAGATAGTGCCGCCTTTCTCGTGCACTGCATCAGTTACTTTTTTCCAGCCAGCAATTTGCTCTGGGCTGTAAATGCCTGGTGTCCATGCATAGCCTTGACCCATTGGCGAAATTTGTGTGCCTTCAGCAACGATTAGGCCCGCTTCAGCACGTTGAGCATAGTAGGTCGCCATCATGTCGTTAGCGATATTACCTGGTTGAGAAGCACGAGAGCGCGTCATCGGAGGCATAACGATACGGTTTTTTAATGAGAGAGAGCCAAGTTGAATGGGTTGAAATAATGCGTCTGTCATAGGAAACCTCGTTATTTGTGAGTTTGGATGAGTTCGATTTGGTAACCATCGGGATCTTTAATGAACGCGATGTGAGTTTCTCCGCCTTTCATTGGACCTGGCTCGCGAGTAACGTTGCCACCAAGCGCTTTAATTTTTTCGCAAGCGGCGTAAATATCTTCAGACCCCAGTGCCATGTGTCCGAATGCGTTACCCAAGTCGTAACTGTCGGTATCCCAGTTATAAGTTAGCTCGATGGTCGCGCCATCTGGTTGATCAGGGTTACCAACAAACACCAGTGAGTAACGGTATTCTTGGTTTTCAAAACGATCCAAAACACTCATTCCCAGAACTTTTGTATAAAATTCGATAGATTTGTCTAGGTCAGCTACACGGATCATCGTGTGGAGAAGCTTCATAAGTCGCCTTTTCATAACGTTGCGTAATCACTATGCAAACCATATCGCCACTCTAAATAAACTGGAAATTATCGTTAATTATTAAAATGATTATTTAGTGTTATGAAAAGCGAGGTTGCTGGCCCTGCAACATGCAAACAAAGATTACTCGCCGTTTCTTTTTAATTGTTGGCATATGCTAATTTCTCTTTTGAGAAACCGAGTAACTATCATGTCTACAAACAGCTATTGTCATTACACTCACGAATCTCATCATCAATGTGCGGTTTGTTCTTCAATTAATGTGAATCCGAACTCTTTGGCCGTGAACTACCAATACCTAGCCGATGGTTCTGTTGTCGGAGAGTTTCACGTTTTACCGCGTCATCAAGGTTACACAGACCTGTTGCATGGTGGTATTGCCAGTTCGCTTCTCGATGGTGCAATGACGCATTGTTTGTTATCTAGAGACATTCAAGCCCTTACGGCGCAGTTGGATGTGCGCTACCATGCACCTATTCAGTTAGATGATCGAGTCACGATTACTGCACACTGTGAAGGTGAACGACGCGGTATATATCAACTGGTGGCTCAATTGCGGGTC
Source organism: Vibrio sp. 1731 (assembly GCF_033339955.1). Lineage (NCBI taxonomy): Bacteria > Pseudomonadati > Pseudomonadota > Gammaproteobacteria > Vibrionales > Vibrionaceae > Vibrio > Vibrio sp. 1731. The sequence goes on along the minus strand of NZ_JAWOVO010000018.1, from coordinate 24,127 downwards.
GAAAGCGAAGTTAGAGTGACGGCTAAAGGGAAGTTTATTCGTCCTAAAAAGGCATAAATAAAAACGTGTTCTACGGAGAGGCAATGAAGAAATTTGATGAGCTGTATGCAATTGCGACGAGAAAATCTCAATATGACCAAACCAACACTTGGTTTAAAGGCGTAGAGACTTATCTGGAGGCCATTGGCAAAGAAGTTGATGAAGTCCGCGAAGAGATTCGTGAGGATCGCCTTTGTCATTTGGAAGACGAGTTAGGCGATGTGTTGTGGAACTATCTTAACGTATTAAAAGCGCTGGAAAGAGAAAAGGGCATAGATCCTGAGAAAGTACTCGAAAGAGCCTGCAACAAATACGATCAGCGTGTATCTGCGATTGAGTCGGGACGCAGTTGGGATGAGATAAAACAGCAGCAGAAACAAGCCTTGAACGCAGAGCATGAAGCCGCGCAGTTAGAAGATGTAAAGAGCCAATAACTGCGCTTGGTATTGAAAGGGTTGGTTAATAGGGAATACCTAGTCAGCCCTTGGAACTGTTGACCAACAGTAGGTCACAAGGTGGTTGATCAAGTAACGTGTCTACAGTGCTGCCAGACCAAAATTGAGATGACATGCTTCGTTTACATGCCCCCATAATCAAAATCGCTGCTTGTGATTGCTTAACTGCTTTTGGTAACGCCGTTTCAGGGTTTCCTTCCGGTAATAGTAATGGAACTCGCGTTAACTTTTGCGCACTAATAAAATCTGTAATGCCTGCTTTTTGATTGCTTAATATCTCTGCACGATAGCGAGAGAGGTATGGTGCGACGTATCGGCAGTAAACGAGCGTCATTTTCCCGCTTAAGGTTTGTTCTAATTTTGAGCCTCGCGAGACGATGGCTTTATCTACTATCGACTTTTCATCCCCTCGATGAAGTGGGTCGATTGCACAAAGCATGTTGGCGTGAGAAGGCCATGACCGCTCACTCAGTAGCAACAAGTCGCAATCTTGTTGTGCTAGTTCTGTGAGCATCGTTTGAATCTCGTGTTTGTTAAAGTGTCCCACGAGCAGTAAGTCAGTGTGGTCAACAAGTCGTTTCGCAACTTGCTCAACCCAATGGCTCCCTTTGAAATGCTCGTAAGAGAGCGTTGGTGTTTCAAGCTCTTCTTCTTCACAAAGTTCGACAATTAATGCGTTGAACTTTAAGGTCCAAGCTTCAAACTCAGCTTGTCTTTTTTCTATATGGTCAGAGTTGAAACTGAGAAAATGAGCGAATGCGTGATCTTCACTTCGGCGATGGTCTTCCACTAAAACCACAATAGGCTGAGCCAACGCTGTCGAAAATTGAATCACTTTACGAAGCACCTTACGACTTGGTAAGGCGGCCTGCTGAGTCAGAAAAAATACAGGTGCCATTGATTACTCCATTATCAAACAAGGCGAATGAGCCTGACACACATTCAAGTCTATACCATGAACTGATGCAGAGGCGTTTTGTTTCTGCGAGCGAAATATAAATTCCGCAATTAAGTCAACTATCGCCTAGAATTTTAACATCAAGAATTCATGCCTTCGGATAGCACATATCGTCAATGCGGCGAATGTGGTAGTGAAAGCTATAGGTAAAAGTAATGATAGATTCCAACCAATTGCAAATTAACCGCAAAGTGCCACATTTGCTTGCTGAGATCATTAAAGCGATAGAATCGACCGAAGACTTGAGCTTTTTGAAAGACTATCAAGAAGCACAGATTGCGAACATTTTGGAATCGGTCAACATTGCTTACCGTAAGCGTGTCATAGAAGCAGTGCCGCCTGAGAAGTATTGGACGGTACTAAATTTGCTCCGATACGACACCGCCAAGCACATTCATCAATCACTCAATAAAGACTTACAACATGAACGCTTGGCGTACATAACGGATTCTGAACTGATCATCTTTGCGGACTTTCTACCGACCGAATTTGTAGATGAATACCTTATTGATCAAAGTGAAGAGTCTGTCGCGCATATCCAACAAGCATTGTCGTATGAAGACAACAAAGTTGGACGTTATGCCGAGCCTCACTTTCTGGTCGCAAACCCTAAAAACAGCGTAGGAGGCATCAAAACCGAGCTGCTAAAACGTGGGCAAAGTCCAGTGCGGTTGATTATTGTGCGTGATGCAAGTGGTGTGATTGGTACGATAGAGCCGCAAACCCTGTTGCTGCACGAAAATCATATCAAACTTACCGACTTGACCGTAGTTACGCCAATTCTAGAAGATATTCAAACGATTCAAAGCGTCAGCAAACAAGTCTCGATTGATGGTGGAGCACATTGGTTTCCTATCATGGCTGGTGGCAAAATTATGGGCGTCTTGTCGATGGCGACCATCGCGATTACGTTGCGCGAACTCAGCCTACAAGCTGTAGTGGCAGAAAACGTACGAAGCGAAGAAGATTTGTTCACACCATTAAGCGTGGCGACAAGGTTAAGAGCACTTTGGCTAGTGATTAACTTGCTGACCGCTTTCGTAGCCTCCGCCATCATTGGGCTTTTTGATAATGTGGTCGAGCAAGTCGTTGCGCTTGCGATCTTAATGCCTGTCGTGGCGAGCATGGGCGGCATCGCGGGTAGCCAAACCTTAGCGGTGGCCATTCGAGGTATCGCACTAAACCACTTGCACCAAAGTAACTTGAAGCTATTGGTGAATAAGGAATTAAAAATCGCCACCATTAATGGTTTAATTATGGGATTGGTGATCGCGGGTGTCGTTTACATGGTGTTTGACTCTTTGCCATTGGCGCTTATTATTTGCTGTGCCATTTTCCTCAATAGTTTGGCGGCCGCGGCATCGGGTACGTTGATACCATTCACGTTGAAAAAGTTTAACATTGACCCCGCCGTGGCTGGCTCGGTAGTATTGACAACCGTTACCGATGTCGTCGGTTTCTTTGCGTTCTTAGGCTTAGGTGCCATTTTCTTGATATAGAAAGCTAATTGACGCGCTAACCCGCTGATCCAATCTCTCCATTTCCCAACCCAATATTTTGGGCAAGTTTGCTTCGCTCAAAATTCCTCCGTTTTTCATAAACGCTGAACACGCCGTTTAAGCTTTCATTTCATCAATATTTTTCACTGCTCATTTCTATCCCAAAACTTTCCATTGCCGATCTCGCTTAACGCTGGTGTGCCAAATGCCATGCCAATTTCAAACGCCAAATGATGCCAATTTTCTTGGCTGTACACGCATTACTTCGCTCAAACAAAAAAATAAGGAAAAGATTTTGAACAAACTCATCTTATTCACTGGTGGTCCCGGTGCAGGAAAAACCTCGGTTATCGAACAACTAAAAATACAAGGCTTTATCTGCGCGCCAGAAACCGGCCGTCAAATAATACAAACGCAGGTTGCCAATCACGGTTCAGCATTACCTTGGAATGACAAACAAGCTTTTCGAGACGAAATGATGAAGGCAGAAGTGAGTAATTACCGAGCTTTCAATGCCCACCAAGGGGACGTGTTTTTTGATCGCAGTATTGTGGACGTATATGGCTACAGTAAGTTGGAACAACTTCCAATCTCGCATGAGCTCATCACGCATTGCCAGATGCTTCGTTATCATTCTCAAGTATTCATTTTTCCACCGTGGACGTCGATATTCAGCAACGACGAAGAGCGAAAGCAAGATTTTTCTGAAACGGTGGCTACGTATCAACAGATGGTCAACGCTTATCACAAATTTGGTTATCAATTGATCGAAGTGCCCAAAATGTCAGTCGAAGACAGAGTAGCGTTTATTCTCGGCTCAGTCATCGAACAAGGCTGAAAGATGATTGATGCAAACAAATGCGTAAGGCTATTGTGAGCACGACAACAATATGCGTAAAGGGAGTTATTTATACTGGATAAAATTCAATAACTTAATTGAGTGTTATGTCTTTTAAATATCTTACCTTATTGCTCGCAACGACGAGCATGAGCAGCTTTGCTGATGTAGGCCTGCCTTCGGGGGATGATTGGTTAAACCATGTGACGAATGGCCTAGCCCCATATTGGATGATGGAAAGCGCGCATGGACAACCTGCGGGGAATTTTCCGACTTTTCGTTGTGATAACGGTGTCATTCTCGACCCACAAAAGCCGTGTGAAGAATTAAACAAAGGGTGGATTAGCCCGCACTTCGATCGCGAATACACCCGCATGAAATCGCGCCAAACTTACGCTTATGGCGTGCTTTTTCATCTTACGGGTGACAAGCAAGCATTAGAGCTGGCAAAGAAAGGGGCTTATTACCTGATTGATCATCTACAAGATGAGAAAAACGGCGGCTTTGTGAGCTTTACGCGTAGTGGGAAACCGGGGATGGAGTGGCAACAACGAACTTCTCAAGACCAAGCATACGCCTTAGTGGGTTTGGCGATGTACTACTACTTGACTCAAGATCCAAAGGTCGAACAAGCGCTTATCGACCAGCAAGCGTTTATATTTAAACAATACCGACGAAGCGATGATCGCGGTCTGGCGTGGGTTTTGAAAGACGGTGATGGGGAAAGTGCGAAGCAGCAAGAGCTAGTCGCTCAACTTGACCAGATCAATGGCTATCTGTTGTTAACGGCGCCACTTTTACCACCGCCAGCGCAAGCCAAGTGGAAACAAGATCTGCAATGGCTGACGAAAGTGATGCTAGATAACTACCATTCCGTCAAAGAGCAGCGCTTTTATGGCGCGATACACCACAAAGCGGTAATGATGCCAGATGCGAAACACAATGATTTTGGACACACCATCAAAGCGTATTGGATGACGTATCTGACAGGTCAGTTGTTGGAAAATTCAAAGTGGACAGAGTTTGGTTTCAAAGGAATGAAACACACACTTAAACAAGCGCAATACCAGCAAAACTTTGAGCAAGTCAAAGCGCGCTTCTCACCAGAAAGGCAGAGCTATGCTTCTCTTTGATATTATCCGACAAAACGTTAGAGTACTAGCTAATCGAGTACACAATGCAAATCTAGAATCATCTGGCTGCATTTTGATTGTTAATGTGAAGTATTTGAAAGTCGAAAGGGAATATGGGAAAGCTCCTCAACTATCTAGAGTTTCATTAGCAAGTATAATTTCTCAAGAAGACAAGTATAACTTTGATTCGAGTGCTTATGTTCGTGGTCAAATTGCCAATATGTGTGAAGCTAGTGCTAAAGCTCCGATCAATACAAAGTTTCAAATTGTAAGCGGTCAGTATGACGATTCATACTCGACAGCAGTCTTGTTTATCAAATGTACATGGGAATAACATGAGAATTGTTAACGTTTTATTCGTAGTGCTCCTTGTTACGGCATGTAACGATACTACGTCAAAGTTTGAGGTAACTAAAACGACAGAAAGCCTCCTAACTAAGAACCGAGAAGCTCCAGAGCAGTTGTACAGCGAAGCAAATAAATTTTATGAACAAGGTGATGTGCAAGGAGCAAAGTCTTTATTGATCAAAGCTATCGAAGTGGATGATGTTCATAGTAAAGAGCTTTTAGGGGTAATCCTTCTGAAAGAGCCAAAAGTCATGGATGTTAAGCGGGGCTTTTCTTTAATCTCAGAGGCTGCTGATGATGGGTTGGCTAGTGCACAATTTTATTTAGGATCATGTTTGTATGATGATGGCTGTGGTTTACCTGAAAATAAGGTGCTTTCAGCCTATTACTTGACGCAAGCGTTAAATAATGGTGAAGGTGGTGCACAAATGCTACTTGGATTTCTAGATGAAGAAATAGGTGACACTGCGATTGATCAAAAAACATATGCGGTAGAGCTGAATCGCTATATAGAACAACTCAATTAATATTGCGGCTTAATGTTTTATAGGGTTTTAATCGAACCTCAAACAGAGAGTGCTGGACTTCTACAAAGCAGTAGAAGCCACAGCGAATCTGCAACAATAATCGAGTGTGTAATAGAAAATAAAAAGCCGTCAGAACCAACTGGTTTTGACGGCTTTTTATTCTATGACAGGTAGAGGATTCAATTTTCAGCGCGATAGGTCCATGAAAACTTAAGTGAGATTCCAATCACGTCGCATAATCTCACTAGTGTCATTGGAAATAAATGAATTGTTTCTGATACATAGAACGTATTAACATGGTTGCACTGGGCCCATATGAGTAAACTTATTGAATATACAATTTGAGAGAGAGGGTTTAGTTTTAAAAAATAACAGTTAGTTGGAATCTAGGTTAAATGAAAATAAAACTATTTAAAAAGCTACAAGTTGTATTTCTTGTGGTGTTGTTTCTCTAGGTTGTCCAAGCGGAAGCATGATCTAAAACGCTTATTTTATTCAAATAAATGGAAAGAAATGAAAGTGGAATTAAAAAATAACTATTCAGAATCAGAAATAAACCAGCCACCATCGGTACTTCTTGTTACGTCTCTGTTGTGTCTGGCGTCCGTTTGTTGGGCTGCATTGCTGTTGGCCATTGAATATATTGTTGGGATAGAAATGAGTGGTACAGGCTTTCTTAGCACGTTAATCCCAGCCATGATTGTTGGTTATTACTTCGGCTACAAGACTGGAGATGTAATGCCATCAAAAACAAGATGGTATGCTGTTTTACTGTGGACTTTAGCAAGTTTGGTAGTGTTCTCTCTTATCTTAATGTCGTTAGATATTTCTCCGTTTTATTTATTATCTGAGCTCGGTGGGGTAAGTATTTTTATTGCTATCATAATGCTAATAACGATTGGCATCGCCTACTTAATTTTAAAAAGTGGTGAGAAAATGGCGATTAGAGTATTACTCAAAGCCAAGGAAAGTCAGTAGATAAAATACAACAAACGATTCAATTAGGATCATGACAAGACGCCAGCCATAATGTGCTGGCGTTTTAGTTTCCTGTTTGTAGGATTTTTTGTCTAAAAGGCAAACCCATTTATTGTGTTGTCGTTTGAGTTAATGGTTTATGCCTTGTACGCAAGATAGCTTAGCAGGTTTATGTATCGAGAAACGTGTGTATAATTCGCCACGAATTACGATTTATAGATATGAAAGGTAAGTATGGCAGTCCTCGAAATTCTCTCCATTCCAGACCCAAGGCTTAAAGTAAAAGCAGAAAAAGTCACTGATGTATCGACAGTACAAACGCTGATAGACGATATGCTAGAAACACTTTACGCAACGGGCAATGGTATCGGTTTAGCTTCAACCCAAGTAGGCAGAAAAGAGGCGGTTGTTGTCATCGATATCTCTGACGAACGCAATGATCCTTTAATCTTGGTTAACCCAGAAGTGGTGAGCGGAGAAAACAAAGCACTTGGTCAAGAGGGATGCCTCTCTGTTCCTGAGTACTACGCAGATGTAGAGCGTTACACGTCAGTTGTTGTTTCTGCACTAGACCGTGATGGCAACCCGATTACAATCGAGAGCGATGAGTTCTTGGCGATTGTGATGCAGCACGAAATTGATCACCTATCTGGTAACTTGTTCATTGATTACCTTTCACCGTTAAAGCAAAAAATGGCGATGAAAAAAGTGAAGAAGTACGTAAAAGCGAAAGCTAAGTAATATGAAAGGAAGTAACTCACAACCGCGAGTTACTTCCTTTTAAATCAAGAATAGGAAGGTAGTGAGAGCGGTTTATCTCTGTTTTTGGGGGACATAACGCTTTACGACCTTCATAAGCTTCTGAAATGAAGAACAGTCCATATGTGACTCATGAGGGCAGGTGGCAACATGGTTTAGGCTGTCTCGCACCGCTTTCAAACGTTTTATTTGCTCATCAATCTCAAGTGCCTTTTTCGTTAGTAAGTCACGATCGATATATGGCTTTGAAACTTCTGATTGATTCAACATTTCTGCCATTTCGTTAAGCGATATTCCAGCGATACGCCCCAAACTAATTAAATTGAGTGTATTGAGTACCTCTGATGAATATTGGCGTCTCAATCCATTCCTTCCTATCGAGCGAATTAACCCCAGCTGTTCGTAATACCTGAGCGTTGAAGTCGGCAATCCTGATTTTCTAACCACTTCTGCAATATCCATATTATTCCCCATTGACTTCAAGTTGGCTTTAAGTTGTAGCATGCAACTAAGACCTTAACAAATCAAAAACTTGAGGAGAGAAAAATGCTGCTTTTAATGGGATTGCAAGCTGTGCTAATAGGGATTGGTGCCACTTTGATAATGGATTTATGGGCATGGTTACAAAGGAGAGTGTTTGGTATTCCTTCATTAAACTATGCGTTGGTTGCGCGCTGGGTTTTGTACATGCCCCAAGGAAAGTTTATGCATGCGCCAATTATGGCGTCAGAGGCGATGCCGGGAGAAAAGTCACTTGGCTGGTTTTTGCATTATGCCATCGGCGTTACTTTCGCTTTGGCTCACGTTACTGTTTTTGGTCATCATTGGTTGGTAGAGCCCAGTCTAATGCCCAGCTTAATTACAGGCGTGGTAACGTTGATCTTCCCATTTTTGGTCATTCAACCTTGTCTAGGATTTGGTTTTGCTGCGAGTAAAACCCCAACACCTTGGAAAGCCCGTTTTCTTAGCACATTGGCGCATTTGGGTTATGGTTTGGGTTTATTCATAGCCGGGTTTGCAATCAAAGTTACGAGCCAGTATTTTGCATAGAGAACATGAGCATCATGCAAACGAGTGGTTTTTATCTATGATGCTCAACTCTTGGTTGTTTTTTGCGCTTTGATCATAGTTGACCGATATGTCTAAAGTCTGTTGCATTTATCCAAGACGTAAAGTCGGCGGACATTTAACATTGCCTTAACGTCAGAATGGCAAGCGGTTTACCAAGAAAAACTAAAATTATCTGGTTTGACATAAAGAATATTAAGGGTTTCAGATGGCTTCAAAAGTGGCAGGGATATCAATACTGAGTTTATTGGCAGCGCCAGTTGCGATGGGAGAAACAGCCAGTGCTTATGATTTATGTTTGCTAGACAAAATAAAGCAAAGCAAAGGTGAGGAAACCATAAAGAGCATTCGCGTGCAGTGTGAGCTTGACACAGTAACCAGCACAGTGCCCGCAGATCCAGAAATTGAAGAGCCTGAAGAACTTCAGGAAAGCTTGGTCGACAAGCGTTTGGAATCAGAACGAGAAAACGCGTTCGAACCGTTTAGCCTAGTCGCGCATCGCGTTAACTATATTCTTCCGTTTACGTACAGTGATCGAGTAAATAAACGCGCGTATGCCGACACCAAATACGGCGATGAACTGCGTAAGGAAGAGGCGGAGTTCCAAATCAGTTTTAAAGTACCAATGAACTATGATGACTTGTTGTTTGATGGCGATGGTCTGTTTTTTGGAATGACTCTTAAATCATTTTGGCAGGTATACACGGGTGCAGCATCTCGTCCATTCCGTGAAACCAATTATCGTCCAGAGCTTTTTTACTACACCCCAACTGACTGGATACCACTTGATGGTTCGACTTGGTTAGGTTTTGGTATTGAACATGAGTCTAACGGTCAGAGACAGGAGCTATCGCGCAGTTGGAACCGTGTCTATGCCAACGTAACCTTTGCAAAAGACAATTTTGCGGTTTCTATCCAGCCTTGGTGGCGTATACCTGAAGATGAAAAGACATCGCCTAATGATCCCAAAGGTGATGATAACCCGGATATCGAAGACTATATGGGACACTTTGAGCTATCGAGTGCTTACAAGTGGAATGGTTACGAGTTTACCTTTTTAGGTCGCCAGAACTTTCAAACACATAAGGGTTTTGCAGAACTGGGTGTGTCATTTCCGATTTGGGGCAAAGTTCAGGGGTACGCACAATACTCAGCGGGTTATGGTAAGAGCTTGATCGACTATGATCATAATCAGCAGCGGATTGGTGTTGGTATTGCAATCAACGGTGTTTTGTAGTTTTTCGTAGATGGATAGAAATTAACACTGGCAATTGAAATTTCAATATTTAGAATGCGAGGCTGAAATTGATTTCTAACCTAGAGTGATTTTATGCTTCGTGATTACACCTTCGATTGTCTTGTAACTATGCCTCGCCATGAGCTGGAAGAGTTTAGTGCTCGTATGATCAGTAAAATGGTGCCAGAAGACGTGATGAATGAGCTGTTCACTTTTGATCAAGAAGAAGTGGATAGTGAAGACCGCATGTTGTCTGCACGTCTTGATGCAATGCTACGCATGACAGCAATCGCACTGAGTGAAATTCAACAAGCGTTTGATGACTCAGACAACGCAAAGCAAAATAGCGAGCGAATGACGCGATTGGTGCTTTGGCATTTCTACGCGATCTCATTCCGTTTGGAAGAGGCCATCACGCTAGAAACACACTGTGCTCTAGTGGAAAAACTAATCGAAAATGCACCTTCGGATGTTTTTGCGTGGGTAAAAACATTGACGGAGCTGCTGCACACTTACGCTGAAATCAACGCGAAAGAGAATCCTCAAGACTAAACACCTGTCGTTTATCGTTCAGTAAATTAGAAACAAGGCGAGCCATTTGGTTCGCCTTGTTTTTTCGCGTCAGATAAACCTTCGGGTTTGAAATACCAAACAAGCCTAGACTCAGATTTGTTCGTTCACTAGCGAACGGCGTGATTCCTTCTTACACTAAATCAAGGTGTTTGTTGCTAAACAAGCAAATGCATGACTAAGTCGTGTATTGTTTTCCACTTAAATGCGGATAATTTATGTCGAAGAACCTTCTGGTTTTTAAATTGGAACCGACTATTGAGCGTTCACGCTTTCCAGCTGAGCTTCATCTATCTAAAGGAAGTGAACGATGGATCCGTTAACGCAAGGTTTATTGGGTGCAGCTTTGCCACTGGCAGTGAGCAACAAGCGAAACCTTGCAGTTGTTGGCGTGTTGGGCGTGGTCTCTGGGATGGCTCCGGATTTAGATGTGCTCATCCGTTCTTCAACTGATCCTTTGCTGTATTTGGAATACCATCGCCAATTTACTCACTCGCTCTTGTTTATCCCGTTTGGTAGTTTCATTTGTGCTTTGGTGTTGTATCCATTGTTCGCAAAAAAGCGAGGACTAAGCTTCCGGCAGAGTTGGTTTTACTGCGCGCTTGGTTATAGTACCCATGCGTTATTAGACGCATGCACCAGTTATGGAACACAGCTTCTATGGCCGATAAGCAACACGCGTTATGCTTGGAACACTATTTCGGTAATCGACCCCGCGTTCACACTCCCTATTTTAATATTGCTTTTGTTTGTTGCACTGAAGCGAAGCCCAAACTATGCCCGCATTGCATTTTTATGGTGCCTGGCTTACCTAAGTCTTGGAATGATCCAGCGAGATAGAGCAGAAGTAGCTGGTTGGGAAATCGTCAAAGAGCGACAACACAACGCTATACAATTAAAAGCCAAACCAAGTTTCAGCAATCTTTTGGTTTGGAAACTAATTTATGAAACGGAAGAGAGCTACTATGTAGATGCCGTAAGGGTGGGGCGTTCAATAAAAATTTACCCTGGCGAATCAACTCCAAAGTTAAATATAAAAGAGCAATTTCCGTGGCTAAACCCGCAATCGCAACAAGCAAGAGACATCGAACGTTTCCGTTGGTTTTCAAACGGTTTTGTAGCGACGGATCCGAATAATGAAATGCGAATTGTTGATATGCGTTATTCCATCGTACCAAACCAAATTAATGCGTTATGGGGCATCAATCTATCCCCAAAAGCCAGCGCAGACGCGCACGTTGAATACACTGCTCATCGAGGAAGTACTGCAGAAGATCGCCAAGTTTTCTTCAACATGCTTACGGATTTTGAGTGATGGCTTTACTTTGGATACCGATGCGGTGTCGTAGTAACCATTACGTAGACTGAAAGTCCTTTACTAGGGTCGGCTTGCTAGCGAAGAAAATCTTGCCAAACAGGGACTTGTACTTCCAGCCAAGAGACAAAAGCCGTTTAGCTAAGTTCTTGTTTTCAATGATTGCAACCTCAACACCTTGGTAGTGGTAAGGATTGCTTTTGATATAGTCGATAAATGCAGTAAGCACGCCTTGCCCGCGAACGGAGGGTGCAAAGTTGACTGCTACAATAGAAAAGCGTTGGCTACCTGCTGGGCAACGGACTAAACAGTGCCCAAGAGGATGAGTAATAGTCTCAGAAAATTCAGGAAAAGGGCGAGACTCAAGCTCTTGAGAAAGCGCATCGTATCGCTGACATAGATAAGAAAATAGTTGTTTCGCTTCGCTGTTCATATCGGTGCCGCTTTTGTGTTGCTTGGTTTGAAGGCATTGATGTCTCAAACATTGTAACCATAGATAGCAACACAAAACGCGGTAAACTTTTTCAGTAATGATTTCCTATTTTTGAAACCTGAATTGTTACAAATGAAGTTGATTGGGTTTTATATGGTAGTTGTGAACGAGTATTTCTAGTTGAAGGGAGAATACGCTGGTTACTGGGTTCTTACTGGAATTCCTTTGTTAAAAGGCGAGCTGCTTGGTTTAATGCCGCTCGTTTAACTGCGAGTGGCATCTTTTGTATTTCGTCACCTTGTACAGCGACGATGGGACATGATGTGGGATCTTCTATCCTAGCTCTTCATGGTCTAAATTATCTCATTAACCACTCAGAGCTAGATTCTTAGTCTCGCCAAGGCTCGCTGGACTGACACAAAAACATCGTTAAACTCCTGTTATTAAATTATTTGGTCCGCCTTTGCTTACTTTTGAACGCTTAACTAGGCGTTACTCCAAGTGCTTAAATTGCAATGCCACAAGTCGCTGATACAACTCACAGCTTTGCATTAATGATTGGTGGTTACCGACATCGACTAACTCGCCATTGTCGAGCACCGCAATTTTATCCGCATGTTGGATAGTCGAAAGACGATGAGCAATAATCAGCGTTGTGCGTCCTTTCATTAGAGCTTCAAGTGCTTGTTGAACGTGATGTTCACTTTCACTATCAAGGGCGCTGGTAGCTTCGTCTAGCAGTAAGATTTTTGGATCTTTTAGAATCGCGCGAGCAATCGCAATACGCTGCTTTTGTCCGCCCGATAGCCTAACGCCGCGCTCCCCTAAAAAGCTGTGATAGCCCTCGGGAAGCTTCTCAATAAACTCATGGGCATGGGCTTTTTTCGCGGCTTCGATAACTTGTTCATCCGTGGCTTCTGGATTGCCGTAACGAATATTGTGAAACACATCATGGCTAAACAGCGCTGGTTGTTGAGGTACGAGTGCCATTTGGCGTCGAAGCTCGTTTGGATCGAACTGTCGAATGTCTTCGCCACCAAACAACACTTGCCCCTGTTGTGGGTCATAAAAGCGTTGCAGCAGTTCGAATAGCGTTGTTTTACCTGCACCAGAAGGGCCGACCAACGCCAACACTTTTCCTTGTTCAGCAGTTAGATTTAACTCTTTGATAGCTGGTTGATTTGGGCGAGAAGGGTAGTTGAAACTCACCGAATTAAAGTTAACCTCAGCAGGCATGTCGGCACGGACAGGCAAATGGTTGCTTGGCGCTTTAATATCACTGGCTACTTGAAGGATCTCAATCAGCCGTTCGGTAGCACCTGCGGCTCTTTGCAATTCACCCATGACTTCGGAAATGGTTGCAGTCGATGAGGCAACCATAATGGCATAAAACACAAATGCGGCTAGGTCACCCGCAGACATTTTTCCGTGAATCACATCGCTGCCGCCTACCCAAAGCATGCCTGCAATCGCGCTGAACACAATCACAATAACGCCTGATATCAGGATCGCTCGCTGCTTTACTCTCTGTCTACCTATTTCATAAGCTTTTTCCACCTCGACAGCGAAAGCCGCTCGTTCATGCGACTCTGAGCTAAAACTTTGCACGGTTTTAATATGTTCTATCGCTTCTCCAGCGTAGCTGCCGACATCGGCCATTGAATCCTGACTTTTGCGAGAGAGCGCACGCACGCGTCGTCCATAAAACAAAATTGGTACCAAAACCAAAGGCACAGAAGCAAGCACAATCAGCGTGAGCTTAACGTTGGTAGCGAATAACATAATGATGGCACCAAAACACATCAAAGCGCTACGCATCGCCATCGAGAACGATGAACCAATAATGCTTTGCAGCAATGTGGTATCGGTAGTCAGGCGCGACATTATGTCGCCACTACTGTTAGTCTCAAAATAGCTCGGATGCAGCGTAATCACATGGTTAAACACTGCAAGGCGAATATCCGCACTAACGCGCTCACCTACGGCAGAGACAAGGTAAAAGCGAAAGAAAGTCCCAATGGCAATACACAATGTGACACCGACAATAAACTGAATCGCATTGGTGAGCTCTTGCAATGATTGCTGAGCAAAGCCTTGGTCGATAAGAATGCGCACTCCATAGCCAACGGATAACGTCAAACTTGCTGTCGCGACAAGGGCAACCAAGGCTGCCGCAACCCGCCATTTATAAGGTGCAATAAAGGTGCTGAGTTTAAGAAGAATGCTGAGGTTTTTGTTATTTTTTCTGCTCATGAGTGACTCACAAAGCGTTTTAGGTACCTGGCATAGTAAGCCAGTTTGGTTGGTGAGACCAGCGATCTACCGCGTTCGGATTAGGAAGTTGAGGAGTTTGATAGAGTAAACATTACTCTATCTGTTTACTTTTAAGTAATCACTTAAGTCACATTGACTACTTACGGAATCCCCATAGGATTGAAATTCAAACTTTCTGATGGGGTTGGTGGCTTCGCAGTTTAAATTAGACATATTTACTCTTTCCTTCATACCGATGACATGATGCCTGAAAATTCCTTTCCAAATAACAACCTTTTGATTGGCAACGGTTGTGGTCACTTCTACACTGCATATTGTTTGAAATAGGCCATCGAAAATACTTAGAACTTTGTTCCTTTTTCTGAAAACAGGATCAAACTTGAATTCCCCATTTGTATTCGTGGTGAAGCTACGTTCGAAAGAACGATTTGCTGACCGAATGTTAAGTACTACATTTGCATTCTTTATGGGAGTATCGTTCTTCGTAATACGTCCTTTTATGCTTGGTGTAAACTCTTGAGCTTCCTTACCAAAAAATAAAAAGCCAACAGCAAAAACAGAAATCAGTACGAGTATGAGTAAAGCTGCAAACTGTTCTAAGAACAGAAAAACATTGTTGATCATCGCTTACAAATCAGTAGTCAGTGAATACACCTCGAATTGTTGCGTATTGTCTCGAATGACTATAGCGAGTATCTAAATCGGTGAGACATAATTCACGATTTTTTAGAAGTTTTGGAGGATAGAGTGACCCAGGCGATCTTTGTTTTGAAAAAGAAGCACTGCGATAGTGACAGATATAACCAATATCGCATGTATATCGAAAATCACTTAAACGTCGAAGAGACTAGAATCAGCTTTTAGTTCGGAGGGTGTTACGCACGGCTTTTGGCGAGTAGCAGGTCGACTTTTCCTTTGGCTGTTTTACTGACCGTTTGCATCAACTGAAAACTTGGTTTTTCGACGCCTGAGTTTTCTATCCCTTCGACCATTAAGAGCCAAAGCTTGGCTGTCATTTGCGCATCGGCTAGTGCACGGTGGAAAACACCGTCGTTGTCGATATTTTTATAGCGAACAAGTTCACCTAGCTTATGTGATGGGGCTTCTTGAATGAGCCGTCTTGCTACCAGTAAGGAGCAAGCAAACTCACCCGAATAACCACAGTTGATTCGTTCAAGCTCTGCATCTAAAAATCGTTTATCGAAGGACGCGTTGTGAGCGACAAGGTTCTCGCCAGCAATGAACTCACTAAATGACGCCATTACCTCTTCGCAGCTTGGTGCCGATCGCAACATATTGTTGGTAATGCCGGTGTAGTTCTCAATGAAAGAACTCACTCTGAAACCGGGATTCATGAGTTGCTGAAAACTATCGACAACCTCGCCATTGACTAACTTTACTGCACCAATTTCTATTGCGCGATCACCTAAAGTAGGAGAGAGACCTGTGGTTTCAAAGTCGAGTACGACCACAGAGTTTGCTTGAGGCATAAAATTTTCCAGCTGAGTAATATTGCGCAAGAGTATTATTGAAAGCGACAGAAAAAGAAAGGCGAACACAATGGTGAATATCTGTCTATCTTTACTCCACAAAGTCAGTGTTCGTCGTCCACTGTTTATGGACAGGCACGTTCTGGCTTACCCATCGCGGCTTGTGCGGTAGCCTTATATTTCAAATGTTTTTCGGCTTTTCGATTCATTTCAATTAAGCATTAACTTTCGATATAAAATACTGATTATAAATTGATTTTATAAATCCACTTCGGCATCATTCACGGCTTGATTTTAAAGATGAATGTCATCACGGCAAAAAATTAGAACAACTTATAATGCGAGGCTAGGGAACGATGGAACAAATGAAAAATCACTATTTAGAGATACCTGAAGAAAGAAAATTGCGTATTTTTCGTGAATAAGACGAACGTTTCTACAGCTTTTGGGAAAAAATGCTTGATGAAAAGCAGTCCTTTTATCAACAACCTCTCAAAAGAATGAAAGGCGACGCTTGGTATTCGCTTGATGCATTCTTCACTGCTTCAAAATACGGACAACATCAGGCCTCACCAGCTTATATAAAAAGAGCGCTTGAGTTACTGAATAACGTGTACTTGCTGGCCAATCATTCAGACAAAGTGGTTGAATTCTCCGTTGGGCAACGACATTTTTCGGAAGTAGGTAACCGTTCTATTGCAGGGGGAACGATGGATGCTTGGTTGGATGAAATCTGTTTAGCGATGGCCGCGAGAGATTGGCGCTGCGTAGAGCTGATGACCATCATGGATGAGTCGTTAGTGCGTTTAAAAGATCCATTCGATGTTGCGCTAGTCGAGTTCGTTAACGGTGTATTTAGCAATTCATCAGCGTTACCAGAGTTATTGCAAACTGTGATGGAGAAATCCTCCCCGCAATACTTAGAATCAACCAGAGTGCCATATGTACACTCTTTGTTTATTCCATTTGTGAATGTGTTTGTTGCCATTATCGATGGCGATGAGGCACATTATCAAGAGGCACTGAGGGATGCGTTAGAGGCGCATTACCAGTTCTACATGAATGAAGATGTTCGCTATTCGCCAAAAGGAAATGTTTCTCTGAAACTGACTGGTCTTGCTGCATTAGCATACGATAAGTATGGCTGGACGATTCCAGAAGCCGCATATTTACCGAAATGGCTTGTTTACGGTGAGCATGATCTTCGTTCTGCGTAAATCACTCTTAAGTTAAATCTATGTCCAATCGGAGGTTCAGCATGGAAGCATAAGCAGAAAATGCATCGCGAAAATGCAGTTTACGCCTCTGTTTTAACAAGTTACATTGTTGAAACTTTGATTCAAAGGACAGAACAATGAGTGCCCACCTAAAACAGCTTTGTCATACCCATCTCCCTGGTAATAAAGAAGATTCTCCAGCCGAACACTTTGTGAAAATGGCAAAGTGGTGCGAAGAAAACAACGTCAATCACGATGTCTACGGCGAGGGCGAAACGGTTCAGGCCTTCGAGAAAAAGGTTGCCGATCTGCTGGGTTACGAGGCAGGGCTTTTTGTTGTAACAGGGACGATGACGCAGCCAACAGTGCTCGAAATTGTCACAAGACAAAAGCGTAATCCTATTGTCGCTATGCACGCATCTAGCCATATTCCTGTGTATGAAAAACAAGGCTACCAGCTTCAACATCGTTTTAGTATTTTGCCAGTAGGGAACCCTTATCAAACATGGAAGCTTGAGGATCTCACTGCGTGGCCGGATGAAATCGCAGCCGTTCTTTATGAACTCCCGATGAGAGAAATTGGTGGTCAGCTACCTTCATGGTCAGAACTGGAAGAAATCAAAGCGTACTGCGCCGAAAACAAAATTCATCTCCATATGGATGGCGCAAGACTTTGGGAAACCGCAGCTTACTATCAGAAAGAATACCGCGAGATCGCCGCTGGTTTTGATACGACCTATGTTTCACTTTACAAAGGCATCAACGGCATGGGTGGATCTATGTTGCTTGGCTCAAAGTCGTTCATTGAACTGGCTTCATTGTGGATGAAGCGGCAAGGTGGCAACCTGTATCACAGAACACCTTATGTGGTGTCTGCGGCAATGCAGTTTGATGAAAGGTTGTCACAAATGCCGGTTCTATTTGAGCGAACAAAACAGATCTACAGGATCATTGAAGAGTTCCCACCTTTGGCGGTAAGACCAACCCAGCCTCAAGCAAACATGTTGCACCTTATCCTGCCATTTAGCTGTGAAGAGTTGAAAGAACTCCAATACACGTTTGCCACGGAAAAGGGCATTTGGTTTGGTAACCCGCAAGTCACGGCACATCCAAATCAATCGATTGTTGAATGGTATGTTGGTGACTACCTGCTCAATCTTGGTGATGACGAATTAAGGTCGTTTTTCAATCAGTTACTCGGTAAGAAGGCATAAACTTATCAATATGCGAGCTTACTAACACGCCATACGTGACACTTCATGTATTCTTAATTGAAGCGAAGAAGAGGATTTATCAATGTCAAAAAGCTCCAAACTTCACAATGAAGACAAACTGGTTAAGAAGGCACTAGATATTGGTGGGAAGATGGCGAAGCTACAAGGCTTTGACCTTCCTCAGTCACCACAACCTCTAAGAGTAAAAGCGATTTACCTATTCTTGGTTGATGCCAAACAGATCACCCCATTACCGGAAAGCAAGCTAGACGGCGCAAGCATCAAACACCGACTGGCAGTCTGGATACACAGTGCATTGCCAGACAACGACCCTCTAAAGTAGAAAACCTCATAAGTCATATAGGTCATTAATTAACTAGGCGAGCCAAATGGTTCGCCTTGTTTGATCTTGGCGAGTGCACCGAGGTCTTTTGGCGTGGCGGTATCATTGATTTACAAAACAAAATCAAAAGGACTAAAGATAAATCCCGAGAAGCGCTACAATGCAGGTGTTGCGAGAGTGCAACCAAGATTACTCATTTACAGAAGCCTTGAAGTAACCATACATGTCTAAAGATTTCGAATTCACTACAGAATACATACTCGACAAACCTTTCTTTGCTGAGTGTTATGATCAAACTAGCCAGCCAACGAAGTTCCCACAAGCGTACCTAAAAGGGATGCTGTTTCTTATCTTTGGTGTGGTTTTATTGGAGTTTGAACTGCTACCTAACGGTTACGTCGGTTGGTTCTTTATCGTATTGAGTGTGATTGAAGCGTGCAGCGTTTACTTCAAAAGAACCTGGTGGCTATGGCGTCAAACCATCAGTTCAAGCCGTGGCAGCAAAGTAGTGTTTGAAGTTAATGCAGATGGCGTGCGCTATAAAAGCGGTAAAATCGATCGCAGCCTCGCTTGGAGTGAAATCGACCAACTCGAACAAACCGATTTGGGCTTTATCCTTCACCTTGGTAAACAACGCCAATACATCAGCAAATCTTGCTTAAATGAAGAAGCGATCGCGTTTATGGTAGAGCGGCACGCGGCATCAAAAGCGAGCTAACCAACTCACATCAAGCTTGAATGAGCGATCGAAAAAGTAGGTGATATATGATCGAACATTGTAACAAGTATATGGTCGATTCTGAATCAATTGGGTTTGATGTAGAAAGCTAATAAGGTTTAGAGGTTTCTCTTTCGGACATACTGCTTCGGTGTCATGCGCGCAATCTGCTTACACTCTCTAGTCATGTGTGCTTGATCGGAAAAACCTTGCTCTAGCGCCAACTCCGATAAAGTAAGATCGGGTTGCGCTCGGAGTTGCTCTAAAGTGTGCTTAACTCGTTTAATGCGTTGGTAATGTTTAGGAGTAATCCCCAACCATTTCTGAAAATTGCGCTCTCTCTGGCGCTGACTGATGGTCCCTGTAGGTTGGTCAATAATGTGGCCGACATACCGCGGTTCATATTCGTCAATCAGTGTTTGAACCCAGCGATATAACGTAGAAATCCTTGCATATGGCGAACGCGCTGTTTGCAGAGACTCAAATGTTGCTAGCGCAGAAGAAGCCAAAGGGTGGTCGTCTTGAATCCGCAATAGCTGTTCTAGACGTTTACCAAATAGTTGATAACTAACAGCAGGATGAAAGCGTACGCCAGTCATCACCGCACCTGGCGGTAGGCAGACCTGATGTGCCAGAATGCTTATAGGTAGTAGGACAACCCCTGGCGTTTGCCACTCACCATCCATTTGTACTTCATTCTGTAAAATGAATACCACACCTGTACCAGCATCACTGAGTAATTGTTTACGTACGGTTTGCGTCGTATCAGGTTTGACGGATGCTGACCAAATGGCTTGAACATAGCCAGCTAAAGCCTTTTGAGGTTTTAAAATATCAAATTCTAAGTTCAAATGAATCATCCTATTTAACCTCAACTTAAATGAGAAAGTGATACACATGTACTTTTCATCCTATTAAGTTGAGGTATAAGCAGTGGCTTACAAGTAAGAACCGTCAAATAGAATTATCGAGGTTTATAGACTCCAACCTTTGGCTTAAATGCCTTAACTATTCGGTTCCAACTATTGATCGCGTTGATTGCAATTGTTAGGTTGACCATAGCTTC
Source organism: Vibrio sp. 1731 (assembly GCF_033339955.1). Taxonomy (NCBI): domain Bacteria; kingdom Pseudomonadati; phylum Pseudomonadota; class Gammaproteobacteria; order Vibrionales; family Vibrionaceae; genus Vibrio; species Vibrio sp. 1731. The sequence goes on along the minus strand of NZ_JAWOVO010000018.1, from coordinate 3,648 downwards.
TTCTCCGAAGGTATTCAAGGTCAGCTGATAGGTATCATCATCTACTGGTAGGCCAGCAGTTAGTAATTCAGCCCAACCTAGTGCAACGTGTTCTGCATCGCTGTAGAATGGCATATCTTTCCATGCACTAAGCCCCCATATGCGTTCCGGCTTTTCACCTAACTTAAGCGCATCTTTACTATGCATGTCGATACAAAATGCACATTGATTGATTTGCGATATGCGTAACTTAACCAGTTCCCATATGATCATGTTCATAGTTTCTGATTGGCTAAATTGTTCATGGAAGTAAGCTTCCTGAGCGTATAGGATTTCTATTGCTTTTGGCGCTACTTCAATATAGTTGAGTCGTTTTTTCATGGTCATTCTCCTTTGTTTTTTACATAGTAAAAAACGCTCTTAGCAAAAGATTGAAGATTTTCGACATGCACTCAATAAAGTTGGATAAAAGAGTGAACGACGAAAGCGAAAAAATGTACCTATTGGAAACCAAGAAAACTTATGCCAATTAACAAAGTATTGCTCTAAATAATGCGACTTAAGGTTGGCGTCTATTTTTACTCCACCACCTTCCGTAAACGAGCAAAAGGTGCTGAGTTACCTATATACACACCAGCCGCAACGATAAAGACGCCTAAAACATTTTCCCATTGAGCCTGCTCACCAGAAATGAACGAAATCAGTAGAGTGAATACCGGCATAATATTAAATAATGGAGACATCTTATCTGGACCAAGAACGATAGCGCCTTTCATCCAAAAGTAATAAGCAATCAAAGTTCCAAACAGGCTCATGTAAGCTATTAATGCTAGGTCTTTAAATGTTATGGCATTTAAGCTACGGCTAAAGTCGCCGTGGTACATCGCTATAGCGACCATTTGAATGGCACCAATACTTAACACCCAACGTAACTGCTGAGTTACTGGGATATGAGATGTTAAACGCTTCGCTAGAATTGTGTATAAACACCCACTAATTAAAGCAAATAACATGTATAGATCACCAATATTACTATTGCTGCTAATAGAATGAATATTTCCCCCTGTAATGACGATTACCACTCCACAAAAACTGATTAGTGCACCTAAAATAGTTTTAACCGAAATGGAAGTCTTGAGAATAACGCCCGACAACAAGATAGTGACAAGTGGTAGGTTTGCCTGAACAACAGCTGCGTTAACTGGGGTAGTAAATCTCATTGCAGAGAAAATAGAGAAGTTTTGGATAGTTACACCCACGGTTGCTATAACAAACAACGACAACATACTTTTTCGTGTGAGTTTGGCTCCATATGGAGAGCGTTTAGTACCTCTTATCAGTAAGAGTATTAAAGCTGCAACGGAAAATCGTAACGTCGCTGAATCCAAAGGAGAGACATCGCTATTAATAGCCTTTATTACGTTAAAGTTACTAGACCAAAAAAAGATAGCGACAACAACACCGCACCAAATTGATAAATGCTTAGACATAGATCTTCCTGATAAAAATTAACTTGACGCGATAATGCTATATATTTCATATTTGATTTTTAATAGCCAAATTTAAGAGGGTTAATCCCAAATATGGAACGTCACTCTTTGGATGACCTTTTGTTATTCGTTTCTGTTGCTCGCTATCAAAGCCTAACACAAGGATCTGAGCGTCTTAATGTCCCGTTAGCCACGCTAAGCCGGAAGTTAAAAAGGCTGGAAACAAACTTAAATTGCAGACTATTTAACCGCAGTGCACACCACTTTGCGTTAACAACTGATGGCGAAAAATATTATCAACTCTGTGAGCCGTTACTTCTTAGCTTAAATAATGTGACATCGAGAATTGCGACTGAGCGTCAGTCTTTAAGCGGAACGATCAAAATATCAGCGCCAATTAACATGACACAGATGTGGTTAAAGCGGTGCGTTTATGAATTTGCAGAGCAACATCCGAAGATATGTATCGATTTAGATGTACAGAATGAAAAAATCAATCTTGTATCTAACCGTGTCGATGTTAGTTTTCGTCTTGGTGATCTTATTGAACAAGACTGGATTGCTCAGAAATTATGGTCGATTCCATTTGCGCTTTGTGCATCACGAAGCTATTTAGAACAACACCAACCGATTACCCATCCAGAACAACTTGTTCATCATCGCCTAATTACGGTAAACAACGACAGCCAATGGAAATTAGTTAATCAAATCACCAATGAAACATTTGATCGTCCGCTAAAGTTTCAATTCACTTCAAATGATGTACTACTAGTTAGAGACGCCGTCATCCATGGTTTAGGAATTGCTTGGATTCCAACCTATTACTTTCATGAGCTAAATCATGATCAACATAACCTGCTGCCTTTGTTGCCAGAATGGCAATGCTCGGGTAAAGAAGTATTCATTATGTATCGAGACCGCGATAAAAGGCCTGCAAGAGTTGATGCATTTATTGAACATGTCTTAAATTGGAAAAATCGCATTCAAATGTTTGCTTGAAAGAGGTTTATCACATTGTGCTGTGCCGCTAACCTCAAGTGAAGCTTCATGACTCTGCTTCAATTGAGTTCATTTATTTAACCTCTAAAAGAATCATGAATACATAGGCAGTTAATAGGATTCGAGTTTACAAGTGATTCGGTCAGCTAAAACTCAAGCTAAGTAGAAAGTATTTGCAGTTGTATTTGCCTCTGAAAATCGTTTAGAGCTTTCTCATCCGCGAGGTTCTATAAGAAATTATTAAGGATATATTTGTGTGTGATTTCGTGAAAAAAATTATTGTAGGTTTACTTTTCAGTGCTTCGTCTTTTGCTTCCTTAAGTCAATATGTTCCAGCAATGAATGATAAGAACGGTTATGTAGAACCATTTCAAATGTTTGATAATGTCTATTATGTAGGAGACAAGTGGGTCTCATCATATGCCATTGCTACAGACGACGGACTCGTTATCATTGATACGCTTGACTTCCCTTACTCTGAGTGGATACCTATCAACCTAGAGAAGCTAGGGCTAAAAGATAAGCCAATAACGCACATATTGGTAACTCATGGGCATTCTGACCACGTTGGAGGCGCCCAGTTACTTCAAGAGAAGTATGGTTCCAAAGTCGTGATGACCAAAAGCGCTCATGAACTAGCTATACAGCAATCAAACAAAAGCGAAGGTGAGAACAAGTTCCTTCCTCCAAATTTAGACATAGAGATAAAAAGCGATAGCTCTATGGCTATTGGTGGACATGAGTTTAAGTTCTATCTCACACCTGGCCACACGGAAGGTGATTATTCCTTAGACTTCACTGTTGAAGATAATGGCGAACAATATCGTGCTTTTATCGTTGGTGGGCATAGCGTAAGTAGCAATGATCCAGAAGTTATTGGCCAGTTCCTGACTAGCATGGAGAAAATTAGAAAAATTTCACTACAGGCACCTATTGTGAACGTTAACCTTTCGAACCATCCACATAAAAATTTCCTTTTTGAAAATAGGAAGAAGCTCGGCACAAGCGGTAACCCGTTTATCAGTGAGGCAAACTTCTTCATGTTCCTTAAGCAACAAGAAGATTTAGCTAAGGGAAAACTAGAAGAACTATAATACCGTGGTTGTAGTGGCACACTGAATTTGGTCACTTAGTTAGAGGTGATATCATCACCTCATAAGTTAACAGGTGACATAATGAC
>NZ_JAWOVO010000017.1:0-103514 GCF_033339955.1 Vibrio sp. 1731 | reverse complement strand
TAGGTTTTGTTTGGCGATAAAACTCTATCACTTACTACCGTTTTTGTTTTGAGTTCCCGCTTATCCGCGATGAACCAAAAAATAGCCGTCAGACCCATAACTCAAACGATTTAAAATCGCTTTCACACGCGTTTTGGCAACACTCTCTTCTAATGTCGGATCGTTGTAGATGTAAGAAATGGAGTCAAAAGCGACGTCGACCGTATCTTTCAGCGCCGCTTCTTTTGATTGGATCAGGTTTTGATGAAAGATCTCTACCTCCCTTTTGCCAAGGGTCTTGGTTTGATAGATAGAGATCCAGCTGATACTCGCTGACACCAATACCACGGGTATCAGTGTCAGCAGAATTAACTTTGCTTTGAGAGGCATCCCTTCCCTCCATGAAACGCTGCCTTTACAGCTTACTATCTTAGCAGTACAAACCAATCGATTGTGTCTGCATAGACATAATTAACAGCTTAACAACTTGTCTCAAAAGGTAAAAACTCTCAGTTCACAAAATCTCTTTATTATCGAGTGATTAACTCATACCGTAAAAACCTGGGAAAAACAGCAAAGACGCCAACACAACAATCTGAATCGCGATGAATGGCATCACACCTTTGTAGATATCACGCGTAGTAACCCCTGCTGGAGCGACACCTTTTAGATAAAACAAACTAAAGCCAAATGGCGGTGTGAGGAACGACGTCTGCAAGTTCATCGCAATAAGAATCGCAAACCACGTCATATTAATGCCCATCAATTCAGCGACTGGCGCAATAATTGGCACGATGATAAAACAGATTTCAACGAAGTCGATAAAGAAACCTAAAATCAGAATCACCACCATGGTAATAATAAGGAATCCCCACTTTTCACCCGGCAGTTCTAACATCCACTCTTCAACTAAATAATCACCACCAGTGTAGGTAAATGCCATTGAGAAGGCGGTCGCACCAAGTAAGATCGCAAAGACCATTGCGGTTACTTTAACTGTCTCTTTTGATGCATCATAAATCATCGACCAACTAAACTGCTTATACAATAGCGATAAAATAATTGCACCTGCACCACCCAGTGCCGCTGACTCTGTTGGTGTTGCAATCCCTGCAAAGATGGAGCCCAATACCACGATGATTAATGCTAAAGGTGGCAATACAGCTTTCAGTGCGGTGAGCACTTCTTGTTTACGACTGATCGACTCATCGCGCTCTATCGCCTGTGCGGCTTGAGGGTTCAACTTCGCGTAGATGAGAATGTAGATCACATAGGCGCCAACAAGTGTAATACCGGGCCAGATCGCAGCTTGAAATAGGTCCCCTACCGGTACGCCAAGTACATCACCCAACAAGATCAACACGATAGAAGGTGGGATAATTTGGCCCAACGTGCCAGACGCACAAATAGTCCCACACGCTAAACCTTTGTCGTAATTGTACTTGAGCATCACAGGAAGAGATATTAAGCCCATCGCAACAACTGATGCGCCTACCACACCCGTTGAAGCTGCAAGCAATGCGCCAACTAACACGGTAGAAATAGCGATACCACCGCGAACGCCACCGAACAAACGCCCCATTGATTCTAGTAGCTGTTCAGCAAGCTTCGTTTTCTGTAGCACTAGCCCCATAAAAACGAACAGCGGTACGGCCATTAGCACCGTATTTTCCATAATGGACTGAATTCGATATGGCATAAAAGCAAACATCTCGATGCCTTCAGCCCAAACACCAAAAATCAGCGCGATACCACCAAAAGTAAAGGCAACGGGAAATCCCAATAGAAGCGCAAAGAGCGCAACAAAAAACATCACTATACCGATCATAATGACTTCCTTTTACGACTTACCGTTATTACCGGCATAGATGAGATGAGGGTTGACAATTTTGTTGATTGAATGGAGTAACAATCCAATACCACTCACCGCCATAAAGAAAAATGACAGCGGAATCATCGCTTTGATAATCCAACGATATGGTAAGCCACCTGGGTCACCAGACGTCTCGCCTAACGCGTAACTTTCCTTGGCGAAATCAATACCAAACCAAGCCACCAGTAGGCAAAAAGGGAATAAGAAAAATAGTGTGCCTATGATGTCGATGATGGATTGTGCTTTGTAAGATAACCGTTCATAAAAAATGTCGACGCGAACATGCCCACCGGACTTAATTGCGTAAGGCACACCAAGCAAGAACACGGCAGAGAATAGATGCCATTCCATTTCTTGGAATGCGATAGACACATCATTAAACACGTAACGCATGACAACGTCGTACACAACGTTTGCTAACAACAAAATAAACAGGATGCTGGATAACCATCCGAGAAAATCGCTAAAGCGGTTAAATAATCGCTCAATATAAATAAGACTTCTCATTCCGAACTCCGTGGAACGTTTAGATGCGCTCCGCTATGGTGCGGAGCATTCATTATGAAGTTTTCTTGGGCTTCGATAGCAGGCTAAACCTCTCGGCATCGCCTGCTTCATAACGTTATTGTTGAGCTTGACTGTTTAAGTACGCTCGGTGCGAAATATCTGACCATGGTCGAACTTGATTCATATAGTTCGCTTGCGACTCTTGAATCTCTTTCGCCAAAGCATCTTTCTCTGCATGTTCTTTCAACAAACGATCGTTTGCTTCTCGCAACGCAGCTACTACTTCAGGTGGGAAATCTTTTACTTCAACATTTGGGTATTCAGACTTAATAGACGCCCAGTTTTTGCCGCTTTCGTGTTTCGATTGCGTGTACATATCGTAAGCGGCCGTTTTCATGGCTACTTGCAAAATCGCTTTTAGATCATCAGGTAGACGGTTCCAGGTACGCTTGTTAACGAGGAACTGAAGCTCAGTCGCTGGCTCATGCCAACCTGTGTAGTAGTAAGGCGCGATTTTGTGGAAGCCCATACGTAGATCCAGCGATGGACCAACCCATTCCAAGGCATCAATTGTGCGACGCTCTAGAGAAGTATATAGCTCACCAGGGGCGATATTCGTTGGCTTGGCACCTAACTCAGCCAAAATCTCACCAGCAAACCCTGGGATACGCATTTTCAAACCCTGTAAGTCCTCGACGGACTTGATCTCTTTTTGGAACCACCCGCCCATCTGAGTATCGGTATTACCGCCAGGGAAAGACATCAAGTTATGTGGAGAGTACACTTTTTCCATCAGCTCCATACCACCGCCGTAGTAAAACCATGCATACTGCTCAGTTGGCAACATACCGAAGGGCATAGAAGTGAAGTAAAGTGTGTTTGGAACCTTACCCTTCCAGTAATAAGACGCTGAGTGACCCATGTCATACTGACCCGACTTAACCATATCAAACACCCCAAAAGGCGCTTTATGCTTGTTTGCGGAATCAATGCGGATTTGCAAACGTCCGTTGGACATCTCTTCCGCCATTTTGGCCATGTTTTTTGTGGTATCACCAAAAATTGGGAAATTAGGCCCCCAAGTTTCAGCAAGCTTTAAACGATAGACTTTTTCAGCAGCGTTTACAGAAGTCGCTGCGAGTGCCATCGCGGCAGCGACAGCGGTTGTTTTGAGCACTCGTTTTAAAGATTTTTGGATTAGACTCATCGTTCACGTCCTTTATCACCAAGGTTATTGTTGTCATCCATTTCATTAGGATTGGCTGTATTCGGTATAAAAGATGTAACAATGTTGTCTAATGCGAAATGGGCATGAACACGGAAGCGAGTAATTCATCAATAAGGCATTAGCCTAAGGTATTACGTACAAGTACGTAGGACAACCGTCATGACAAAAGACTGTTAATAGCAAAATCAATAAATTATATTTTTATCTATGAATAAAAATAAAAGACAATACGTACGTATTTTTCTGCCAAAAAATTTACATAGTATTTAAGAAAATGTGACAAACCACTTATTGGCAGTGTTAAAGTCAGTACTTAATGCATTATTTCCAATACCAAGATAAAAAAATACCTCGGCATCGGCCGAGGTATTCAATCTAGAACGGTAGCGGTAATTAAACTGCTTTGTAGATAACTTTGTTACCTGCTAACTGCTCTTTTTGAACTAGGTTTTCTTCAAGAAGCTTCTTTAGTGCGCCAGTAGCCCATGATGCCGCTTTAGTATCTTCTTGACCTGCAGCTAGACCGATGCCTTTAGGGTTAATACCTTCAGCATTCGCCATAACGATGTCTAATACTTGTTGTTGCTTAGGAGTAAGGGCAACATCAACTGTTTTCACTGCAGCTACTTTTTTATCAGCTACTACTTTCTCCGCAACAGCTTTTTCAGCAACAGAAGGTGCTACTGCTTTTTCCGCAACAGGCTTCACTGCTTTAGGTGCTGCAGCTAAGTTTGCTACTGTCGCTTTAATGCGTTTTTGCAGTTTCATCTGCACTTTACGCTTATGAGCAAGTCTCATTGAATATTTCTCCAGTTCACTGCATCTCAGCAGGGATGAAAATTTGAAGCGCGTTTTATACCAAAATTCACAAGCAATTTGTAGGTTTTAGCGGCGAAACGCGATGAAAAATGCGCTCAAAGCATAGAACGTCTACTATTTAATCAGATATTTTATGAACGGATTTATTGAATACTGGGTATAAAAACAGAGGTTTGTTTTATTTTAAATGCAAATCAATGCACATAAAGCTACCCACTTATTTTTGGACAAGTATTCGATGAGGTTATAAGCATGGAAACGCTGCACCTAACAAATTCACATTTCAAACCCGACTCCCCTATCAACAGAATACTTTTGTTGCTTGTTGCACTCATCACTTTGTTTTTGGTTGCCATTTCTCCGGGATGGAAGCAAGCCATGTTCTCGGTCATTTTGATGTCTGCAATCGTTGGTTTCGCCATCTTGATGATTAAGAAAAGCCAAGTCACTTTTACGCTGACAGCTTCTCACTTTCAGCAACACCTTTTTAAAGGAGGTTGGGTCGTCCGATGGCGAAATATTGAGTCAATCGGTATTTGTAGCTACCAACAGGAAGGGTGGCACCAACCGCTACCTTGGATCGGTATTCGTCTAAAACACTACTCGCCCTACTTAAATTCAATCTGCCCTCGTATAGCGACAGAAATTCTCCTCAGCCAGCGAGCACTGCTTTACTTAGGCGCGAAACAAAATCAGTGTGAAGATAAGTTTGAGGATATAGTGCTTGACCCTAAACCGTATATAAACAGAGATGGGATTGAGTACAAAGGTTTGTTAGCGATGCTCGCCAACCGGATGAAGTATCAGAGAGGCTTTTATGGCTACGATCTATTTATATCAGCAAGTGATCTAGATCGTGAGGCTGAGGATTTTGTGGGACTGACTCGGCGATACTTAGCTGCCGCCGAGCCAGAATAATGCTTAGTACACGCACTTTTAGTAAAGCGGCATCTCGTCAGCAACGAACGGGTTAGTTTTACGCTCATGACCGAAAGTCGATTGAGGGCCGTGACCAGGGACAAACGTGACATCATTGCCTAAAGGCCACAATTTCTCTTTGATAGAACTAATCAACGTATTGAAATCACCTTGTGGGAAGTCAGTTCGACCAATGCTACCGTTAAACAAAACGTCACCCACAAACGCTAAACGCGCTTCTTCACTGTAAAGCACAACGTGACCAGGTGTATGACCAGGTGTGTGGAATACGTTCAGCACTTGATTACCAAAAGTGACAGTGTCACCTTCATTTAGCCATTGGTGCGGTTCAAACGCTTCTGTCAGCGGGAAACCAAACATTTGGCTCTGACCTTCCAAACCTTGCAACCAGAAGTTATCTGCCTTGTGAGGACCAACAATCTCTGTACCGCCAAGCAGTGCAGACAGCGGTTCCGTGCCACCTACGTGGTCCAAGTGACCGTGTGTTAGCACTAGGTTTACCACGTCAACACCCAGCTCTTTGATAAGCATAGCGAGCTGCTTTTCATCGCCGCCTGGGTCAACCACAATACCTTTCATGGTTTCGTCACACCAGACAATAGAACAGTTTTGAGAGAAAGATGTTACTGGAACAACTTGGTATTTCAGAGCCATAGATAACCTATACCGAATAAATTTGCATGAAAACTGCCGCAACTATGACACTAAGGCCTAGCGACTTCAAGCTTTGAACTGTGGGTAATCGACGACGTTCTGAGACTAGAAACCTTGTCTCAACTAGCACTACCAGGAACGAACAGCTCCCGTATCGATATGAACAAAGTTACTACCTGGATAATAACCCACGCCACCGGCTTTTAGGCTTAATGCAGCATCACGAACCGTTGAAAGCTTCACGCCGTCTAAACGAAAATCAATGGCCTTTCCTTCCATGTGCATGCTCTTTTTCGCTACACGAGAAGACCCGTTGCGCAGCGAGGCGTTAGTGGCAGGAGAACGGTAACCTGAAATGACGATCACCTCTGCTTCTGTACCAATTAACTTTTGAATTTGGCTTATTTGATCGAACAAGCGTCGATCCATCGGATGAACCTCATTCCGTCGATGGTCTCGACAAAACTCATTCAGCCTTTGAAGTTCATCATTAATGTATCGTTTTCCATCGAAATAGCATGTTTCGAGGATCTCTCCAGTATTAAGATTGTTCATCGCCAGCGCACGTGGCTCGTCAGGGAGTGAAGCCCAAGAAAATGATGGCAGGGCAGACGCCAACACCACACCACCAGCGGTCATTTTAAGGAAATCTCGGCGGGAAAAGTTACGACTTACCATTTCAAAATACAGTGCTCAACAACTAGACAAGTCGTGGACATTAACCAAACACATTTGTCACGTCAAATGCATAAAACGCTCCATCTTGATTTTCAGATGCAGTAATTATTGCTTAATTATTGAACGAAAAGAGAATTCTTCGTTTTGTAAATTTTCCTTAAAGATTTCAACTGCGGTGATCGTACTTATAGATATCATCACGGTAGTAAAGCGTTCCCTCTTCCAACCATGCTGTTTGATAAATGATGTGTACTTGAATGCGCTCTCCCAAAGGAACTGACGTGTTAGACCGACGAGAACTTTCTCGCTTTTTCGCTAAACGTTCTTCCAACCCCTGAGTTTTGAACAGAAGTTCTGCTAACTGGTCTGCATGTTCTACACGAACACATCCTGAGCTGAATGCGCGTCTGTCCTGTTCAAACAAGTTCTTACTTGGCGTGTCATGCAAATAAATAGCTTGTGGGTTAGGCATATTGAACTTGTACAATCCCAGTGCATTTTGTAAGCCCGACGCCTGTCGCATACGATAAGGAAATGTTCTCGGATTCACCGTTGCCCAATTGATGGTTGTAGGGTCAATAATTTCGTTCGAAGTCCAAGACCGAATGATTTGAATGTTATGGTTAATCAAATACATCGGATTACGTTTTACTTTAGGAATAATGTCTTTAACCATGATAGTCCAAGGCACGTTCCAAGTTGGGTTGAGAATAACTGAATCCAGTGCTACCGACATGATGGGCGTTTTTCTTGATGCTCTCCCTACCACGACTTTAGACTCAAACAAGGGTTGACCGTCATGCCAATACGTGACTTCGTATCCAGGCACGTTAACAAAGACAACATTATCCCTTTCTTTCGACCAAATTCTTGAACGCTCAGAATTCAACGCCAACAGATGCAATCGCTCTTGAGGAGAAAAGTTGATCCATCGAATGGTATTCGGGCCGATAACGCCATCTTCTTTCAAACCATGAATACGCTGGAACTCTTTTATCGCAAGCTCTAATTGTTCGTCATATTCTTCAGTGACTAAATCCAAGTAAGAAACATCTACGCCTACGATCTCCATTCGCTCAATCAATAGGGGTCTGTTTTCTAATATATCGCCAACACGTGCTAGCCCAGTTTGTTGATAGGCAGGATATTGGTACTGAGAATGTTCCGATAGCGAAGAATAGGCGGAGTAGAAAGCATCATCTGTTTGTAATGGAGACCGGAGACTTGCCAAAAACTGACCAAGTTTGCCAACCGTAATCTCATTACTCAGAACCGATAAAGTATCGATGCTAGGAGCGGGTAACGTAACATGGGCTTTGTCTGTAAATAGCCAATTAATCCCTTCTTCGGGGAGTTGCTCAAGATAACTAAGGTACATCAAGAGTGAATCTGTCATCACTAAATCGAAGTCGAGATTATCTCCCTGCCACCTTACTTGGTTTATCCGGTGAAGTTGATTTTCGAATTCATCGGTGACATCCGCAAGTGCGACCAGGTTTACTTGAAAAAGAAACTGCTCAATATCACTTTCATTTTCCCAGTTCAAACGGTAATTGGTGCTTTGATACAGTTGATCAATCACCTCTGGATAATGGATCATTTTTTCTACAGACAGCTTTTGTACCGCTCCCTCTTGCTCGACTTGCGCTGAAGCTTCGAGAGAAACGACGGTGGAAAAGCTGCAAAACGGCACCAGAAGTGCCGTCATGATTAAAACCCTAGCAAACACTGAAATGATCCTTGCGCTACTTGCCATAATAAAAAGTATGGCAAATATCTCACAGCTTGCAGGTTTAAAATTAAGAATCTGATGCCGAAAACGACAACAAAACTCTCTATAAGTAATTACTCAATGATCTTTCTAGATAATTCTCGACCAATGGTTATCCCATTGCACACCGCTTGCGAAGGTATTTTTTGACGCTTCGGGCTTTTGCTCTACCACTTTTCCCGCCCCAGAGCTGACTCGGAACTCATCGCCATAGACCACAACACCAGAAGCGTCTGGTAACGCACTTAGCTCGACCAATTTGCCAGTAGATTTAGACCATATACCATAACAACTGCCCGGAGGCGAAGTGGCTAAGATCCATTCATCGGTTGCTGCAATACTCGCAACGTAGTGATTGAAACGCGCCCACTCTTCAGGCTCGGCTTGAAGATCTTGCATTTCACCACCGCGTGTGTGCATGGCGATCAAAGCTGGATACTCGTCCGGCTCACCACGATATTGCTGACCACAAAGCACGGTTTCCGCACCGTCATGGGCTAAGTGGCGAATACTCAACTTATGATCCGGTAAAGACACTTGATCCAATAGCTCCCCTTCCTGTGAAAGGTAACTCAGACTCGGTCTCATGCTATCAAGATTGAGAGGTTCACGGCCGTTGGTGTGTACGCCACCGACGCCAATCGCTAGTGCGCCATCAGGCATCATGATCACTTCATGAGGGCCAAGGCCAAAACCCGTTAACTCATCGATTTTTTGATATTGCTTCTGCACATCATAAACACCAATGATCCCACGACTTGTCCCCCTCTCCCCTTCAGTGGCAAATAGCAACGTGCCATCATGGGAGTAAACGCCATGCCCATAGAAATGGCGGTTTGGTTTTGCTAGCTGCAGTTTGATCATCTGCTCTGAACGATAATCAAACACCATGAAGAAAGTACCTGGCCGACGACCAAAGACTACGGCGTGGCCTTGTTGGTTTGTTGCTACACCGTGACCACGCTCAGGAATCGGCAATGAAGATAGCGGCATACCATGCTCATCCGCTACAACCGCTGCATATTTATCTCGGCCAATGATAGAGCAGCCGATCAACGCAGGCTCACGTGAGCTTGTTGAAGCACAACCAAATGGCATCATAGGTGTAGCCGCCCCGAATAGAGCGGCTTTCAGTAAGTTTCGGCGGGTTTGATCAGTCACCATCGGTTGCATTAAATCCTATAACCACGCCAAGCTCGATCGCCACTTCTTCGTGAATCAGGTACTTCAATTGCTCTAGCTTATTGTACTGAGCGAGCACCATGCGATAGCCTTCTTTTGTTTGTAGTGCAACAAACAAGCTCTTATCTTCTGGCCAAGTTTCTAACGCCATTCCAAATTGATGAACAACACGGTCTGCGAGATCTGCATGGCCTTGCTCTCTAAGTAGCGCATCTAAACCATTCCCGTTAGCAAAGTACAACGCTTCCATCCCTTGAAGGTTGGCTTTTAAGTTTGAAAGCGAGGTCTCTGAACGCCACGATTCTGAGAAATACGGGCGAGGCTTACCAATCTTCGCTAGCGGTCGGCTCAACTTCTTCATGCTGTATTCAAGCTGATTCGAGAGCAGTGAAATGTACTCAGATTCCCATTCCGTCATCTCTAGCGATTTCCAAGGGTTCTCTGCCCAAGAATCCGCGATGATCTGCGCTTTGTTATCGAGGTTTTCTGCAATCGCTACGCCTGTCACACAAGTATTGCTGTTGCTAGATAAGGTCGACGCTTTATCGTAAAGCAGCCATTCCAGAGCCCCTAAACCTTGCACGGTGACACTTTGGGTGGAGATATCTTCTGCACTCCAAGCTTGGTCAGATTTCGTCAATACAGACATTTTACGACCAGTAGTGTTCTTTTTATCTGGCCAAAACTGAACATTCCAGCTTTGCTCCAGCGCCGTAGCAGGGCCACGTTCTTGACCTTGTAATGCCATCCACGCAAGCATCGTTTGATGCCACTGCTGTTTTACTTGTGCATCATCTTTCGACTCTGATGCGCAGTAACCTGCGAAGCGTTGTTCAAGTTCTGTGGTTTGCGCTAAAAACGTCTGAGCTGATTGAAACTCGACCTCGTACACGCTTTGAGAAATATGACTTGTACTCTCAGGCTTGGCAACGCTCGAACCGATGGTCGATTGGCAACCAACCAAACTTAACGTTGCGGCAATCGCACTCACTAATAGTGTTTTTTTCATGGTTGCTTCCTCATAGAGAATTCAGAAACGCAATCAATGCGTCACGTTCTTTTTTGTTCAGTGCTAAGACGTTTTGTTTCGCCGTTTCAGCTTCGCCGCCGTGCCACAACACCGCTTCCATCAGGTTACGAGCGCGGCCATCATGTAGAAAGTAAGTATGTGCGTTTACTTCTTCGGTATAACCAATGCCCCATAGCGGTGCTGTTCGCCACTCGCGGCCGTTTGCTTGATATTCCGGACGGTTATCGGCTAAGCCTTCACCCATGTCATGCAAAAGCATGTCGGTGTATGGGTGGATAAGCTGCTCAGAAAGCGCTGGTAACTCTGGTCGTTTCGCCGTTTTAACACTGGTCTTGTGGCAGCTTTCACAGCCAGACGCAGCAAAGATTTGCTTGCCAAGTTTCACGTTAGGGCCATTGACATTACGGCGAATAGGTACAGCTAAGTGCTGGCTGTAAAACTCTACGAAGTCGAGAATATTTTCACTCACTTCTGGTTTGCCGCCATTTGGCATGTCGTCACAAATGCTTTGTTTCGAGGTACAGTTTTCATTTGGGAATAAATGGCTCGTAAGACCCACATCACCATTAAATGCTGCTGCATTTTGCTGCATTAGCGTCGGTTGTCCTGCTTTCCAGCCAAAACGACCAATCGAGAAGTCGTCCTTCTCAATATCCCACACCTTATTGACTTTGCCTGAGATACCGTCTTTGTCGGCATCTTGTTCATCAGCCCAAGCAAGTAGCGTTTCGTCGGGAATACTCTCTAACAAACCAAGGCCGATCATTGGCGGTGCCACGCGTGCTGAGAACTCGGTATCAGGGTGCATATCGCCGTAACCCAGATCGGTAATGTTCAAATGAGGTTTTCTTAGCGTCACCGTCGTACCGTCTTTAAATTTCACTGGGACATCGGTGTAAGTGATTTCGATTTTGCCTTCTGGCGTTTGATCTTGCAGGGCGAAATCTTGAAGCTGGCCACCATAAGTCGGCTCAGGTATGCCGCCATCTTTGATGTAAGCTTTCTTTTGTTCTGGCGTCATCGCAGGAATGCTTAAGCGCACTAACATAGACACTGCATGTAAATCATCTTTCTCTGGCGGATGACCACGACCGTCTTTGATGTGACAATTCTGACAACCATTGGTGTTAAAAAGCGGGCCTAAGCCATCACGAGCGTCTGTTGACGCTGGCGCTTGTACCCAAGGGTTGCGGAAAAAGCTGTTACCGACGCTAAAATCGAGGCGTTTGCTCATTGGCAAGTTAGCAGCAGGAAGAGAATAGGCATTCGCGCCGTCTTTTTTAACACTGGTTTTGCCACCAGACTTAACATCATAAGCCATGGCAGAAGAAGAAAGGATCGCGGCTAGCGCAGAAATTAGGTATGGCTTCATATCATTGCTCTACATAGACAACAAGGGTGATAACAACGAGCTCAAACGTCAAAAGGGCTCACAAAGAGCCCTTATTTATTATGGTTTTCTTATTAAAACTCGTGGTCAGCAGTATCAGGGCTTAGGCTGTCGATGCCGACAATGCTTGCCGCACGCTCAATCGCACCGGTTTGTGCTACCAACGACATGATGGTGTCGTTTACTAGCGCGTTGCCTTGTGCGTTACCCGCTGCAATAAGTTGGTCAAAGTGCTGGTTGTTCTTCTCTGCAGAAGTCACTAGCTCACCAACTTGGCTACGTGTTGTATCAAACTGCTTTTGAATGTCGGTCGCGGCTCTCTTATCTTTTTGAGCAACAAGATCAGCAATACTTGGACCAGATAGCGCTTTGCCGTTTACACCTTTGTATGTACCTGTGTAAACGTTGTAGATGCCTTGCTCGTTGTAGTAGTGAGAATTATGCGTGTTGTCTGAGAAACAATCGTGCTCGTCTTCAGTTGAGTTCGCTTCTAGTGCCACTTTCATGCGCTCACCCGCTAGCTCACCTAGAGAAAGAGAACCCATGCCGAATAGCATCTTACGTAGACCATTGTCCGCTGAGTCGTTCAGTAGCTCTTCACGGTAGTTACCTTTTACTTCAGCAGACCACTGCTTTTCCATCCACTCAAGGTCTTGAACCAGTAGATCAGCGGCTGCTTTTAGGTACTCTCCACGACGCTCACAATGGCCATTCGTACACTCAGAACCCACAACGAAATCAGTGTAAGCGCGTTGACCTGCGCCTGCGTTAGTGCCGTTTAGGTCTTGGCCCCAAAGCAAGAATTCAATCGCGTGGTAACCTGATGCAACGTTTGCCTCAGAACCACCTACTTCGTTTAAATCTGCTAGTAATTCTGGCGTAATTTTTGAAACGTCCAGTTTAGAAGCACCAATCTGCAGACTTGTGTTTGCGATGATGTTTGCAGCCGCACCTTCGTTACCCAATTCGTATTGGTAGTCCGCTGCTACGTAGTCGATCAGACCTTCATCAAGTGGCCACGCGTTTAACTGACCTTCCCAATCGTCAACAATCGCGTTACCAAAACGGAAAACTTCAGACTGTTGGTAAGGCACGCGAGAATCTAGCCAAGCTTGTTTTACTTCTTCAAGCTTTTTCGCTGATGGTGATTTTAGAAATTCGTCGATTTTTACGTCAAGCGCCTTCGCTGTTGTTACTGAATCAGCAAACACAGCATGGGCAACGTCCGCGTAATGTTCGACTACTTGTTGTTTAGTTACTGTGGCAGCAACGGTAGAACCACTGGCAATGAGGAGTGATGCAGCAATAGATTGGACTAAAACTTTTTTTGCATTCATCTGAAGCATCCTTGTTGAGCTTTTCAATTATCGTATTAGTAGTGCTAATTATTCTTATTTGCACTTTAGTCTCGAGATAATACAAATTTACAATTTATTTGCAACTCCAGATACAAAAAAACCTCATAAAAATGAGGTTTTTCACAGGCTTTATTGTCAGTTTTATCTTTAGGATTAAACCTTTAGGTCATGTTTTCCGTGAGAGACTTTTGCCTTCAGATAATTTTCGTTGCCATCTTTGATATGTGCAGAGGTATTGACAACCTCGCCAATTTCAATTCCGTACTCAGATAACTCACGAATTTTCTTAGGGTTGTTCGTCACGAGGCGGATCTTATTCACGCCTAAAGCTTCTAGCATTTGTGCTGCTTCTGTGAAATCACGCAGGTCATCATCAAAGCCCAAATGGTTGTTAGCTTCGTACGTGTTCATGCCCTGGCTTTGTAAGCGGTATGCATCGATCTTATTGTACAAACCAATACCACGACCTTCCTGACGGAGATACAAGATGATACCACCGGACTCGCCCATGCGATTGATCGTCTCTTCTAGTTGCTCACCACAGTCACAGCGTGAAGAGTGAAACACATCGCCTGTCAAACACTCAGAGTGCATACGAACTAAAGGCATGTCCTGAGTTTGGTCCGCTTGTTTAAAGATAATAGCAACATGCTCTTTGTCTGTCTTCAGACCATGGAAAGACAGAATTTCGGCATCAATGTTACTTTTTGCCCCGACTTTAAAATCTACTCTGGCACGTACTTCCGCCATATCTATACTCACTCGATTTATTGCTTGATGCGCTTGATGCGTTTTCGTTATTGCATTCATGGGATTTACTCGTTGCTCTTCAACTATGGGGACTGATACCGCATTTTGCAATATAGAGATCACAATTGAGGGCAGTTATCCACTCAAGACAGCAAAAGAGAAACACTCTCCAACTGAACAATTGTTATATTATAACAATTTAAAAAAACTACAATAAAAAACCCCAGACAAATTTTGTCTGGGGTTTCAAGAAGGTCGTTTGGTCTATCTTTTAATGAGTCTGACTGCGCTTCCAAACGGCGAGTTCAATCCAAACTGCTTCGAGTTCTTGGATTTCCTCGTCGGTCAACACGGCGAGCGTTGAAGTAACTTGAGGCAGGTTCGGTGATTGCAATGCACGAATCTGCGAATAGAAGTCTTTTTTAAGTTGTAATATAACTGAATCCACTGCGTGCACCTATTTCGTTCTTTTATTACTTATCCAGCTCAAAATTTTTATTTTCTTTATACTGGAAACTTCATAAATTCGGAAAAATGATAACATTCTGCTTGTTAAGTGCACAATTTATTTTTAATAGTGGAATAACGGTCACATTAATTACGCTTCACCATTCGGATCGAATATAAGACAAAAAAGATCAAAAATAGCACAGGAAAGATCCACAACAGCGCCGTGGAATAATTTAATGGTGGTTGATACAGAACAATATTCCCATAACGAGCAACTAGATAGTCCTTTATTTCTTGATCTGAGCTGCCTTCATTGGCCATCGTATACACTTTCAACCTCAGGTCTTTGGCCGCCTGTGCATTAGACTCGACAAGGTTTTGGTTTTGACACTGCGGGCAGCGTAATGTCTTGGCTAGCGAGGTTGCACGCTGTTGCACTTCAACAGAATGAAAATCAAACAGATCAACATTCTGTTCTAAATCCGCACTTCTCGTGAAAGGAGAAAATAGTATAAATAGGATTAAAGTGAGGAGAAGATTATTAAATCGAAACATTCAAGTATCCTGAAAATATATCGTTCCATTTATCTGCCGTTAGCTCTCCACGATATTTGATCAATATACGACCATTTTGATCAATCAAGTAAGTTTCCGGCGTTCCTATAACACCTAGCTCCACAGCGAGCTTTCCATTAGGGTCACTAATTACTTCAATATATGGGTTTCGTTTAGAGCTCAAATATTCACGGGCAGCTTGTTTTTGATCTCTATAATTCAGCCCAATAATAGGCACACCGAGTTCTGCTAACTGCAATAACTCTTCATGCTCTCGCTTGCATACCCCGCACCAAGATGCCCAAACATTCAATAATTTATATCCGTCGCTTTTGAACAATTGCTCAGAAACTATGTCATCAGAGATCAGAGAAGTAGAGCGAAAATTAGGTGTCTCTAAATTTCGTTGTGGGGACAATTCGACATGTGGTCGCTCAGACAAGGCCACCGCAGTAACTACAGCAAACACGGCAACAGCCACAACGAGACCTGCGAGTTTAAGCGTATTTCTCGATCGCATTGATAGCCTCTCTCCTTTTCTTTAGGCCTGTTAATAGCGCACCAAACACAGCTAATAGCCCGCCAGACCATATCCACCAAATGCCTGCGCGGTACTGAACTTTAATCGCATAAGCATGAGTGTCGACTTTGTCACCCAATGTCACGTAATAATCGCCATGCCATAGTGAACGAATCGCAGGCTCGGTCATATTCATCACTCGCACAGGGTAATGACGCTTTTGCGGGTTGAAATTGAGCATGCGGCCATCTTCCAAGTGCAAGGTGATCTGTCCTTGTTCAGCGGTGTAGTTTGGCCCCACCAGCCATTCGATACCATGATAATCGATAGTGATCCCCGCCCTTTGTTGAGAACTGCCGGGTTCGACACGTAAATTGTGTTCATATGAGTAGTGACTGTTGAATACAGCTCCACTCACCGCCAGCGCAAAACCGATATGTGCCATCACGATTGGCATGAGTTTGCGCTTATTGGAACAACGAAACAGCATAACGAGATGCGCCGCAATCACCCAAGTAGCCAACGTTATGGTTAGCAATACTTCGAAATGCAGTGCGTGCACTAAGAAGATAAACCCGATCCCAGAGACAAGAGATAACGCAATACTGATCGCAATATCAGCGCTTACACTCGGCACTGTGCCTTTTGTCCATTTCAGCAGCGGCGTGAAAGCTAAGGAAATCAGAGCCAGTATGCTTAATGGGAAGATCAGACTATTAAAATAAGGTGCGCCAACTGAAATGTTCCCTAAACCGAGCAGTTGATAAACCATCGGATAAAAAGTGCCAAGAAAAACGATAGCAGTCGCAATAACCAGCAGCCCTTTGGCGATGTAAGCAGTGTAAGCTCGGCTCGCTAGAGATTGAAGTTTGAAGCGAGGGAGTTGTTCTCCTCGCAAAATCAATACGCCAAAAGTGATGATGATAAGCAAGCTCAATACACCAAGCAGCACTAAACCCTTAGTTGGGTCCACCGCAAAAGCATGCACTGAAGTCAGCACGCCAGAGCGCACCACGAATGTCCCTAAAATGCTTAGGCTGAACGTAGCAAACGCCAGTGCATAGGTGCTCCAAATTGCGCCTCTGTTACGTGTTGCGACAACACCGCTGTGCAACAAAGCAGTACCAGTAAGCCAAGGGAGTAGAGAAGCGTTCTCCACAGGGTCCCAAAACCACCAGCCGCCCCACCCTAGCTCATTGTACGCCCACCATGATCCCACCAAGATACCCAACGTGAGCGTTCCCCATGCAAAAAACGCTGCGCTTCGAGCAACCACATACCAATCGCTCATCGGTTGTTTACCCAATAGCGCTGCTAATGCAAAAGCTAATATTGCTGCGTAACCGACATAACCGAGATAAAGCAATGGTGGATGAATGATAAGCCCAACATCTTGCAACATTGGGTTTAGATCTCGTCCTTCCGACGCCAATACTTGGGCATACTCGAACGGGTTAGAGGTCATTAACGTGAACCAAGCAAATGTCGCAATAAGAACGTTCATGATTCCTAAACAGTCACAAGTATATTGGGCGTTGAGCGGTGACTTAAATGCAATAAACGACGCCCATAAACTCAAGGTGACGACCCAAAACAACATGGAGCCTTGGTGCCCACCCCAAGCGGCAGCAATTTTGAACGCCACGGGAAGTTGACTGTTGGAATGCGTAACAACATATTCCAACGCGAAGTTGTCTTGCACGAAGCAGACGATCAGAAGTGCTAAACAAATGATGGAAGCTAAGCTAATGATGTGGGACATCGCGACTTGATGCGGCAATGTCGCCTTCTTACCCATAGCACGACGTAGCCAATGCAGCAACGATGCACAAGTCGATGTTACAGCCACCAATATCAGTAAGAAGAACCCTAGCTCAGCCTCCATTTTTCCCCCTTACACTATGGTCATTTGACCGGCATAGAGAATGAAAGTACGTAGCATAAGTACGCCAACCAAGCTCAACGTCGTGACCACAAAAACGTAACTGCCTTTGTGGCGCACTTCTGAAGGCGTTAACCAATTGAGAGTCAAAGGCGTAATCATGCCGATGAACACTACGCCAACCCAGAACCATTGAGCCCAGAATCCACTCGAAATAGCATTCCAAGCCGCGACTTCGTTCTGACCACCGCTGAAGATCAGTCCAGTAAAGAATGTCACTAAGACAAACAACTCAAACAACACTACAGGGCGTTCAAATCCGTGCACCCAAGACACACTTGGGCTGCTGGTCGACTCTTTAAACACCAAGATGCCGAACATCAAGCATGCCGCTGCACCCGAGGACAAACTAGAGAACAGGAACAAGATTGGCAGTACTGGATTGTTTAGCATTGGGTAAGTCTTCAATGCAGACAATAGAAAGCCAGTGTACGCTGCAAGCACGATGGCTAAGAAGCCCAAGAACAATTCAATTGCGTTGTTGGCTTTCCCCGCCTTAATCAAAATGCCATCGGCAAAATCCAACAGTTTGCTCGGTAACTTACCCTCACAAAAGCTGATGATTTGATGGCGGAAGATAACGCCGATCCAAACAAACAGCACCAGCATGTACACTTGGAACAAGATCACGCCCATCGACATCACAGACGTTGGGTTGTAGTAGATCATGATCTTCCAAAACTCTAAAGGCTTGGTTAAATGGAAAATCAAAATTGCCAACCCAGCAATGATGCCAAATGGCGCAAGCCAAGCCATCGCTTTCATGATGCCGTTGTTTGCGGGATCACCTTCAATCACTTTGCGTTTTAAATAGATAGAAATCATCACCGCACCTGCTGACATCCCAGCAAGGAATAAGTAAATCGCGATGATCCAATCCCAGACTAACGAGTCAAAGTGGAATGCACTTTCGAAGCCGTTCATGATGACACCTCCCCTTTGCTATGCGGAATTTTGTACAGTTTAGGTTGCGTACCTAAATGCGATTTATCGCGATAGACAACATGGCTTTCGATAGCTTTGCTCACCTCGCTAGTTGGGTCATTCAAATCACCAAAGATGAGTGCTTTTGTTGGGCAAGATTCCACGCAAGCTGGCTGTTTACCTTGCGCTAGGTTGGTATCACGGCAGAAGTTACATTTATCCGCAGAGTGATCGACTGGATTAAAGAAGCGCACTTGGTAAGGGCAAGCGGCAAGGCAATAACCACATCCGACACATTTCTCTTTGTGCACATCCACGATGCCGGTCGCTTCATCTTTGTATGCAGCGCCTGTTGGACAAACGTACACACATGGTGGGTTATCACAGTGCTGACAGGATTCGCGAGTAAACTGGTATTCCACATCTGGAAATTCGCCAATCGGTTCACTGCGATGAATTTTAAGTCGCGTTACGCCTTCGGGGACTTTATTTACTTCGCGACAAGCATCGGTACAAGCGGTACAGCCAATACAGGCATTTTCATCATGAACCATACCCATGCGTTTCGCTTGTTCACTGTTGCTGGCATAGAGAGAGGAGCTAACAACGGAAGTGCCTGCAACGCCTGTAGTTAAAATCAACGCGCCGCTGCCGGCTAAAAAGTTTCTTCTCGAACATTTCATGCTATCTCTCCTCTTCTTTGGCAAGTTCAGGTTCGACGGCAAATTCAGAGTGACAATCCACACACTGCTTGATCAGTTGTTTTCTGTCGTACGACAACGCTTTGGTTTTCGCTGCGTGTACATCGTGGCAATTTGAACAAGTGAGGTTTTTGGCGTGCACATCGTGCGTCCAGTGGCTTTCTCTCAGCTGTGTCGGTGCGTGGCAATCCACACATTGGCCGTTGGCTTTAAGAATCATGCTTGGATCAAGGAACACTTTGTCGTGTACCTCTTTCGATTGCGCGGCAGAAAACTTAATCACATCAGGCGCACCTTCACGATGGTCGGGACCAATGTTGCTATGGCAATTGGTGCAATTAAGTTGCTTCCCTTGGCTGAGTAGAGCTTGCGGGTCATGCGAAAGGTTCAGAGTCTCTTTTACATCCTTATGACATTGCAGACACTTGTAGTCACGGTCACGGATCAACTCGACTTGGTGACGCTCAGCTTGAGCACCTTCAATCGGCTCTGAAGAAGTCGCATGGGCGGCGATGGAGAAACCATAGATGGCAAAGACGAAGAGAAGTTTCAGCATTGTCTCTATGGTCAATTTTATATTGCCCATATTGTTCTTTCCTTAGCTCGATAATAATTGATAACTATTCTCAATTATTTATTTGAGCGACAATTAATTTCCTCTGAAGATATTTTTTAGATCTTCAAATGACATCAATTCTTATTTCGGAAAGCCACAACGCTAAACCTATATTTATAATACCTCTATTATTCATAAGGGGTAGAAACGCCTGCTCAAAAAGCGAACTAAATCACCCTATTTTTAAAAAGGTTAAAAACCCAAAGCATTGCAGAACAATGACTTAACAACTACCACTTTAGAGGTATATAAATTCAAACATGACTGAGATCACTGGTGTAAATTGATCTAAAACAAGACAAGATTCACTCACTATTTCATCTATCCAATTAAGCAATATTATTAATCGTAGATCTCCAGTTCTTATTTGGAATAGCTCCTCACAACGCTGCTAATAAAAACGAATATGGAGATAACACTGTGAGCATAAAACACTGGATGAGCGCACCTATTGCGGTTGCGACCTTATTCGCCAGCCAATTATTTTTGGTCGGCGCTCCGTTAGCGGCAGAAGAGAAGGATTTTATCGATCCTCGTAACGATGTCTTTGAACAGAACCACTCTGATCAATACCATTCTTGGAAAGCAACATCCGAAAGTGAGCACATTGAAGATGCTCTAAGTGAAGACCCAAACATGGTTATCCTGTGGGCAGGTTATGGCTTCGCGAAAGACTACAACAAAGCGCGCGGTCACTTTTACGCACTTGATGATGTTCGCCAAACCTTACGTACCGGCGCACCAACCGACGAGAAGTCCGGGCCTATGCCGATGGCGTGCTGGAGCTGTAAAAGCCCAGACGTTGCTCGCGTGATTGATGAACGTGGTGAAGACGGTTATTTCGAAGGTAAATGGGCACGCTTAGGCTCAGAAATCGTCAACCCTATCGGTTGTTCCGATTGCCACAACACAGGCTCTGAAGCCTTCAAGAAAGGCGAACCTGCGCTAGCACTGACTCGCCCATACGTCGAGCGTGCTTTTGATACTATTGGTAAAAACTTTGATGAACAGTCTCGCCTAGATAAGCAAGCATCGGTCTGCGCTCAATGTCACGTTGAATACTACTTCACCGGCCCAACTAAAGCGGTTAAATTCCCATGGGATATGGGCACCACCGTTAATGACATGGAGAAATACTACGACGCGTTGAATTTCAAAGATTGGACGCATGCCGTATCTAAAGCGCCGATGCTAAAAGCGCAACATCCAGGTTTCGAAACTTGGAGAGCGGGTATTCATGGTAAAAACAAAGTGGTGTGTGTGGACTGCCACATGCCTAAAGTGACCAAAGAAGACGGTACGGTGTACACAGACCACAAAGTGGGTAACCCATTTGATCGTTTTGAAGACACCTGTGCGCAATGCCATACCCAAACTAAAGAGCAGCTACAAGGCATCGTCTCGACTCGCAAAGCGCAAGTACTGAACATGAAGCTAACCGCCGAGAAGCAAATCGTAGCGGCACACTTTGAAGCAGGAGCAGCGTGGAAAGCAGGTGCAACAGAAGCAGAGATGGAACCTATCCTACAAGATATTCGCCATGCACAATGGCGTTGGGACTACGCGATTGCTTCTCACGGTGTTCACATGCATGCTCCTGAGGTAGCACTTGAAGTACTAGGTACTGCAGTTGACCGCGCTGCTGACGCCCGTACCAAATTGGTTCGTTTACTGGCAACCAAAGGCATTACTGACCCTGTTCAAATTCCAGATATCTCGACCAAAGCGAAAGCACAACAAGCACTGGGCATGGATATGGATAAGATGAACGCAGACAAGAAACACTTCCTAGAAACAGTAGCGCCAGAGTGGGATAAAGCAGCAGCTGAACGCGAAGCCACGTATTAGTCTAACTGGCAACGGTTAACTTATAGATACAACAAGGGGCGTACTGAACGCCCCTTTTTTTTGTTTTGTTTCTTTGTTATCTTTATTTCTTCATCCCCGATTCTATCGAGAGACAAAATCGAACGTACTAGCGACGAGGAAGCCTCGGTCTAGGCTGAATATTTGGACGTGCTTTAGGTATCTGCACATTTGGACGAGCAACTGGACGCTGGATCTTCGTTTCCGGTAATGCTTTTCTTTGTTGAACCTTTTCTTTTACCGCTTTGTCTTGTAAAGTCGCTGGCTCAATACGTTCCGGACGATTCTCCCATTTGGTTTTAATCTCTTGCTTTTGCTCGTCAGGCAATGATTGCCAATGATCGTCGAGTTGGCGTTTCATGTTATCGATATTGGCGGACATATCGTCGTCTTTCCAATCTTCGATTTTGTCTTTGATGGATTGCTGTTGGTCTTCATCTAAACCATTCCACCACTCTTCCAGTTTCTCTTTGTATTCATCGTCGTTATCGCAACAGCCCGGATAGTAATAAATCCAGTAGTCGTCATGATCGTACCACCACGGGTCGTAGTAACCCGATGAATAATAAACCGTAGAGGAAGAGCCAGAATGATCGGAAGAGCTACAACCCGCCAGCACAGAGCCGGACAGCAAAACCAATATGCTTAGTGCTTTATTTTTCATTCGTTGCCCACCTTTCCCTCTATTGCTTGTTAAATTGTACGCTTACAACAGCTCTTTTGCTTTGTTAATAGAGTTAATGATTTGCACCCTATCTAAATTTGGATCATTAGAATCTAATAATAGTACCCAGGCATCAATCGCTTCCTGAAATCGGAATGACAGAAAATGATCATTTGCGATCAAAGACAAAGCGGCTTCATTGTGCGGTTCTATCTGCAAAGCTTGCTCCAAAAGCAAGCTAACTTCTTGCGTCATTGATTGCTGGTGAATGTAGTACAAGGTCGTCGCTTTTGCGGCAAGTTGCGTGGCACTGACTGGCTCAGTCAGTTGGATCGCGTAATCAAAACAAATCAGCGCGCCATCAAATTCCCCCTCTAGCAGGTAGCCCTGCCCGAGTTGGAACCACAATTCAGCGTTGTTCGGATCTTCACGCAACTGGTCTTGAATCTCTTTCATGATGTCACGAGCAGTCATCATTCGTGACATTTCCGCTTGTATTGGTTTAGGCGGAGTTTGATGCAGCAATAAGAAACTGGCACTCGTCACGACAAATACTAACAGGCAAAAGCCAAACCATTGAGCGGGTTTAACTTTTGATGCACTCAGTGATAAGAGTACGATAAACAGCCCCATCAGAGTGATGGCAGCGAAAAACCAAACAGACATAACACGTCCTGTAAACAAAGATAACGTCAGTGTACGCATTTCTTACTTTAAATGCGTTGATACAGATACAAAAAAGCCGAGCAACTAAGGCTCGGCTTTTCATATCAGGATAACGATGTAAGATTACTCTTCGTTACCTTCCTCTGCATCATCAGCAGCTGGAGCGTCTTGCTGCGTATTTTCGTCTGTTGACTCTAACGCTTCTGCATCTTCATCAGCAGGCAGCTCTTCATCATCAACTTCTTCAATACGTTGCAAACCAACAACTGATTCATCTTCCGCAGTACGGATAAGCGTTACACCTTGTGTGTTACGACCAACTTGGCTAACTTCACCCACACGAGTACGTACTAACGTGCCAGCGTCGGTGATCATCATCATTTCATCACCTTCAACAACCTGGATAGCACCAACTACCGGGCCATTTCGCTCAGAAACTTTGATAGAAACTACACCTTGAGTGCCACGACCTTTTGTCGGGTACTCGCTAAGTGCTGTGCGTTTACCATAACCGTTTTCTGTAACCGTTAGGATGTCGCCTTCGTGCGAAGGAACAATAAGTGATACAACTTGGTCATTTTCAGCCAGTTTCATACCACGAACACCAGAGGCGGTACGACCCATAGGACGAACACCTTTAAACTTGATCTCTGGCTGACCATTCTCATCAAGAACTGGTTTACCATTTTCATCAAGTACTGGAATCTCTTCTGCTTCTTTAAAGCGAACCACTTTACCCGCTTTAGAGAACAGCATGATTTCATTTTCGCCGTTAGTGATATCCACACCGATTAACGAATCGTCTTCACGTAGGTTCACAGCGATTAGGCCGTTTGAACGTACGTTTGCAAACTGGTTCAACGGCGTTTTCTTAACCGTACCGTCACCTGTTGCCATGAAGATGAATTTGTCTTCAGAGAATTCATCAACACGTAGAATCGCGGTAATGCGCTCACCTTCTTCGAGTGGAAGGATGTTTACGATTGGCTTACCACGCGCAGTACGGCTCGCTAGAGGCAATTGGTAAACTTTCAGGCGGTATGTTTTACCACGAGTAGAGAAACACAAGATGTTATCGTGGGTATTCGCCACTAGAAGACGCTCGATATGGTCTTCATCTTTCATCTTAGTCGCACTCTTGCCTTTACCACCACGGCGCTGTGACTCGTAGTCGCTCAGTACTTGGTACTTAACGTAACCACCGTGAGATAGAGTAACCACAACGTCTTCACGTGCGATCAGCTCTTCCATGTCAATATCATGGCTCGCAGCTGTGATTTCTGTACGACGAGCGTCACCAAAGCCGTCACGAACCGCTTCAAGTTCTTCACGGATCACTTCCATCAAACGCTCAGTGCTCGCAAGGATATGCATGAGTTCAGCGATTTCTTCTAGAAGTGTTTTGTATTCGCCTAGAATCTTCTCGTGTTCTAGACCTGTTAGTTTATGTAAACGTAGATCTAGGATAGCTTGTGCTTGTTGCTCAGTCAGGAAGTACTGACCATCACGAATACCGTATTCAGGCTCTAGCCATTCAGGGCGCGCAGCATCTGTACCAGCACGCTCTAGCATTGCTGAAACGTTGCCTAAATCCCAACCACGAGCGATAAGACCCGCTTTTGCTTCAGCCGGTGTAGGTGCCTTACGGATAAGCTCAATAATTTCATCAATGTTAGCAAGCGCTAGAGCTAAACCTTCAAGGATATGAGCACGTTCACGCGCTTTACGCAGTTCGAAAATAGTACGGCGTGTCACAACTTCACGACGGTGATCAACAAAGCACTTCAACATATCTTTTAGGTTGAATAGCTGTGGCTGGCCATTGTTTAGGGCCACCATGTTGATACCGAAAGTGGTTTGCAGCTGAGTCTGAGCGTAAAGGTTGTTTAGAACTACTTCGCCCACAGCATCGCGCTTACACTCAATAACAATGCGCATACCGTCTTTATCTGACTCGTCGCGCAGTGCACTGATACCTTCTACTTTCTTATCTTTAACTAGCTCAGCGATCTTTTCGATCAAGCGAGCTTTGTTCACCTGGTAAGGAATTTCAGTGACGATAATGGTCTCTTTACCATTCTTCTCCACTTCGATGTCCGCTTTCGAACGCATGTAGATTTTGCCGCGACCTGTTTTGTACGCGTCTACAATGCCTTTACGACCGCTGATAAGCGCCGCCGTTGGGAAATCAGGACCAGGAATGTAATCCATTAGTTCATCAATAGTGATTTCTTCATTATTGATGTATGCAAGACAGCCATCAATCACTTCGCCAAGGTTATGAGGCGGGATGTTGGTTGCCATACCTACTGCGATACCAGAAGCACCGTTAACCAATAGGTTTGGAATTTTAGTTGGAAGAACCGCTGGGATCTGCTCAGTACCGTCGTAGTTTGGTACGTAGTCTACGGTTTCTTTGTCTAGGTCAGCCAATAGTTCATGGGCAATTTTTGCCATTCGAACTTCGGTGTAACGCATTGCCGCAGCAGAGTCGCCATCGATCGAGCCAAAGTTACCTTGACCATCGACCAGCATGTAACGAAGCGAGAACGGCTGAGCCATACGTACGATTGTGTCGTACACAGCACTATCACCATGTGGGTGATATTTACCGATTACGTCGCCGACAACACGGGCTGATTTTTTATATGGTTTGTTCCAATCGTTGCCTAGTACGTTCATCGCGAATAAAACGCGGCGGTGTACTGGTTTTAGGCCATCACGCACATCTGGAAGAGCACGACCCACGATGACTGACATCGCATAGTCTAGGTATGAACCTCTAAGCTCATCTTCAATGTTTACGGGCGTGATCTCTTTAGCTAAATCGCTCATAGAGCCATTATCCCTCTATTATCTGATCGTAATTACGATACGTGTAAGGTGCAAAAATATAACACACAATTCATCACTTCGGCATCACTTTCCCTCTCCTTTTATCAGGTTGTGAGCTTGGTTATGAATCAAATGTCGAGAATTTGCACACTCATCCCATATCTTTCTGATTAGTGGTTATATTTCGGTCAATATTGAGCAAAATCGGACCCTTTACGCGGAAAAGCGAGGTAAATTCCTTTAACCACACAACGCGAAAATGCAGGTTTTAGAGTTATTATCACTGGCACCAGTTCAAGGATGAACCAAAAACAATAGTTAGCGCTTTACAAATTACAGGCACCTGTCTCGATTGCCGCGCCAATGGACTCTGTCATTGTCCCTTAACTAAGCACATCGAGGTTGTTTGGGTGTAAAACGTTGGAGTATACTGGCGCCCTCTAAAGGACTCAGATTGAATGCAATAAAACCAATTATGACTAAAGCACAAAACGTCGACCCAAGTGAAATTAAGAAATTCGAGGACATGGCTTCTCGATGGTGGGATTTAGAAGGCGAGTTTAAGCCGCTTCATCAAATTAACCCACTTCGTTTGAACTATGTACTTGAAAAAGCAAATGGCTTGTTTGGCAAGCGAACACTTGATGTCGGCTGTGGTGGTGGCATTCTTGCTGAAAGCATGGCAAAAGAAGGCGCTATTGTGACGGGGCTTGATATGGGTAAAGAACCATTAGAAGTCGCGCGACTACATGCATTAGAAACAGGCACTCAACTGACCTACATTCAGAGCACAATAGAAGACCACGCTATAGAAAACGCAGGAACTTACGATGTCGTGACTTGTATGGAGATGCTTGAACACGTTCCAGATCCTCTCTCCGTTATCCGCTCTTGTGCTGCGCTAGTCAAACCCGGTGGTCACGTGTTTTTCTCAACTTTGAACCGAAACATTAAGTCGTACTTATTTGCTATTGTCGGTGCTGAGAAGCTTCTTAAGATTGTTCCTGAAGGCACTCATGAGCACGATAAGTTTATCAAGCCAGCCGAAATGATGAAGATGATAGACCAAACTGACCTGACGGAAATGGGCATTACTGGGCTTCATTACAACCCTCTAAATGATAGCTACAAACTCGGTCGTAATGTAGATGTAAACTACATCGTTCATACTAAAAAATACTGAACGCTATTAAGTTAAAAAATGAGTTTTGTGATTGACATTTTTTAAAGAAAATGAATCGGAAGCGGTAGCACAAAGTTGCCGCTTTTTTTGTCTTTTTATGGCTAAAATTCGTGCTCTAGATTCCATTTTGACCAAGCCATTTTTCGTAGATAAAAACGGCCAAAGATCAAGGAAAATATTTTTGCATGCGGTTATTTCTAAACCGATCTCGAAACCGTACTTTTAACCATTCAAGTCTGCCCTTTTCTCATCGGTTAGTGTTCACTTACTGATTTTTTTCATTTTGTCAGTTATCCACAAGTCATCCCCGATCTGTACCTTGATAAATCAGTGTAATAGCACTATCTTGTAACCCGCAAACAAATGAACCCCTATATGTTGTGTTTAAGCGACAATATATAGATAGACTTTGATCACAAAGCCGCCGCAAGCTTTACTCATATTGCACATAAACAAACAAAAATACGGCTTTTATCAGTTTTCTTAGGGAAATAAAGCAGAATGAACCAACAACTTACCGTCACCAAGCGTGATGGCCGTAAAGAAAGTATCGATCTGGATAAAATCCACCGCGTTATCACTTGGGCTGCAGAAGGTCTAGATAATGTTTCGGTTTCTCAAGTAGAACTTCGCGCTCACATCCAGTTTTACGACGGCATCACAACGACAGATATTCACGAGACAATCATCAAGTCTGCGGCAGACCTGATCTCTGAAGAGACTCCGGATTACCAATACCTAGCTGCTCGCCTAGCGGTATTCCATCTGCGTAAAAAAGCGTATGGCCAATACGAGCCACCAACGCTTTATGATCACGTGTCTCGCCTCGTCGATATGGGTAAGTACGATCAACATATTCTAGAAGACTACACAAAAGCAGAACTCGACGAACTTGATGCGTACCTCGACCATAAACGCGACCTAAACTTCTCATACGCGGCAGTTAAGCAGCTAGAGGGTAAGTACTTCGTACAGAACCGTGTTACGGGCCAAATTTACGAAAGTGCTCAGTTCTTATACATCCTTGTAGCAGCGTGCTTATTTGCGAAATATCCAAAAGCGACGCGTCTTGATTACATCAAACGTTTCTACGATGCGACATCGACATTTAAGATTTCTCTACCTACGCCAATTATGTCTGGCGTGCGTACCCCTACTCGCCAGTTCAGCTCATGTGTTCTGATCGAGTGTGGCGACAGTCTTGATTCTATTAACGCAACAGCAAGCTCAATTGTTCGTTACGTATCTCAGCGCGCTGGTATTGGTATCAACGCAGGTCGTATCCGTGCATTAGGCTCAGAAATTCGCGGTGGTGAAGCATTCCACACTGGTTGTATTCCGTTCTACAAGTACTTCCAAACAGCAGTAAAATGTTGTTCACAAGGTGGTGTACGTGGTGGCGCAGCTACTGTGTTCTACCCAATGTGGCACGGTGAAGCACGCTCACTAATGGTACTTAAGAACAACCGTGGTGTTGAAGAAAACCGTGTTCGTCACATGGACTACGGTGTTCAGTTAAACAAACTGATGTACCAACGTTTAGTTGAAGGCGGCAATATTACGCTATTCTCACCATCTGATGTACCTGGTCTGTACGACGCATTCTTCGAAAACCAAGAAGAGTTTGAGCGTCTATACGTGAAGTACGAGAACGATCCTTCAATCAAGAAAGAAACGGTTAAAGCGATTGAAATGTTCACTCTGCTAATGCAAGAGCGTGCATCAACGGGTCGTATCTACATCCAGAACGTGGACCACTGTAATACTCACAGCCCATTTGATTCTGAAGTCGCTCCAGTTCGTCAGTCGAACCTATGTTTAGAAATCGCACTGCCAACGAAACCATTAACTAACGTTGAAGATGACTCAGGCGAGATCGCACTGTGTACGCTTTCTGCATTCAACTTAGGTGCTATCAAGTCTCTAGATGATTTCGAAGAGCTATCCGATCTTGTTGTTCGTGCGTTAGATGCACTGCTTGATTACCAAGATTACCCTCTACCAGCGGCATACAAATCGACTATGAACCGTCGTACGCTAGGTGTTGGTGTGATTAACTTTGCTTACTACTTAGCGAAGAATGGCGTGAAATACTCTGACGGTAGCGCGAACGGCCTAACTCACCGTACGTTCGAAGCAATACAGTACTACCTATTGAAAGCATCTGTAGCACTGGCGAAAGAACAAGGTAAGTGTCCTTCATTCGACGAGACGAACTACGCGAAAGGCTTACTGCCGATTGATACGTATAAGAAAGATATCGATCTAATTTGTGACGAAGCGCTGCACTACGACTGGGACAGCCTACGTAAAGAAATTATGGAGCACGGCCTACGTAACTCAACACTGACTGCACTAATGCCTTCTGAGACTTCTTCTCAGATTTCAAACGCAACTAACGGTATTGAGCCACCACGTGGTTACGTTTCAGTAAAAGCTTCGAAAGACGGTATCCTGAAGCAAGTTGTACCTGAGTTCACAGAACTTAAAGACAGCTATGAACTGCTTTGGAATATCGGTTCGAACGACGGTTATCTACACCTTGTGGGTATTATGCAGAAGTTTGTTGACCAAGCTATCTCTGCTAATACTAACTACGACCCGTCACGTTACGAGACTGGCAAGGTTCCAATGAAGAAACTACTTCAAGACCTGCTAACAGCGTATAAGTTTGGTGTGAAAACGCTTTACTACCACAACACTCGTGATGGCGCGAAAGATGAACAGAAAGACGCTGTTCAACCACAAGATGACGATTGTGCTGGCGGCGGTTGTAAGATTTAATCTTCCCGTACCTAGCGAACCCGTAAAGACAGACTATCGATAACCTCCCCCTCACGGGGAGGTTTAAAAGGAATTGAGGCATTATGGCTTACAGTACTTTTAACCAAAAAAAGAATGACCAATTGAAGGAACCAATGTTCCTAGGTCAATCAGTAAACGTTGCACGTTACGACCAACAAAAGTTTGAGATTTTCGAAAAACTTATCGAGAAACAACTTTCTTTCTTCTGGCGTCCAGAAGAAGTAGACGTATCTAGCGACCGTATCGATTACAACAAACTACCAGATCACGAGAAGCACATCTTCATCTCTAACTTGAAGTACCAAACGCTTCTTGACTCTATCCAAGGCCGCAGCCCTAACGTGGCACTGCTGCCGCTTGTGTCTCTACCAGAACTAGAGACTTGGATTGAGACTTGGTCTTTCTCTGAAACGATTCACTCTCGTTCTTACACACACATTATTCGTAACATCGTGAACGACCCTGCTGTAGTGTTTGATGATATCGTTGAGAACGAGCACATTCTGAAGCGTGCAAAAGACATCGCGCACTACTACGACGATTTGATTCAAGCGACGAATGATTACCATCGCTACGGTGAAGGTGAGCATGTCCTTAACGGTGAAACGGTTAAGGTTAGTCTGTACGATCTTAAGAAGAAGCTGTACATCTGTCTGATGTCTGTTAACGCATTAGAAGCTATTCGTTTTTACGTAAGTTTCGCATGTTCTTTCGCTTTCGCAGAACGCGAACTAATGGAAGGTAACGCGAAAATCATCAAGCTGATCGCTCGTGACGAAGCACTTCACTTAAATGGCACGCAGCACATGATCAACCTGCTACGTAACGGTCAAGATGACTTCACTTTCATGCAAATCGCAGAAGAGGCAAAACAGGACTGTTTTGACCTATTCAAAGAAGCGGCTGAGCAAGAAAAAGAGTGGGCAGAGTATCTATTCAAAGATGGCTCTATGATCGGTCTAAACAAAGACATCCTAAGCCAATACGTTGAATACATCACAAATATTCGTATGCAAGCGGTAGGTCTACCAGCAGCGTATCCAGAAGCAACAACTAACCCAATTCCATGGATTAACGCTTGGTTGTCTTCAGATAACGTTCAAGTTGCGCCTCAAGAAGCAGAAATCTCTTCTTACCTTGTGGGTCAAATTGACAATGAAGTTCGCGCAGATGACTTCGAAGGATTCGAGCTGTAATGGCAACACTCAAAATCAACAAACTGATCAGCATTGAATCCAACCCTTCCAATACGATTTTGGAAACAATGGAGCAAGCTGGCCTATTACCAGAATACAACTGCCGTGATGGGCACTGCGGCGCCTGTCGCTGCAAATTGGAGTCTGGTGAAGTGGAGTATGTTGGTTTTGCCATGGCTTACACACAAAGTGATGAAATATTACCTTGTATCTGTAAAGCAAAATCAGATTTGTCACTTAGCGGCGTTAACTACGCGATGAAAGAAAAGCAGCGCGCATAACGTTGACTCGACGGTATAAAATGCAAAAGCCAAGGTAATCACCTTGGCTTTTTTGTCTCTGTTTTTTGTCTCTCAGACTACTGTAGAGAGCTTTGGTTATAAAGCACTGCTCGGGAGGTGCATCTCTTTAACTTTCTCTAAAAATGCATAATGCGCAAACATCGGTTTACGTTCTAGGTAGCGACGCAACAAGTCTAGAGCTGCCGTGCTGATCACTTTAACTTGATCACTGCGCTGATACTTTTTCGAGAGTTTATATAACGCTCCCCACTCGCCTGACGGTGTCGATAAAGCGACGGAAAAAACACCCTCTTCAATATGGCCAGTAACGAGTGATAAATCCGTCCCACACTTCTCTCGCGTAGCACCAGCCAGAGCAAACGTTTCTGCTAATGGATCTCCGCTGTTGGCCATCGCTTGAGTCAGGCTCGGTAGTATCCAACCATGCCCTAGTTGCTTTTCAGCGTTTTCATCACCGTTTAGCCAGTACGTTAAGTATCCTCCGCTACTTTTTTCGGAGGTCGACACTGTTAGTCCTTTATCGACCAACAACTGGCCGACATTTTCAACCATAGGTAAATCAATACTAACGGTATTACTCTCAAGGTGTTTATTAATTATCTGTACGAGTTTCAAACGCTGTTCAAGCTGATCTGAAGGACCAAAAAGTTTCACTTCAATAAAAGGCAAGTAAGAGCGATACCCTAGCTCATAGCCTTGAGGAAGTTTTAGCTGATCTAGCTTATCTGAAACACCGGATTCAGATAGACCAAACGTGTAGATTCGACTACAACATGAACCTTGAACATCGGGAAACACTCTTCTCAGATCGGGAAGAATTTGCGTCTCTGCCATGAGCTTAAATTCACTTGGTACACCCGGTGTGAAATAAAAAATGGCATCATTAATCAGCATTTTGAAACCGCAAGCAGTGCCTATCGGGTTGTCCAATATCTCTGCCGTTTCTGGCAGCATTGCTTGCTTTAAATTACTGTCCGGCATAGGGATGCCACGTCGAGCATACAAACTTTCTAGATGCTGCAACCACTCTTTGAATAGCACCAGTTTACAATCGGCGGCTCTCGCGGCGGCGGCAGCACTCATGTCATCCGTTGTAGGGCCTAAACCACCATTAACAATAACCACATCGTTGTTAAAGCTGAGCATTAAAAACTCTTCAACCAAACTCGATAGGCTATCACCAACCGTTGAGCGCTTTGTTAAGCCAAATCCATGTTGATAAAACAGGCTAGACAACCATGCCGCATTAGTATCAACAATATCACCGTGGAGGACTTCCTCACCAGTACTAAGCATTGCTATTTTCACAACTGACTCCTGAACGTAAGCACAATCCTATTTTCGTTATAGCGCTTATTTTTCTTTTTATTTGGACAAATCTCGCCGAGGTTTGTTGGGACTAAATAAGGGTCAAGTGTTTAAATGATTGATGTTTTGAGGGATAATTACGAGCCCGAACATACACCATTAACTCGGAGACCTTTGTGTCAAAATCATCCATGTTCAAGACGACTCTAACAGGCCTTTGCTTGGCTTCGTCAGCGCTTGCGCACGCAAGTCACTATGACCTAAGCCGTCATACAGAGTTTTCTTACACACCTGATTGCTTGTCAGGTTACTGCGAAACGACGACTCTGTACACCTTCGAGGCTCAAAATCGCGGTGTTATGTATGAACAGAATAATGATGATTCGCTAAACCTTGACGCAGGGCTTCAGCCTAAACATCTCATCATCCCTCAAGATAAAGACTGGGATTATCTGATGGGTCAAACCTACACCATTCTAGGTCTCAGTATCGCGACCGTAGGCATGATGACTTTTCTTCCAGAAAGTATCACCAAATGGGACGAAGAAGACCGAGACATGAGTAAGTTGGGGCAAAAGTGGAAAGATAATGTCTCTGACGGCCCCGTTTGGGATCGCGATGAACATGTCCTCAACTACATCATGCACCCATATTTTGGCGGCGTTTACTACACGGCAGCACGTCACGCTGGCTATAATGAATTTCAGTCGTTTTTGTACTCCGCAACGATGTCGACGTTCTTTTGGGAGTATGGCGTGGAGGCGTTCGCAGAAGTACCATCTTGGCAGGATATTTTTATCACACCATTCTTTGGTGCTGTTGTTGGTGAAATGATGTTAACGGCTGAGCAAGACATTATTGCAAACGGCGGCGAAGTTATGGGTTCTGAAACCGCAGGTGATGTTTCGCTCTTCTTCTTAAACCCTGTTGGACATATTCATTATTGGGTAACTGATGCATGGGGCGGTAGTGCAGAACTACAATTCAATTCATCACCTTGGTTTGGAAACCAAGATGTTGCAAAATTCGCCATGGACGCAGGCGCAAACTATGACAGTCAATTTTATGGTGTCGAGTTAAAAGTAACCTTCTAATCCTAAGTTGATACTCGGTAAAAAGCAGCCTTACGATGGCTGTTTTTTTGTGCTCTGAACATTGTTTTAATTATTTACATCACGAATTAGTGTTAAAAATTGACTTTCATCAAACATTACCCGCCCTTAGCACCTACACTAAATAAAAGGATTTATTCCAATAACTTAAGTAGCACGTTTATTCGTACTGCGTCCAAACCTTGATTCCAGGAGGGGACATTATGAACACCGTATTTATTGTTAATTTTGTCGGACAAGCGTCACCCGCCACGATTAAAGAGCTCGCTGCAATCACACACGAAAACGGCGGGAAATGGCTGATCAGCAAAGTAAACTTTATCGAAGACCAAGTTGCAGGTGTCATCAAAGTAGAGCTTCCAAGAGAAAATGCCGACATCGTTAAACAGGCGTTCTCTTCTTGTCAGACTCTTGTTGTTAGGTTCGTCGACTCTGAGCCTCATTCATATCGTGAAGACACTATCTTCCAACTTCGTTTAGATGCCAACGATAGAGCGGGTATTGTGAATGAAATTACTCACGTTCTCGATAATCAAGGTATCTCAATTTTAGATATGGATTGTCAGCGTGTATTCATTGCTGGAGGCGGAGGGGTAAGCTCTAGCTTATTCAGCGCTAAAATGGCGATAAAACTGCCTAGCGAGCTAGAAATTGAAGACATAGCCAATGAGTTAGAATCTCTGAGTGAAGACACTCGTGTGATTGTGGAGAGTTAATCACGTACTGTTATCGTTTCCCCAATAAAAAAGAGCAGCGATTAAGCTGCTCTTTTGGTGCTTATGGCGCGATGCGTCTTATTTCACTGACCACTGAGATAGTGAACGTTTGAAATCAGAGTAGTCAAATTCATTCAGTTTTTGAATGTCACCATTCGAGCGTTCACAGTAAACCGACGGCATACGTAGACCGTTAAACCAGTTCAGTTTCACCATGGTGTAACCGGCACTATCTAGAATATGCAGACGCTGTCCTATCTCTAGAGGCTGTTCGAAGTTCGCTACGCAGAACTGGTCACCAGCCAAACAAGAGCACGAGCCGATCACATACTCATGTTCACCATTTTCAGATGCTTCAAGAATTGACGCTGGCTCATTGTAGATCAACGTATCTAAGCGGTGAGCTTCTGTGGCTGAATCGACAATCGCCGTCTTCTTTACGTTCTCTACAATATCAACCACTGTTACAACGAGATCAGTTGTCTTAGTAATTATCGCTTCACCCGGCTCTAAATACATTTGTACGCCGTGTTTCTCTGAGAACGCTTTAAGTGCTAACCCCAACTTCTCGATATCGTACCCCGGCCATGTGAAGAACACGCCGCCGCCCATGCTTACCCAGTCCAGCTTATCTAGGTACTCGCCAAACTGATCTGAAATAGCATCGAGTAAACCGATAAACGCATCCACGTCTTTGTTCTCACAGTTCATGTGGAACATTACGCCATCAATACCATCAAAAATTTCCGGTTTGATGTGATCAGCCTGAACACCAAGACGAGAGAATTGACGCGCTGGGTTTGCTAAGTCTTGCCCTGCATAGCTCACACCTGGGTTTAGGCGCAAGCCAATCGATGCTTTGCCTTCGACAATATGACGATAAGCCGCTAGCTGTGACTGAGAGTTAAAGATCATCTTGTCACAGATGTCCGCCACATCGCGAACGTCATCTTCGCTGTAACCCACACTGTATGCGTGTGTCTCACCACCGAACGTTTCGTAGCCAAGCTTCACTTCAAACGGGCCAGAACTTGTTGTTCCGTCTAGGTAAGGCTTGATGATGTCGAATACACCCCATGTTGAGAAGCACTTCAGTGCTAATACAAGCTTCACATCAGAGATGTCTTTTAGCTGTTTTGCTTTCTCTAGATTCTCAATCAGCTTGTCTTCATTGATCATGAAGTATGGCGTTTTTAGTTCGTTTTGTTGCATTTTGATACCTTACGTCCCTTCGCCTTAGCAAAGGCACTATAAAATCGAACAAAGCCGACGCAAGTGCATCGGCTTAAACGTACAAATAAGAGTCGCTAAATTCTTACTTCAATTTATGGATAACAGGTTGTCCTGGCTCCAGTTCTTGAACATGCCAATCTAGACCAATAGATGGCATGGTTTCTAGGAATGGGTCAGGATCTAGCTGCTCCATGTTGAACACGCCTTTGTCTGCCCATTTGCCACGGAAGAACTGCAAAGCAGCAGTGATCGCTGGTACGCCAGTGGTATATGAGATAGCTTGGTGTTCAACATCTTCGTATGCGACTTCGTGATCAGCGTTGTTGTAAATAAATACACTGCGCTCTTTACCATCTTTCTTACCTTGAACCCAAGTACCGATACACGTTAGGCCAGTGTAGCCTGGCGCGAGTGATGTTGGATCTGGTAGTAGTGCTTTTAGCACGTGCAAAGGTTGAACAACCGTACCGTCGTGAAGCGTTAGTGGATCTGGGCTGAGTAGACCGATGTCGCGCATCACATTGAAGTAGTTTAGGTAACGGTCACCAAAGCCCATCCAGAATTCGATGCGTTTCGCAGGGATGAACTCTTGCATAGATCGAACTTCGTCGTGCGCCATTGAGTACACTTTGTGTGAACCACAATTCGGGAATTCAAACTCAAGCATACGTGAGTGACAAGGTACTTGTTTCCACTCGCCGCTTTCCCAGTAGAACGAATCGCCTTGAATCTCAAGCATGTTCGTTTCTGGATCAAAGTTAGTTGCGAACTTCTTACCGTGGTCGCCTGCGTTTACATCCATTACGTCGATAGTATCGATTTCATCGAACAGATGCTTGACTGCGTATGCGGCAAACACCGATACTACGCCTGGATCGAAACCAGCACCAAGAATACCTGTAATGCCCGCTTCTTCAAACTTCTCACGGTAGCCCCACTGCCAATCGTAAGCTTGAGGTACTTGTTGGCCTTCAGAGCACAAATCAACCGCAACAGATGTATCAAGGTATGACACTTTAGCTTGGTAACATGCTTCCATAATAGACATGTTCACCCAAGGAGGACCTGCGTTGATCACTAAGTCAGGTTGTACTTCTTTAATTAAAGCAACTAAAGAATCTACGTCGTCCGCGTTTACCGCTCGCGCTTCTAATTTCTTAGTTGAATCTTTCAGATTATTTTTCTTCTGAATCGATTCGATGATTTTCTCACACTTACCTACGGTACGTGATGCGATTGTTATATCACCCAGAACGTCGTTGTTTTGTGCTGCTTTATGTGCAACTACCCAGCCAACGCCGCCTGCACCAATCTGTAGAATTGCCATAGTTTTCCGTTACCTTTGTTAAACTAGCTCTGCCGCTAGCGTATTGATTTTTGAGAGCAAAGATTCAAAGTCCGCCGTCGTCAGACACGGGTTCAAAATCGTAAATTTCAATGCAGTTTTATCGTCGACAATGGTTTCACCCAATACCGCGATACCGCGTGTTAACGCTTCTAAGCGCAACGTTTTGTTCAGTTCATCAAGATCCGCTGATTCATGTGTCGCGCGGAACAGAACCGTAGACAGTGATGGTTCAGCCAACAACTCAAAGTGTTTGGTATCTCGAATCATGTCCGCCACTTCAAGCGTCTGCTCAAGCAAATGATCATACATATCGCCTAGGGCTTTTGGCCCTACGCTTTGCATCGTCATAAACACTTTGAGCGCATCAAAACGCTTAGTTGTCGCAATAGACTTATCCACCAAGTTCGGTAGTTCGTCGTGTTCGCGGTTCAAATAGTCTGCATGGTGAAGCAGGAATTTAAAGTTAGACTTGTCATTTACCAATAGCGCACCACAACTGATGGTTTGGTAAAACAGCTTATGGAAGTCTACGCTGATGGAATGTGCACGCTCACAACCTTTCAGACGCGCTTTTTGGCTACTTAGAATCAGAGCTCCACCGTATGCACCGTCGACGTGCATCCACATGTCATGTTTCGCTGCGATATCGGCGATAAAGTCTAAGTCATCAATAGCACCGTGGTCCGTTGTACCCGCTGTACCAACAATGGCAAATGGGATCAAACCTTCTGCTTTGGCCTGATTGAGAACTTCGTCTAATTTAGTGACATCCATCGTTCCATCGGCATTAGCATCGACGGTCATGACCGCTTTTTCACCCAATCCCATCCAAGAGGCTGATTTTTGAACCGTGAAGTGGGATTTTTTCGAACATACAATACGTAGCTTGTCTGCGTATTCAGGAAGGCCAAGCTTTTGAATTGAGTGTGCACTGAGTTTGTCAGCAATCCAATCTCGCGCAAGCATCAAACCCATTTGGTTACTTTGCGTGCCGCCGCTCGTGAAGATACCGTCCGCTTTTTCACCTAACTCATATTTATCGCATAGCCAGTTCACAACTTTCTGTTCAACATAA
This sequence comes from Vibrio sp. 1731, assembly GCF_033339955.1. Lineage (NCBI taxonomy): Bacteria > Pseudomonadati > Pseudomonadota > Gammaproteobacteria > Vibrionales > Vibrionaceae > Vibrio > Vibrio sp. 1731. Next base: position 65,339 of record NZ_JAWOVO010000017.1, on the reverse strand, counting down.
GTCGCTGATGAAGCTTGATCCCATGAGTCCATCGACTGGTTCAAAGCCGCAATCATTGCCTCTGCCGCAATCGCTGGCATCAACGGTGGAGTATGTAGGTGAGCAATACAATCTGGATGTTGAGTAAAAATTGCGTTTTTCGCGACCAGCTCAGCAGCATCGTCGATAACGGTTTTAAGAGGCGCATTTCCATTATCAAGATCAACGTCGTGAATCGCTGTTTCCAATGCTTTTGGATCCATACCTGAATACGGTGCAGTCACTTGTTCAAACACTGACTTCATTGCCGTAGTAGTGTGATTCATCACCGAAGCAAATTCATTGCTGCCCATCTCTCCAGTGTGGATGAAATGCTTCTTCCATTCATCTTGTGGCTGAGTTTCGATGTGACTACCGCCAGCGGCTAAAATCGCGTCTTCAAATACACGTAAAGCAAAGTCGATTTGCTCAAACGAGATGATAAGAGGAGGAAGGAAACGAATTACTGCGCCTTCGCGTCCACCTTTCTCAACGATCAAGCCACGCTCGAGTGCTGCGCGTTGAATAGAAAGTGTGAGTTCACTATCCGCTTGAGGTTCACCAAATTTATTGAGCTCACCGTTTGGATTTTTAATCTCCACGCCTAGCATCAAACCTTTGCCACGAACCTCTGCGATACAGTTCACACGCTTTTGAATACTTTCAAGGCCGTAGCGCAAGTACTGACCCGCAATATTGGCATGCTCAACAAGATTATCACGTTGGATAATTTCTAATGCTTTCGCACCAGAGACCATGGCTAACTGGTTACCACGAAATGTACCTGTGTGCTCGCCCGGCTTCCATGTATCATGTTGCTTGTTGATAACCAATAGCGACATTGGTAATCCACCGCCAATTGCTTTTGATAAGCACAGAATATCTGGAACAATGCCCGACTCTTCGAACGCGAAATTGTAGCCAGTTTTACCAACACCACACTGGATCTCATCGAAGATCAGTAAGATACCGTGTTCATCACAAATACGACGTAACTCTCGTAGCCAGAATGCTGGCGCAGGAACAACACCACCCTCACCTTGCACTGGCTCCACGATAATCGCGGCAGGCTTCATAATGCCTGACTCATCATCGTTTAAAAGACGATCGATATAGCGAATACTTGCTTTCGCACCTTCGTCACCGCCAAGCCCAAAAGGACAACGCAGGTTGTATGGGAAAGGCATAAAGTGCACATCCGACATCAAACCGGTTCGACGAGCTTTCGTGCCTAAGTTACCCATCATCCCCATCGTACCATTAGTCATACCATGGTATGCGCCACGGAAGGCAAACATAGTGTTGCGACCGGTAGTCTGTTTCGCGAGCTTGATAGCAGCTTCAACCGCATCAGCTCCAGACGGGCCACAAAATTGGATAACGCTGTTCTCGCTTAACTCTTGAGGAAGAAAAGACTTAACAGATTGAATAAACGTCGTTTTTGCTGATGTTGCAATATCTAGCGTCTGATATGGCAGTCCTGAATCTAATTGCTCTTTCAGAGCTTGGTTTATTTCAGGATGGTTATACCCCAAAGCTAGAGTGCCTGCCCCAGCAAGGCAGTCTAGAAAGATCTGTCCACGCGTATCTTCAACCAAGCACCCAAAGGCTTGTTTAATTGCGATCGGCAAACGACGTGGATAAGAACGTACTTCAGATTCATGCTCAGCCTGATCAATCAATACTTGATCTGGCGTTAAGTCATACGTTCCCTCAACGATAGGAACCTGAGACGAAAAAATGTTTGCGATATTGCTATCGACTTCAAAGGCAGTGCTCATACTACATAATCCCTTGAATTATAATAATTCTGTATCCTGTATTAATAATCATTAGAATGAAATTACAGGAGGTGTGAATACCCCTCCGCATTTGTCAGTGCATAAATGACAAATACAGATCATCCGCCACGATACTCGCGACTTTATATGTAAAAGGGATTAATCAAGGTTCTGTAATGCACCCGTTTTGTAAAACAGGACATTTCGGCAGTATGAAGCTGATTAGTGTGTGTTTATTCAAAGGTTTCAATGTTGGGTTTCCCATTAATATGCCGCGTTTACAGCATTAGTATCCCGTCTATCGACAAAAGGCTTTGCCGATACCTACCCTACGCAGTGTCACAATCAGCTTGAATGGTCACTACGCGTATCCCCCAGAGATCAAACGTTGTTAATTACGCTCCGAGATTGCGCGCGAATTTATCACAAAATAAAATCTTCTGGCAACGATTTTTCATATTAGTAACAGTGATGTAAATCACAACAAAACATACCCCATCGTAACTCGCATGTTCATATTCATGAGCTATGCTTTTCTGCTTCTCTCAAACAGCTGTTATTTAAACAAATATTCTTGAGATATCATCACCTCACCCAACAGAGGTTTAAGGTTGTGCTGCTTAATCGTAAAACATTCCTTTCTATATCCGGAACATTTAAAAAGATAGCATTCTCGTCACAGCTTTGCCTGGTTCAAGAGTGGTTATTCTCCACAAGTGATGGTTTAAACATAGACTAGTAGGAATGGCTAAGATGCTTTGCAATGGCAGAATGAACAATCACTTGAGTCAATGAGACAAAGGGTTCGTTACTTAACGAAGTCTGTGACAGAAAAGAAGTTTGAGATTTTCAAAAAATACGAAAAAGGCCTAACATTTTCATGTTAGGCCTTAAATCTGGAGCGACACACGAGGTTCGAACTCGTGACCTCAACCTTGGCAAGGTTGCGCTCTACCAACTGAGCTAGTGTCGCATTTAATATGAGATGGTGCCCCGGGCCGGACTTGAACCGGCACAACGCGAACGTCGAGGGATTTTAAATCCCTTGTGTCTACCAATTCCACCACCAGGGCACACAAATATTCTTTGTGATGCCTTTACAGAAAAGTAAAACACCATCTGATACCGCTAATGCCATATCAATAAAACTTGGAGCGACACACGAGGTTCGAACTCGTGACCTCAACCTTGGCAAGGTTGCGCTCTACCAACTGAGCTAGTGTCGCATTTATTCTCGAAAGCCATTCGCTCTCAAAAGAATAATGGAGGCGCCTCCCGGAGTCGAACCGAGGTCCACGGATTTGCAATCCGCTGCATAGCCACTCTGCCAAGGCGCCTCATTTGTGAATAAAGCTAAGCTTTTTCACAACCCTTTTGAGCCGTGCTCTCTTGGGTACGGGATGCATTCTACGGATTCGAGCGATCGAGTCAACACTATTTTTATTTTTTTAAATCGTTTGACTAGAATTTGTGCGAAAGACGATGGATTGCTTAGTTTTAATACTAAAAATCGCTTAAATACACTTGTTTATCATAAAACTTTGGCTACGCCTTACACTGCTGGCCGTGCGTTGCGTGCATTGAAGTATTAATAATCAGAAGACTCGCCTCTCTAAGACTCTCCAAGGACAAAAACAAGACTTAGATCACAAATAGAACTCTATCGAAGCAAAAGCCCCAGATACAAATTGCAAGCATGGCCGTTAACAAGCATTGAAAAGCGAGAGAAGCAAAAAAATGCTGTAGATTGCCTTAGATACAAAAAAGCAGGCTACTAAGCCTGCTTTCTAACATCAGTATTTAATGGTGCTCTTCATTCAACAGATCGTCTTTCGCAGCAGCTAAATATTGAATCATTGACCAATATGTCAAGAAAGTTGCCACATACAAGGCCGCAAAGCCTAGCCAAACCATCCATTCATCGTAACGCCATATCAACACCCATAAGGCGAACATTTGCGAAACAGTTTTTACTTTGCCAACCCAAGATACCGCAACACTCGCTCGCTTACCGATTTCAGCCATCCATTCTCGCAATGCTGAGATAATGATTTCTCGCGCAATCATCGTTACCGCAGGAATGGTCACCCAAATTGAATGATAATGTTCCGTGATTAGAATCAATGCCGTTGCCACTAGCACTTTATCAGCGACAGGATCAATAAACGCGCCAAAACGAGAAGTTTGGCCAAGTTTACGGGCCAACATGCCGTCAAGCCAGTCAGTAAAACCCGCTACCCAAAACACCATTGCTGCTGCAAACGGTGCCCATGAATAAGGTAGATAAAAGACAACCACAAAAACAGGGATTAGGAACAGTCTAAGAAGAGACAGAATGTTCGGGATATTCAAACGCATTTTATTATTCTCTTACACATTGCGGCTTAATGTTGCGCGATTTTCCTTATTGTTTCAATGCTTGGAAAATAATTTCTGCTAAAGAGTGACTTATTCCCGGTACTTTGGCGATTTCTTCGACACTTGCACGTTTAAGTTCTTGTAACCCACCCATGTACTTGAGTAACGCCTGACGTCGTTTAGGGCCGATTCCCTCAATCCCTTCGAGTGCACTCGTACGTCTGGTTTTACCTCGCTTAGCACGGTGCCCCGCTATAGCATGGTTATGGCTTTCATCACGAATATGTTGAATAAGATGCAGCGCAGGAGCATCGCTTGGTAAATGAAACTCGTCCCCATCGACTGTAATCAGCGTTTCTAAACCTGGTTTGCGAGTAACGCCTTTTGCAATACCAATCATGATAGGACACTTTGGCCAATCCCCCCAGTACTGCGAAATGATGTCATGCGCACGATTTAACTGACCTTTACCGCCATCGATAAAGATGATGTCGGGAATTTTCTCTACGTCCAATTGCTTCGAATAACGGCGCTCCAACGCTTGTCCCATTGCTGCGTAATCATCACCACCGGTAATCCCAGTAATGTTGTAGCGACGATACTCTTGCTTAACGGGGCCTTCATTGTTGAACACCACACATGACGCAATCGTGCTTTCCCCCATCGTATGGGAGATATCAAAACATTCCATTCGAGCTATAGACTCCAAATTCAATGTTTCGCGAAGCGCATGAAAACGCTGATTAATCGTCATTTTGTGATTGATTTTGGTGGTAATCGCCGTTAGTGCATTCGTGTTCGAAAGCTTGAGATACCTTGCTCGAGAGCCAGTTGGCGACGTATGAAAATGAACCTTACGGCCTGCCACTTCACTTAACGCTTTCTGTATTGGCGCAATATCTTCTGCCAACTCTTGATTCAAAATAATACGAGAAGGAATTGTACGTGCTTCGTTATGGCTCAAATAGTATTGAGTCAGAAAACTATCGAACACTTCCTGCTGGCTTGTATTTTGTGGTATTTTCGGAAAATGACTACGGCTACCAAGCACTTTGCCTTGACGTATCATCAGGATATGGATACACGCGATACCATTCTCCTGAGCAAACCCGAGTACATCCATATCATCCATGCTGTCTTCTGAGACGTACTGCTGCTCTTGAACACGCCTAATCGCTTGGATTTGATCGCGAAATTTAGCGGCATCTTCAAAGCGCAATTGCTGACTGGCAACTTCCATTTTCTCGATCAGTTGTTTGAGTACTTGCTGATCTTTGCCTTGCAAAAACATGCGCACAAAGCCAACCAACTCTGCATATTCTTCATCAGAAATGATGGTATTAACGCATGGTCCTGCACAACGACCAATTTGGTACATCAAACATGGGCGCGTTCGGTTGGAATAGACAGTGTCTTCACACTGGCGCACAGGAAATATCTTTTGCAGCAAATGCAATGTTTCTCTTACTGCACCAGAATCTGGGTAGGGGCCAAAATATTCACCTTTGCGCTTCTTGGCGCCACGGTGGATAGAAAGCCGTGGGTGCTTATGACCGCTAATAAAGATATAAGGGTAAGACTTATCATCTCGCAGCAACACATTGTATTTCGGCAAATACTGCTTGATGTAGTTATGCTCTAAGATCAGCGCTTCTGTCTCAGTGTGAGTCACCGTGACGTCTATTTTGGCGATATTACTGACAAGCGCGCGAGTTTTCTCACTGTCTACTTTTTTCCGAAAGTAGCTTGAAAGGCGCTTTTTAAGGTCTTTGGCTTTACCTACGTAGATTACAACAGCTTCGGCGTTGTACATTCTGTAAACGCCGGGCTGATGAGTTACTGTCTTGAGAAAGGAAGCCGAATCGAAAGGAGGATTCACGCTAAAGGGTCTCGGTGTCCAGCATTCCGTGGCGAATCGCTAAGTGAGTTAACTCAACGTCACCATTAATGTCCAATTTACTAAAGAGTCGGTAGCGATAGCTGTTGACTGTCTTTGGACTTAAATTAAGTTGCTCAGAAATATCCGTTACCTTTTGGCCTTTGGTGATCATAAGCATGATCTGCAATTCACGTTCGGATAAGTCTTTAAAAGGGTTCTCAGAGGCTGGAGAAAATTGACTCAATGCCATCTGCTGCGCAATCTCTGGCGAGATGTAACGCTGCCCACTATTAACTACACGAATCGCATTCACCATTTCGTCAGGGCCAGCACCTTTGGTTAAATAACCAGACGCACCTGCCTGCATCACCTTGGTTGGAAACGGGTTTTCTGTATGAACGGTAAGTACGATGATTTTCACATCAGGATTCACGCGAAGAATTTTTTTAGTGGCTTCCAAGCCGCCAATTCCTGGCATGTTCATGTCCATTAAAACGACGTCAGCATGATTACTGCGACACCATTTTACTGCATCTTCACCGCTGTCAGCTTCTCCTGCTACGTTCATTCCACGGACGTCTTCAATAATACGTCGTATCCCTGTGCGAACCAGCTCGTGATCATCTACAAGGAAAACATTTATCAAACTTGTATCTCCACACTTTGTATTGGTTCTGCACCCACATAACCATTATTTGTTAAATGTGGATATCAGTATGACTGCCTATATACTAACGTAATCGACAAAAAATTGCTTTCTATGAATATGTGCTGAAACGCAAACTTTAGCAAGAACTTATTCATAAACCACTCTATTATTTTAGAGCGTGATGAGCAGAACCGAAATCTAAGAAAAGACAATTAACAACATTAAGTACAATAAATCAAGTAACTAGGTTTCATATTGCCCAGAGAAACACGCTATAACTTAAAATGACACTGTCCCTCTTGCACCAAAGACTAACTTGTAATCACTAATTCCAGCAAAAATTTGAGACGCTTTCTTTACTGGTTATTTTTACAGTTCTTAGTGTTAAACTAACGTTCTTCAAGTTTTCTAAGGTTTCTCACATTTGAATATTCAACAAGGCTTCCTGCTAACTCGACAGGCACGAGACATCAAAGGTCAAACTCAAATCGAGCTGTGGCTTTCGACAGAAGCAGGTCCTACTCAGTTACTTATTAATGGTGAGAAGCCAGTATTTTTCATCGCTCAGAAACACTCAGAGCAAGCAAAGACACTCGCACGAGAAAAAAACATATTCGTCGACATCCGCCTTTTGGATCTCAAAACGTTTGAACATACGCCTCTTGCTGCCTGCTATACCAATGTAACCAGAGACGCTCTCGCACTCAAAGACACATTCGCTCAAAAAGATATCACTACGTATGAAAGTGATATTCGCCTCGCCGATCGCTACCTAATGGAGCGTTTTATCAAAGGCAGTATCGAGTTTACAGGCAATGTGACTCGCACCAATGGCTACCAACGCGTCCAGAGCGCAAAATGCCGTGCGGGGCAATATGAGCCGAAGTTAAACGTTGTCTCGTTAGATCTAGAATGCTCTGAGAAAGGCATTCTTTACTCAATCGGATTAGACAGCGTCATGGATTCCCGCGTTATCATGATCGGAGAACCAGAACCTTCGGAGACACCGATACAATGGGTCCAGGATGAAAAGGCGCTTCTAGAAGCACTCATCGATTGGTTTAAAAAATTCGACCCCGATGTCATTGTCGGTTGGAATGTCATTGATTTTGACTTTCGTCTGCTACACAAACGAGCAGAATGGCACAACATGAAGCTAATGCTTGGCAGAGCAGACCAAGCCAGCTTTTTTAGAAGTTCATCTCAAAGCCAACAAGGGTTTATCTCCATTCCCGGGCGAGTTGTGATGGATGGTATCGATACGCTAAAAACGGCGACTTACCACTTTCGATCTTGGTCATTAGAGTCTGTATCTCAAGAACTCTTGGGGGAAGGTAAAGAAATCCACAACGTGCATGACCGCATGGATGAGATCAATCGTATGTACCGCTCCGACAGACCATCGCTGGCCAAATATAATTTACAAGACTGCGTGTTAGTGAATAAGATTTTCAATCACACTCACCTGCTTGACTTTGCAATAGAGCGCTCTCGTCTCACTGGTGTCGAACTGGATCGTGTCGGCGGTTCGGTTGCAGCATTCACAAACCTATACATGCCTCAGATACACCGAGCAGGCTACGTTGCTCCGAACCTACACCCTGAAAATTGGATTGCCAGCCCCGGCGGTTACGTGATGGATTCCATCCCTAACCTATATGATTCTGTTTTAGTATTGGATTTTAAGAGTCTATATCCATCGATTATTCGCTCTTTCTTGATTGATCCTATGGGTTTGGTTGAGGGGCTATTACTCGATATTGGAAAAGAAGATAATGAGGCTGTTCCTGGCTTTCGCGGTGGGCAGTTCCATCGTACGAAACACTTTTTACCAGAAATGATTGAAAAGCTTTGGGCAGCACGTGATGTTGCAAAGAAGAACAATGAAAAAGCTTTTTCTCAGGCAATCAAAATCATCATGAACTCCTTTTATGGCGTACTGGGCTCATCGGGATGTCGTTTCTTTGATACTCGGTTAGCTTCTAGTATTACCATGCGCGGACATGAAATCATGAAGCAAACTAAGGTGCTGATTGAGGAGCAAGGATATCAAGTGATTTACGGCGATACGGATTCCACATTCGTGTCGTTGAATCGACCATACAGTCAAGTAGAAGCTGACGCTGTTGGAAATCAATTAGTTGATTACATCAACTCTTGGTGGCAAGAACACCTGCGTTCTGAGTACAACCTAACATCTATGTTGGAAATCGAGTATGAAACCCATTATCGCAGATTCCTTATGCCAACGATTCGTGGCGCAGAAACTGGCTCGAAAAAGCGCTATGCGGGTTTAATCGGTGAAGGAGAGCAAGAACGGATTGTATTTAAAGGGTTAGAAAGTGCCCGTACTGACTGGACCTCGTTAGCACAGAAATTTCAAAATACACTCTATAGCATGATTTTCCATGGTGAAGATCCAAGCGACTATGTCCGAGAGATGGTTGAGAAAACTAACAACGGTGAATTTGATGAACAGTTGGTGTATCAAAAGCGACTGCGAAGAAAACTGCATGAGTATCAGAAGAACGTCCCGCCACAAGTGCGTGCAGCTCGTTTAGCCGATGAGATTAATGCCAAGCTTGGCCGCCCATTACAGTATCAAAACAAAGGACGAATTGAATACATTATTACCGTGAACGGTCCTGAACCTTATGAGTACCTCAATAGTCCGATTGATTATCAACATTACATTGATAAACAACTCAAACCCGTTGCAGATGCGATTCTCCCTTTCATAGGGACGGATTTTGACAGGCTTTCAGCGCCACAAATGGGGCTGTTTTAGCCGATACGAAACTCTGTTTTCTGGTACTGTTTGACTAACCAATCACCAAACGCATCAATTAGCCCGATAACAGAACGCTTGGGAATCCCCCGGCCAGAAAGTAAAATTTCTAGCCGCTCGATCTCAAGCTGCTTTTCAGGATGATAAGTTAAGAATACCTTGCCACATTGTATAGGGTCATCAAACCAACGTTTATCTCGATACATCACCAAAGAGTATGACGCTCTTAGTAACTTTTTAGCAATCACGCGCTGGGCGGCCACCTGCTCTTCTATCGTCTTCGCTTGTACGATTTTTTTGCGATACACCGTAATCCAATCTTCCACATCCATATTCCAGTGCTTAGCAATTTCCCAACTTGGGACGTAATCACCAAAACAGTCTGCTAGATCATCACCATAAACACAGACACAGCAATGCTTAAGCATAAAGCCCCAAGTGAAAATACTGTCTAAATTAGCCACTTCACTCACTAAGGCTGTACGGACCGATACACCATTAACGTGAGGGTAACTCTGCTGCGCACGCCACTTAATTGTGTTGAGCAAAGTCGCGCGATTGTGCTCAAAGGATGATTGAGTAACGACAACCAGGTCTAAGTTCGACTTCCCAACGATCGCTGTTTTACGAGCAACACTACCGTATACATAAACGCTGTGTAAGTTTTGCCCCAATCCACCTTTGAGACAAGCGGTGACTTCCCTAATTAAAGGCGCAAACTCTGGTTGAAATGGTTGTTTAGGATCGATAACAGGCAGAGACATGACTTAAAACGTGTTCTCAGATGGTTCAAGAAGTTGGGCTATATGTTCTCTTAGCCGACTCACCGAATCAAGTCCATTCAGGTGTTTAGTCATGGGAGTAACAACAAATTTCTGCAATGAATTTTAATGCTAGGCGGCTAACTTAGCGCTATAATCACCGAGTTTTGCTTAATAAGTATGAATAGGAATATACAATGCCAAAGGCAAGTGAAATCAAAAAAGGCTTCGCAATCGAGTCTAATGGTAAAACTCTTCTAGTTAAAGACATCGAAGTAACGACTCCTGGCGGTCGTGGCGGCGCTAAAATCTACAAAATGCGTTGTACAGATCTAAACACGGGCGCACGTGTAGATGAGCGTTACAAGTCTGATGACGTTGTTGAAACGGTAGAAATGAACAAACGTGCAGTTGTGTACTCATACGCTGACGGCGATGAGCACATCTTCATGGATAACGAAGACTACTCACAATACACATTCAAGCACAATGAAGTTGAAGACGACATGCTGTTCATCAACGAAGATACACAAGGTATCCACATTATCCTTGTTAACGGTGCTGCAGTGGGTATTGAACTACCATCTTCTGTTGAGCTAGTGATTGAAGAAACTGACCCTTCAATCAAAGGTGCTTCTGCATCTGCTCGTACTAAACCAGCACGCTTCGCTTCAGGTCTTGTCATCCAGGTTCCTGAGTACATTGCAACTGGTGACCGTGTTATCATTAACACAGCTGAACGTAAATACATGAGCCGAGCATAAGCATGTCTGATTTGATTTCTTACGACGACGTCATCGACGCAGCGTACGACATTTTCCTTGAGATGGCTCCAGATAACCTAGAGCCTGCTGACGTGATTCTGTTTACTGCGCAATTTGAAGATCGTGGTGCCGCAGAACTTGTTGAAACCGGTGATGACTGGGTTGAACATGTTGGCTTCGAGATCGACAAAGAAGTATATGCAGAGGTTCGTATCGGCCTAGTAAATGAGGAAAATGACGTTCTTGATGACGTATTTGCTCGTATGCTAATCAGCCGAGACCCTGAACATAAGTTCTGCCATATGCTTTGGAAACGCGATTAACGTTTCTTCATCATGAACAAAAATACCAGCCTAGTGCTGGTATTTTTTTATCTGTTGTTTTTGTTTAGCTGAGATATTTGTTTATCCAAAGCACCCTGCTCTATATCGGCTTTAGATCCTTTTGTTATGTAACAGATAAGAAAAAGGCTTGCCGAATTGGCAAGCCTTTCTGATGTTTTGCTATCGATTAACGATGCTTGTTGCGTGCGCCTTGGTCACCAGCAGTCTTCTTCGGCTTACGACGAGAAGGGTTGTTGCTGCGACCTTTTGGTGTGTTAACACGCTCTTCATGGCGCTTAACTGCGCGACGAATTTTTTGGCTGCGTGCACGCTCACGTTTGCGTGACGTGTTGTCTTTGTTCAGATCAAGCATGGTTTCTTTCTCTGGACGAAGCTCTACAAGCTCACGCAAGTAGTTTACTTCTTTCAGGTCAAGCTCCATCCAACCGCCACGAGGCAGTTTCTTGTCTAAGAAGATGTCGCCGTAACGAACACGTTTCAGACGGCTAACGGTACACTCTTGCGATTCCCATAGTCGACGAACTTCGCGGTTACGACCTTCGTTGATAACAACGTAAAACGTGTGGTTCATGCCTTCACCACCCGCGTAAACAACATCTTCAAAGCGAGCTAAACCGTCTTCCAGTTCAACACCTTTTACTAGATTACGAACTTTCTGTTCAGTTACTTCACCGAACACACGTACTAGGTATTCACGTTCAACTTGGCGGCTTGGGTGCATTAAGCGGTTCGCCAGTTCACCATCCGTTGTGAAAAGTAGAAGACCAGAAGTGTTCGCATCCAGACGACCAACTGAAATCCAACGAGAGCCACGAATTTTTGGCAGACGATCAAAAACAGTACGACGACCTTCTGGATCGTGACGAGTACACAGTTCACCCTCAGGTTTGTAGTACGCAAGTACACGACAAATCACTTCTTCTTGAATCTTTGCAGAGACAATGTGACCATCGATACGAACTACGCTGCTCTCGTCTTCAAGTCTTTCACCAAGCTTAGCGACTACACCGTTCACGCTAACGCGACCAGATTTAATTAACGATTCAATCTCACGACGAGAACCGTGACCAGCACGTGCTAATACTTTTTGTAACTTTTCGCTCATTTATCTACCTATGTGTCGTCTTCACAGACGTCTAGACCAGGATTGGTCTGCATTTTGCTATTTACCCATTTCAGTGGGATTTTTCGGTCGGACATTATACGTAACTTTCTTAGTTAATGTAAGCTAAATCGGCGCCATTCTCCACACCAAAATTCACTTCAAAAATGACCGAAATATTTGTCCTATTCTGCAACTTTTTTACTACTTAATGCAGGCATTGATCAACGAGAATCCCACTAATATCGGTCTTCCTGAACCACTTTAACCACGCTGTACCTGATAAAATTGTCAGGGTTACAACAATAACCACTTGGGGTGTGTTTACTGTTCGTATTGCTAGAAAGCAACGAAGAATAAGCCGTCCCGGTTTGCTGCTAAGTAATACCAATCACCGCAGACAATGAGCGCTCATAGCAAAACAAGGTCGTGGGTAACAAGACAAAAATTGTCTTTAAGTCATTAGTTCACATCAAAAATAACACTAATGCTATCGTGTACTCTGACTCTCTAGGTTCGCTCTGCACTCTCGGCGATTGGCATAAATCAGACAAAAAGGAATAGAACAATGTCTATGCTAAATCTCGACCTAAATTGGATTTTTGGGACATCTCAAGATGACGATATGACAGGCACAAAAGGCTCTGAAACAACCGATATTTTCTTCGGCTTCTGTGGTGATGATAAGTTTGTAGGATACGGAGGTAATGATATTGTCTTCGGTGGCTGGGGAGATGATACCTTGCTTGGTGGCCGAGGTAACGACTTTGTTTCTGGCGGCTTTGGAAACGATTTCCTATCCGGAGGATTAGGAAACGACAAACTCTTTGGTGGCTGTGGCGACGACACAATTTTTGATTATTCAGGCAACAACTACTTGAGTGGTGGCTGGGGTAACGACACCCTCGTTGTTGGTGATGGTGAATCAGTACTGAGCGGTGGCTGTGGAGACGACACCTTCGTGCTTACAAACCGCCTGGCTATTGGTGTACCTGATCAGCCAGTATCTTCCAACGATATTGATGTCAAAGCCGACATTGTCGATTTTAATATTTTCCATGACAAACTTGTCTTTGATATGGGCCGAGACACTGATAACGATGGCATTCGAGATACGTTCTTGGATTCAGCGGATGATCTGACTTTATCTTACAATGAATGTGGCTGGGCAGTATTCTCAAGTGATGAATACAATGTTGAAGTGACACTAAACGGTGTGAGCTCTGCATACATCAACTATGCAGAACAAAATGGTATCGACATTTTCGATTTCGCTTAACCTCAATCAGTTAAGTTCAATGAGATATTCGATATGACAACTAAAATAGGAGGCGCGATGCCTCCTATTTTGTTTGACGGTGGTGTGCGTCTACTATTCGAATGGTGCAGGGTCACCAGATCCCAAACGAACCACAACAGGTTCACCTTCGCTAAAGTCAATTACAGTCGTAGGTTGTTCACCTAAGTAACCGCCATTAAGAATCACATCAACCGCATGTTCTAGTTTATCGCGAATATCCTCTGGATCAGATTCTGTTACGTCACTGCCAGGTAGAATCAACGACGTAGACATCATCGGCTCACCTAATGCTTCCAACAAGTCCAAGGCAATTTGATTGTCTGGAACACGGATACCGATGGTCTTACGTTTTGCATTCATCAAACGACGCGGCACCTCTTTTGTGCCTTTGAAGATGAAGGTGTAAGGACCTGGTGTGTTATTTTTCAGCAGTCGGAATGCAGAGTTATCCACTCGCGCATAGAGAGAGAGCTCCGACAAATCACGACACAGTAAAGTAAAGTTATGCTTATCATCCAGACGACGAATCTGACAGATTCGTTCCAGTGCCTGTTTGTTCTCCAACTGACAGCCAAGTGCATACCCTGAATCAGTAGGGTAAACCACAACGCCGCCGTTACGAATGATTGCTACTGCTTGATTAATCAAGCGAGCCTGTGGGTTTTCTGGGTGAACGTAAAAAAACTGGCTCATTGTAATTCCTCATTATCGAGCCTCTCGGCTCTATATTTTTATGGGTTCTCGACTTCGTATTACTGAGTATTATTCAACGAAGGATCTATTCCCCAATCTTTCCAAACTGGTTCGACGCCAGCAGGCAACCATAGGTTCCTTCCTAGCTCCATCCACGGTGATGGGTAGTGAAAATCACTGCCTTGAGAGGCTAATAGTTTGTATTGTATAGCATAATCAGCCAAGTTGCGCCTTTCTTGTTGCGCTTGCTGTGGCTGTGCAACTTCCATCGCATCACCACCCGCTTCGACAAACGCTGCTAGAAGACGCTTAATCCACTTCGCTGTCAACTTATATCTACCAGGATGCGCTAATACCGCCATTCCACCAGCCGCATGGATAGCATCAACCGCATCCTTCATCGAACACCAATTCGGTGGTACATAACCTGGGTTATTACGCGTTAGGTATTTTTTAAACACCATTTGCATGGTTTTTGCGTAACCATTATCTACCAACCATTTCGCGAAATGCGCTCTTGTCACTGGAGCATCACCGGCGATTTGTCTTACCTCTTCAAGCACACCTACTCGAGTTGCTTTTTGTAGTCGCTCTGCAATTAACTCAGATCGTGTTATGCGATGCTGCTTCTGTTGTTCTATGAGGGCAGATAATTGTTCATTTTCCGGATCGATATTCAGGCCGACAATATGAATGTCTTTGTTTTGCCAGACGGTCGATATCTCAATGCCATTGATGATTTTTATCGGCAAATTATTATCTTGAACGTATTGCTTAGCTAACGCCAAACCGTCAACCGTATCGTGATCAGTGATCGCCAAAACCTCAATATCAAAACTCAGCGCCCTTTCCACTAAATCTTTAGGTTCTAACCGACCGTCCGATGCAGTGGTGTGACTATGTAAATCAATTCTCATATTTTTATCGTTTTAATGCCGTTTTGGGGTTGACTTTTTACTCTCGCACTAGTTAACTAGTACACAAATACAAAGTACGTAATTTAAGGTTCACCATGTTACAAGAATTTAACCAAAACCAAAAAGCGAAAGTTACGGTTTGTCTTAATAAGGCAAACTCATCAGATCTTGCTTGGTGGCGCACTTGGACTAGTTCTTGGTGGGCAAACGTATACTTCTAGTTTATAGAACCAAACGTTGTAAAGCCCGCTACTTAAGCGGGCTTTTTTGTTTTGTTGCTCATTTCACATTCAACTGCCTAAACATTAATCGAATATAGCCAAGTCTAGATTGGGAGAACGTTTGCTTTATGCGACTATGTACGGCAGGAAGATTTAAACAGCTACAAGGAGGTCTTGTGAACAAGGCCATTGAAATTAAGAAACTTGGACAGCTTGAAGTGCTAACGGCTTCCGTCCCTTATACTCAAGACCCGACTCGCTTGTTCCACACACTATGTGAGAACAAAACTGACAGCCTATTGCTGGAATCTGCTGAGATCGATTCAAAGCAAAATTTAAAATCCCTGCTGATCGTAGATTCAGCGGTTCGCATTGTTTGCTTCGGCCATACCGTTAGCATGCACGCCTTGACTAATAACGGTAAAAACCTACTGTCTCACCTAAACCAGAACATCCGTGGTGACGTTGAGAGCAAGTTCGATGGCGAAACGCTAACTTTGGAGTTTAACCAGCCATGCGACACGTTAGATGAAGACTCTCGCCTACGTGAAGCCTCTTCTTTCGATGCGCTGCGTTTGGTTCAGCATAGTTTTGATATTTCACAGCAAGACAAACACGCGATTTTCCTTGGTGGTCTGTTTGCCTACGACTTAGTCGCAAACTTCGAGCCGCTTGGTAATGCCGAAGCAACAAATCAGTGTCCAGATTACGTTTTCTACGTCGCGGAAACACTACTTGTTGTCGACCATCAAACGGAATCTTGCCAGCTTCAAGCGACGTTGTTTGTTGATGGTTCAGAGAAAACAGCGTTAGAGACTCGTATTGCAGAAATTAGCGCCCAGTGTGCAGCGCCAAAACTGTTGCCGAGTGCAGAGCAAATAACAGATGTAACGGTAGAACCTAGCGTGTCTGATGCAGACTTCTGCCAAACCGTTCGCGACTTAAAAGAGTTCGTAGTGAAAGGCGATGTATTCCAAGTTGTACCGTCTCGTAGATTCACTCTACCTTGTCCTTCTCCACTGGCTGCTTATAAAGAACTGAAACAAAGTAACCCAAGCCCTTACATGTTCTACATGCAAGATGAGCTGTTCACTCTGTTTGGCGCATCACCAGAAAGCGCGCTTAAGTATGAAACCGATACCAACCAAATTGAAATCTACCCAATCGCAGGCACTCGTCGCCGCGGTAAGCGCCCTAACGGCGAGATTGATTTCGACCTAGACAGCCGCATCGAACTTGAACTGCGCACCGACATGAAAGAAAACGCAGAACACATGATGTTGGTTGACTTGGCACGTAACGACGTCGCTCGTATTGCTCAAGCTGGCACTCGCCACGTAGCAGACCTTCTAAAAGTCGACCGTTACAGCCACGTAATGCACTTGGTATCTCGTGTGGTTGGCCAACTGCGTGAAGACCTAGATGCACTGCACGCATACCAAGCTTGTATGAACATGGGTACGCTCACTGGCGCACCAAAGATTCGTGCAATGCAGTTGATTCGCGATGTAGAAGGCGCACGACGCGGTAGCTACGGCGGTGCTGTGGGTTACCTTACTGGCGAAGGTACATTAGATACTTGTATCGTGATCCGCTCAGCGTACGTTGAGAACGGCATTGCTCAAGTTCAAGCTGGTGCGGGCGTGGTGTTCGACTCTGATCCACAAGCGGAAGCAGACGAAACGCGCGGCAAAGCACAAGCGGTAATCTCTGCTATCCAAGCAGCTCATAAGTCACAATAAGGAATAGGGTTCAGAGATGGCTAATATCATTTTTATCGACAACTTTGACTCGTTCACCTACAACCTTGTGGATCAATTCCGCTCGCTAGGTCACTCAGTCAAGATTTACCGAAACAACATTCCAGCAGAAACCATTGAACAAGCGATAAACGAGCTTGAAAACCCGGTGGTTCTGCTATCGCCAGGTCCTGGCGCACCGTCAGAGGCAGGCTCAATGCCGGAGCTTATCCAACGCATGAAGGGCAAAGTGCCGATGATCGGAATTTGTCTTGGTCACCAAGCGATTGTTGAAGCATACGGCGGCACCGTTGCTGGCGCGGGCGAAATCATTCACGGTAAGGTCTCTATGATGGAGCACCAAAACCATGCGATTTACCAAAACCTACCATCACCACTTGCAATTGCACGTTACCACTCGCTGGTTGCGACCAAGGTTCCTGAGAGCCTAACCATCACAGCAGAAGTGGATGACTTGGTAATGTCTGTTGTACATGAAGAAGATAAAGTTTGCGGGTTCCAGTTCCACCCGGAATCTATTATGACGACCTACGGAGCAACACTGTTGGCCAATGCCATTGAATGGGCACTTGAAGAACAAACTTCAGCGAACCCACTCACTGCTTAAAAAGCACTTGGCACATAAGAAATTTAGGAGAGGAAATATGGAAGCAATCATCAACCCTATTATTACCAAACTGTACGAGCAAGAATCGCTTACTCAGGAAGAGAGCCAACAGCTATTCGACATCATTATCCGTGGTGAACTAGACCCAATTTTAATGGCATCAGCACTGACTGCACTAAAAATCAAAGGCGAGACACCAGATGAAATTGCGGGCGCAGCGAAAGCACTGCTGGCAAACGCAAACCCATTCCCTCGTCCAGATTACGATTTCGCAGATATCGTAGGTACTGGCGGTGACGGTCACAACACCATCAACATTTCAACCACTGCGGCGTTTGTTGCTGCAGCATGTGGTCTAAAAGTGGCGAAACACGGTAACCGCAGCGTTTCAAGCAAATCGGGTTCTTCTGACCTTCTTGATTCATTTGGTATCAACCTAGCCATGAGCGCAGAAGATACGCGCAAAGCGGTAGACGATATCGGTGTTGCTTTCCTATTTGCACCTCAATACCACGGTGGTGTGCGCCATGCGATGCCAGTGCGTCAAACCATGAAAACACGCACCATCTTTAATATTCTTGGTCCACTGATTAACCCTGCTCGTCCTAACATCGAATTGATGGGTGTTTACAGTGAAGAACTGGTTCGTCCTATTGCAGAAACCATGCTACAAATGGGTATGAAGCGCGCAGCAGTAGTACACGGCAGTGGCTTGGACGAAGTAGCAATTCACGGTGAAACAACCGTTGCCGAAATCAAAGACGGTAAGATCACAGAATACAAACTAACGCCTGCAGACTTCGGTCTAGAAGCACACACACTAGAAGCAATCAAAGGTGGCGATCCTGAAGAAAACAAAGCGATCATTACCAATATTCTGACGGGTAAAGGTACAGACGCACAATTGGGCGCAGTGGCAGTAAACGTTGCTCTGCTAATGCGTCTATTCGGCCACGAAGATTTAAAAGCCAACACGCAACAAGCGATTGAGGCAATGAATTCAGGCAAGGCGTACCAATTGGTACAACAACTTGCCGCACACGCTTAAGGAATTGAAGAAGATGACTGACTTCAACACTCAGCAAGCTGACAACCTGTCTGAACACGTTTCTAAGAAAGAAGCAGAAATGGCAGAAGTACTGGCGAAAATTGTCCGCGACAAATATCAGTGGGTAGCAGACCGTAAGGTGAGTCAACCGCTAAGCACATTTCAGTCTGATTTGCTGCCATCGGACCGCAGCTTCTATGATGCTTTGAGTGGCGAAAAGACGGCATTCATCACCGAATGTAAGAAGGCATCTCCTTCTAAAGGTTTGATTCGTGATCACTTCGACTTGGATTACATTGCATCGGTTTACAACAACCACGCAGATGCAATTTCAGTCCTAACAGACGAGAAGTACTTCCAAGGTAATTTTGACTTTCTTCCTCAAGTGCGTGGTCAAGTCAAGCAACCGGTTCTGTGCAAAGATTTCATGGTAGATACCTACCAAGTTTACTTAGCACGTCATTATAGTGCTGATGCTGTCTTGCTAATGTTGTCTGTCCTCAATGATGAAGAGTACAAAGCGCTAGAAGAAGCAGCACACAGCCTAAACATGGGTATCTTGACCGAAGTCAGCAACGAAGAAGAGCTTCATCGTGCCGTTAAGCTAGGCGCACGCGTTATCGGCATCAATAACCGTAACCTTCGCGACCTAAGTACTGATTTGAATCGTACTAAAGAACTGGCACCGACCATTCGTGAACTGGCTCCTAACGCAACAGTAATCTCAGAATCTGGCATTTATACACATCAACAAGTTCGTGATTTAGCGGAATACGCAGACGGCTTCTTGATTGGTAGTTCACTAATGGCGGAAGACAACCTAGAACTTGCTGTACGTAAAGTGACATTAGGCGAAAACAAAGTCTGTGGCTTAACGCACCCAGATGACGCAGCAAAAGCATATCAAGCTGGCGCAGTATTTGGTGGCCTGATTTTTGTCGAGAAGTCGAAGCGTGCGGTTGACCTTGAAGGTGCTCGCTTAACCATGAGCGGTGCTCCACTGAACTACGTAGGTGTTTTCCAAAATCACGATATCGATTTTGTTGCTTCTGTCGTGACCTCTTTGGGTTTAAAAGCGGTGCAACTGCACGGTCAAGAAGACCAAGCTTACGTAAACCAACTCAAAGCCGAACTGCCAACAACAGTAGAAATTTGGAAAGCTTACGGCGTGACTAATGCCAAGCCAGAACTGCTAGCAGACAACATTGATCGCCATTTATTAGATGCGCAAGTTGGCACTCAAACTGGCGGAACTGGTCAAGTATTCGACTGGTCACTGATCGGCGACCCAAGTCAAATTATGCTAGCGGGCGGACTGTCGCCAGAAAATGCTCAACAAGCAGCGACACTAGGTTGCTTGGGATTAGATTTAAACTCTGGTGTAGAAAGTGCACCAGGCAAAAAAGGTTCACAGAAGTTGCTCGCGGCATTCACCGCTATTCGCAACTACTAAAGCTGGATATCAGCTAAAAAATTTAAAGCTATTCGTAGCGAAAAATACGAGAAGGAATATAACGATGGCAAAACTGAATGCCTACTTTGGCGAATACGGCGGTCAGTACGTTCCGCAAATTCTAGTTCCAGCACTGGAGCAACTAGAACAAGCGTTTATCGACGCGCAAGAAGATCCAGAATTCCGCAGTGAATTCATGACGCTTCTTCAAGAGTATGCGGGCCGTCCAACGGCTTTGACTCTAACTCGTAACCTAACCAAAGGTACGAAAACCAAACTGTACCTAAAACGTGAAGACCTACTTCACGGTGGCGCGCACAAGACCAACCAAGTGTTAGGTCAAGCTCTGCTTGCGAAACGCATGGGTAAAAACGAAATCATCGCAGAAACAGGCGCAGGCCAACACGGTGTTGCAACCGCACTAGCGTGTGCACTACTTGGCCTTAAGTGTCGCGTTTACATGGGTGCAAAAGACGTTGAACGTCAAAGCCCGAACGTATTCCGTATGAAGCTTATGGGCGCAGAAGTTATTCCTGTCCACTCGGGTTCAGCGACACTTAAAGATGCATGTAACGAAGCGCTACGCGACTGGTCTGCAACTTATGAAGATGCGCATTACCTACTAGGTACTGCGGCGGGTCCTCACCCATTCCCAACCATCGTGCGTGACTTCCAACGCATGATTGGTGAAGAAACGAAGAATCAGATTTTGGCACGTGAAGGCCGTCTTCCTGATGCGGTTATCGCATGTGTGGGCGGTGGTTCAAACGCGATTGGTATGTTTGCTGACTTCATCGAAGAAGAAAGCGTTCGCCTAATTGGTGTTGAGCCAGCAGGTAAAGGTATCGATACTGATCAGCACGGTGCACCACTTAAACACGGTAAAACGGGCATCTTCTTCGGCATGAAAGCACCGTTGATGCAAGATCCAAACGGCCAAGTAGAAGAGTCATACTCTGTTTCTGCTGGTCTTGATTTCCCTTCAGTTGGTCCACAGCACGCACATCTAAACGCAATTGGCCGTGCTGAATATGACAACGTGACGGATGATGAAGCACTAGAAGCATTCCAGGAAATTGCGCGTAACGAAGGTATCATCCCTGCTCTAGAATCTTCTCACGCACTGGCTCATGCACTGCGTATGGCTCGTGAGAATCCAGAAAAAGAACAATTGTTAGTTGTGAACCTATCAGGTCGTGGTGATAAAGATATCTTCACTGTACATGCCATCCTAGAAGAAAAAGGAGCGATCTAATGAGCCGTTATGCAAAGATGTTTGAGCGCCTAAACGAGAAAAACCAAGGCGCGTTTGTACCGTTCGTAACGGTTTGCGATCCAAACGCAGAACAGTCTTACAAGATCATGGAAACATTGGTTGAGTCGGGCGCAGATGCCCTTGAACTTGGTATTCCATTCTCAGATCCGCTAGCCGATGGCCCAACCATTCAAGGCGCTAACATTCGCGCGTTAGACTCAGGCGCAACACCAGATGTCTGCTTTGAGCAAATTGGTAAGATCCGAGCTAAATACCCAGAGTTGCCTATTGGTCTTCTGATGTACGCGAACCTTGTTTACTCCCGTGGTATCGAGAACTTCTATGAGCGTTGTGCAAAAGCAGGTATCGATTCTGTTTTGATTGCAGACGTACCAACTAATGAAAGTGCCGAATTTGTTGCTGCTGCAGAAAAGTTTGGTATTCACCCAATCTTCATCGCACCACCAACGGCAAGTGATGAAACACTGAAGCAAGTATCAGAGTTAGGTGGCGGCTACACTTACCTACTCTCTCGTGCAGGTGTTACTGGCGCAGAAACCAAAGCAAACATGCCTGTAGGTCATATGCTCGATAGACTGAACCAATTTGATGCACCACCAGCGCTACTTGGTTTTGGCATCTCTGAGCCAGCACAGGTGAAACAAGCACTAGAATCTGGCGCCGCTGGTGCAATTTCTGGTTCAGCCGTGGTCAAAATCATTGAAGCGAACGTTGAGCAGCCACAAATTATGCTCGACAAGCTAGGTGAATTCGTTTCTGCAATGAAAGCTGCCACTCAAAAATAATTTCAGTTTGATATGACACAACAACGCCCGCTTAACATTATGTTTAGTGGGCGTTTTCTTACTATCGCGTTTATACCACGTCATTTTTTGTTCAACGCCCGCACTTTCCAAATCTATCTCAAGCAGAGCACTCCAAGAGTGTTAAGCTTGGGTAACTTAACTAACTCAATAAAGCAATGTGCAGTAAGGTTGCTACATGGAAGAAGTCAAAACACTGCTAGCCAAATGTCCTGTACTATCAGGGCTGCCAGATAAAGGGCTTAGTGAAGCAGCGCAAATGACTAAGGTTCGCTGCTTCGACGAAAAAGCACTGATTTGCAATAAAGGTGCGCTTCAATCTTCTCTTATGGTCATAGCTCAAGGTGC
This sequence comes from Vibrio sp. 1731, assembly GCF_033339955.1. NCBI lineage: Bacteria > Pseudomonadati > Pseudomonadota > Gammaproteobacteria > Vibrionales > Vibrionaceae > Vibrio > Vibrio sp. 1731. The sequence continues at coordinate 42,469 of NZ_JAWOVO010000017.1, read as the reverse complement.
AGTGAGAGTGAACTCAATTAGTTCAAAAGGCAAAGAAGTCACACTGATGATTTTCGAAGCTGGTGGCTGGTTTGGAGACAATGTTTTTTCTCCCGGTATGCCTCGTATTTTTGGTGCGACCGCGCATTCGGACGTGACTGTAATGGAGCTTCCTGGAGATAAATTTCGCCAATTACTCGCCAAATACCCTCAAAGTTACCCCACTATACTAGACTTACTTAGCCGCCGCTTGTGGTCTGCTATTTCTGTTATCGAAGATGACGCGATTAGAGGAATTGAAGAACGAGTCGCCAAAAGGTTGCTGCTACTTGCTGAATACCAACTTAATCAAGCGATCGATACTCGACCATGCGTTGTCAGGGTAACAAGAGAACATATCGCTAACATGATGGGGCTAACTCGTCAGAGCGTACACAAGATACTAAAACGACTAGAAAGTATCGGGATGCTAGAGCTAAACTATGGCTCAGTAACCATTACCAATCCGAAACGCTTAGAAGAATACTTTAAAGAACTCGAGCAATAGATGCATTCAACAAACGCTAAGTATTGTCTAACGATAGCTAAAAAACTTATGCATCTAATTGGTCAAGAGCACAACACCATTTGCGCTTAGGCAAGTGGCGCTGTGACACAAAAACCATTGAATTGACTAAGCTATATTCAATTCAGATTTCAACTCACGTTTCAAAATCTTTCCTGTCGCACTCATCGGGAGGTGTTCACGAATTTCGACATAACGAGGATATTTAAACGAGGCTAATTGCTCTTTACCCCACTTTTGTAATGAATCGGCGTCAATATATTCTTTTGGTTTAAGTACAACGTAAGCTTTTATCTCTTCGCCATACTCTTCATTTGGAATCCCTATCACCGCTACCATTGAAACTGCAGGATGAGCCATGAAAACTTCTTCAATTTCTCTGGGATAAACATTAAATCCACCTCGAATGATCAGATCTTTCATTCTATCGACAATAAATAAATTACCTGAACTGTCAAAGCGGCCCACATCACCAGTATGGAACCAACCATTTTGTAGCGCAGATTCAGTAACTTCTGGGCGGTCAAGATATCCCTTCATAACATTATGACCACGCACAACAATCTCACCTTCTTCGCCTATCGGTAGTGCATTACCTTCAATATCGATAACTTTTACTTCGACACCTTGAACCGGTTGACCTACCGAGCCTGGTATGCGCTCCTGATCCAAATGATTAAAACATGCAATAGGACTTGTCTCCGACAACCCGTATCCTTCTAAGATCGGCACATTAAATGTTTCTTCAAAGGTTCGAAAGATTTCGGTTGGTAATGGCGCACCACCGCTTACTGCAACACGCAATGACGAGGTATCAAATTGATGCTGCACATGAAGCAGACCGATGTACATCGTTGGCACACCAGCAAATATCGTCACCCTATGTTTTTCCACCAGCTCAAGAACATGTTTAGGCTCAAACCTAGGCACTAACACCAATGTTGCCCCGCCCAAAACACTAGCATTTAAGTGGACGGTTTGACCAAATGTATGAAATAAAGGCAAAGTTACTAAGTGAATATCATCGGCCTGGCTGCCCATAATGTTTTGTGCCACCAGAGCGTTCATTATGATGTTCTGCTGAGTCAGCTCAGCGCCTTTTGGTAAGCCTGTCGTCCCTGATGTATACAAAATCACACAAGTATCATCCGCATTACGCGGTATATAATCCGGCAACGGTTGGACATCGGCTATAAACGCATTGAGAGTTATTACACCATTCCAATAGCTTTGATCTTGAGATTGAGTCAGTACGACTATGCCTTCGCATGTATCGACTTGTTCAAAGGCTTTGACGCCCTCTTTTGCCATTGGCAGTTCTTTCGTCCCTTCAAAGCAGAAATAAAACTTCGCTTTTGAATCTTCTAAGTGATACTTAATTTCTCGCGCTTTCAAAAGCACATTTAATGGGACTGCAACCGCGCCAGCTTTTTGTATTGCATAATAAACAAACGCGAAAAAAGGAATGTTTGGGCATGAAATCGCAACGCGGTCACCTGGCTTTACGCCTTTATTGATTAAAGACGCTGCGATCTTGCCGGCGACCGCATCAAACTGCTCATAATTTATCTTTTCAGCGCCACATATCAACGCCGTTTTATCTGGTTTACTCGCAGCATTTCTTTGTAACGCAGCAGCAAGATTCATCATAGTATCTTTACCTCTTACTTGTCTTTCTCGTCTAATCAGCTCAGGAGCATTAACTAAGCAAGTTATCCTTAACACTGGATCGTCAGCATTTGAGTCTCACCAGTCATTGTCATTTAACATTATGTTTACAACGCAATCAGGACTAAGAATGTAAAGCAATTAACATTTCAGAAGGCAAATTAATAAAAGTGTGAGCTTGAAAGAGATGAATTGTTATAAATATCAACCCAAGTCACTAAAAACTCTGACTGCAATAGCAAATACAAAAGCGGTTAAAATTAACAAAAAGAAAACAAATAAAGAAAAATAAACTTGAACAATCCTAAGCGCGACCCTTATAAGAAAAATCAATAGCAAACGTTTGCCATTGAACAAAACTTTATCGTTCGTCAATAAAATATCGATTAATCCATCAATAATACCTTGCTGCATATTGCCAATTGTAAACGATAAGTGTAAAAAGCAAGGCGAGATAATTATCCGTAAATCCATTTAAGGTTAGTGGGTAATTTTAGGATTTTACATTTTATTAGCACAGAGGTTATGGAAGTGTTAAAAGAAAAGAGTTTGCTAAACAACATTGGCGTACAAGTCGTAATCGCCATGATCGTGGGCACAGCCGTTGGTGCCATGATGGGTCATGATGCGACAGTGTTCGCTCCTTTAGGTGCTATCTTTATCAACTTAATCAAAATGTTGGTTATTCCTTTGGTCGCTGTAGCCTTGATTTCTGGCGCCGCTGGTCTTGGGAACAGCCAGTCAGCAGGTAAAGTTGGCATCGTCACTCTAGGTTATTTTGGTTTAACATCCGCCCTAGCCGTTGCGCTTGCACTATTTATGGGTGAAGTATTCCAACCAGGCATGGGTATCGACGTCTCTGGCGTTGAAGGCATGTTCTCAGCAGAATACGCTTCAAAAGGTGAACTACCTACTTTCTGGGCAACCATCACTGGTATGATCCCAACCAACGTTTTCCAATCACTAAATGAAGCAAACATCCTACAGATCCTCGTTTTCTGTATGTTCTTTGGTATTGCGATTTCTAAGCAAGCAAAAGAGCGTCGTGAACCAATCATCAATGGTGTTAACTGCATCGTTGACGCAATGGTTTGGATGATCAACAAAGTAATGATCATTGCACCTATCGGTGTATTTGGTCTGATGGCAGAAGCCGTCGGTACGTTCGGTTTTGGTGCGCTAATGGTGGTGTTTAAACTGTTCGTTGTTTACGTTGCCGCCATCCTAATCTTCGGTTTCGTTGTTTACCCAGCAATGGTGCATGTTTTCACGAAGACATCTGCGAAGAAATTCCTGTCTTCAATGAAGAAACCGCAAGCAGTTGCGCTTTCAACAGCGTCTTCTATGGCAACACTGCCTGTTACAATGGACACCTGTGAAAAAGAGCTGGGCGTAAAAAATTCAACTGCATCATTTGTTCTGCCTCTAGGCGCAACGATCAACATGTCAGGTAATGCGATTTACTATGGCTTGGTTGCTATCTTCTTTGCTCAACTGTTCAATATCGATCTAGGCATGGGCGCTTACATTGCAATTATCGTAACGTCTACATTGGGTGCGGTTGGTCAAGCGGGTGTTCCTGGCCCTTCTTTCCTAGTGGTTGCCGTGCTTCTTGCCGCTGGCATTCCAATTGAAGGTCTACCGCTGCTATTCGCTCTTGACCGTATTTTCGATATGATTCGTACAGCACTGAACATCACAGGTGATGCTGCATGTGCAGTTATCGTTGATGCGCTAATTGAAGAAGAAACGGCAGAAGCTGAGCTAAAAAAGCAAGAAGCCTAACCCTTTCTTGAATAGACCAAAAACCGCTCATAATGAGCGGTTTTTTTGTCTTTTCTTGCATTACGTAACTATACAAATAGAAACCGATGGCATAAATTTTTCAAAATGATATAAACCATTACAAAATATAACAAAACGTTAGAGCTAGGTTATATCATGAGTCTTGAGCAATCTTTGGAATATCTCACCAAAATAAATTTGCCGATCGAATCAAAGCAGCAGGCCCTGGTTGACTCAGTTATTCTTACCCTAACGAAACAAAAACGAGATGCTCTTTTTCAACAGGTTGCTCTGTATCGAATAAAACTGCTTAAATCTCTCTTTCCTAAACACGCATCAAAAAGTCTTTCTGCACTATTTGAGTTAATGGATTATCGAGATTTAGTGCAACAGTATCCGACAGGTTTCTCCAAAGAGATTCGTTTACTTGAACAACTTGCCGCAGATTGTTACCCGCATTGGATGGTTTTCTGGTGTCAATGCGAGATCGAAGCAATCAAGCAAAAATATCCTTCAAACGAAGCTGCGATTCCTACTCCGCTTCCGTTTGACGACCACAGCTATACTAGCGTGTTAATTGAAGATATCGCAGATTGCGATCTTGAGGTAATGCTGCCAAATCATGCAGCGTTAATGCCGATTTCCGAAGCGATCACACTGAGTAATCTTGAGCTTTTCGTCCAAACTGAACAATGGTTTGAAATCTTGCCTCTTTTATCACTCTCGCAAAAAGGGCAGCACTTTGCCCTCTTGCTCAAATCGTCATCTTCACCAATCATGGTCTCCTCCGCTTTAGTGCAAAGCTGGCATCAACGAAATAACTGGCTCAGTTACTCACCACAGTTTAGTAACGAACAATGGCAGTTTTGCTTTCCTAATCATGGGTACAGTGTTCTCAATCAACTGGGTATTTTGGAGTGTCGTGCTCTAACTCATGAGCACACTCTTATTGAGTTTGATGCTCAGTTTCAATCTCGTGTAAAGAACAGTGAAGCGGTTTGCGAAGTACTGCGTCTTACGGTGGGAGGCAACATTCAACAAAAGCTGTATTTTTTGTATCTGGCGCAAAAAACTATGATGAGCGAGCTCTATAAAGCAGGCTATAAGCTCGGCCTTACCATTATTGAGCAAGTATTTATGTTAAATTTCTATCAATCTATTGATTTAAGTGCCTACTTTCACTCAGGATACCGCGACATTAACGGTGACGGTACCAAGACATACCGCGGTTTCTGGAATTTAGGTATGATGGTTGAAGCATTTCAAGACATACAATTTCGCGACTACAAACATTGCGTACGAACAAAAAGAATGGATAAAAAGGTGAATGAGCATGCTTGATGTTCATTTGCACGGTCTCTTTTACCCAAAAGCAATGGCATTGTACGCGACTGTACTAATAGTATTCGCTTGGCTACTGTATTACTGCTATCGCCTAAAACAGAAGAGTGAATCAATCTTAGGCTCGCATCACGCGCCTTACATCGCTTATTCCAGCTGTATCATTGTTTGGATAAGCAGCAACGCCTATTTCCATACCGATTTATTGCCAGAATTAGGCTCTGTTGGTGGCATTTTTATGGCTAAGTTAGCGAACTTAGCGTCTTTTTTCGCCTTTGCGTTTGCATTCTATTTTTCTTGCCAGTTAACCGCAGATGTTAAAAAAACAGCGGTCAAAGCCTGGCAAAAAGTCGTCTTTGTCGCACTAGCAACGTATTCACTGTACATCAACTTAGTACCGAATCTTACTGTCGAAAATGTCACCATTAGTGGTCCAAGCCAGTTCGTCATTAAATTTGGCCCACATACCTCATATTTTTTCATTAGTTTGCTAGCTTTCGTGGTACTAACGCTGCTTAACTTGATTGCCATGCGCGCTAACAGCAGCAAGCTCACGTTAGCAAAAAGCAACTATATGATCGCTGGTATTTTGGTATTCATGTTATCTACGGCAGTGATACACCTTGGAATGACGTATTTCCTTGGCGACTTCTCCCTAACTTGGTTACCACCAGCACTTTCAATCAGCGAAATGTTGTTTGTGGGCTATGCCCTACTTACCTCTCGCTTCTACAGCGCTAAATATCTCACGTACTTAACGGTAAGCGCGCTCTTAGTCTGCGCCATTTTTGTTCTGCCGCTAGGGGCGATATTTATTCCTATCTCTGAAGATAACCAATGGCTTGTTGCGGTACCTTTATGCGCGCTTATCGGTATCAGTTGGCACTTGCTTTTTAAGCGAGTCAGTCGTTTCGCTTCATACTTTATTTATGGGAAACGACACACTCCCGTTCAGCAAATCCTTGGGTTAGAGGAAGAGTTTAAACGCTCAATAGATGATGCTATGCGTCAGTTGGCATCGTTACTTAACATACCAAACAACAAGCTACAGCTAGTCACTAGCAATTACACAGAAACGTTTTACGAAGAGTACCTGCCGTCAAGCAAGTCAGTTCTCGTGCTTGATGAGTTGTCTGAAGAAATTGATTATGCCTCCTCTTCTAAAGGGTCGATGAGAAAGCTCTACGAGCGTATGCGCTCAAGCAATACTGCGCTCGTTATGCCTCTCTTCGGTCGTGGAAAATCTGTTACTCACTTGCTGATTTCTTCACATAAAATAGATAATAAGCTGTTTTCTAATGAAGAAATCTCAGCTCTGCAAACGTTATTAGTTCGCATCCAGAGCACCATTGAAGCCGATAGAAAGGTACGCCAAAGCCGTGCGCTGGCTAACTCCATTGCACATGAAATGCGTAACCCTCTCGCTCAAGTACAATTACAATTTGAAGCTTTAAAACAGCATATAGAGTCAAACGCCTCACTGGATATGCTAAAAAGAGAAATTGATAAAGGTGAAGCCGCTATACAACGCGGTCGACAACTTATCGATATTATTTTACGAGAAGTTAGCGACAGCTCACCAGAGCATGAGCCTTTAGCTCTCACTTCCATACATAAAGCCATCGACCAAGCAGTAAGCCGTTATGGTTTTGAAAACGATCAAATAATTGAGAGAATTAACCTGCCACAGGCACACGATTTTGTCGCGAAGTTAAATGAGACCCTGTTTAACTTTGTCATTTTCAATTTGATTCGTAACGCTATCTACTATTTTGATTCTTATCCCGACAGTCAAATTGAGATTCGTACCCAGACGGGGGCTTACGAAAACATTCTGATCTTCCGAGATAGTGGGCCAGGTATAGATCGCAGTATCTTACACAAGATATTTGATGACTTTTTCTCGTATCAAAAAAGCGGAGGCAGTGGCTTAGGTTTGGGCTATTGCCAACGTGTTATGCGCTCCTTCGGAGGACGAATAGAGTGCCAGTCTGAATTGAGCGAGTTCACAGAATTCTACTTGTATTTCCCAGTCGTACCAAACGCACCAAAACCAGAGACATTGAGAGCACCGGACTTTGATAACTGGAAAGCAACTCCATCACATTCTGAAAATCATTCAGCTCAACACGTACAAGTATGTAAAGATGCACCAACAGTGCTCATTGTTGATGACAAAGAGGTGCAACGCACCTTGGTACAGATGTATTTAAAAAGATTGGGAGTCAACAGCTTACAAGCAAATAATGGAGCCTCTGCGGTAGAACTATTCCACTCTCACAAGATTGATCTCGTTCTTATGGATGTCCAAATGCCGGTAATGAATGGATTTGACGCAAGCCAACGGATTAAGCAAATCACATCCTCCGTTCCAATCATTGCCTTATCTGGTGAGTCTGGAGCTAGAGAGTTGGAGCTAATTTCGAAACTCATGGATGACAGACTCGAAAAGCCCACCACGTTAAATGCACTTCAAGTCGTCATCCAAAGATGGTTACAGAACGAGAATTTTGCACCTTCCAACACTTTTTAATTTGCAAATATAGAATTGGCACTAGATGTGCATTATTGGAGTAAATCGAATTATCCAGAAGGTCAAGCAGGCTGCAAAAGAGTAGCGTATGAGCTTGATAAGGAGATCGCCATGTTACTTCATCGACATACATACTACGGCCTGATTCATCACGGAATCAAAACACTGTTACTTGATCGCTTAGGCCACTATACAGAAGAAGAGTATCATCAATATCTGAGCCTGATGACTGGTAAATCCACTTGCTTCACGATGTCTCTCGAAGAGCTAGAAGCAACGGTCGATAACTTACTGCGGGAAGGCTATTTAGAAGATGTCAAAACGCTTATTTCCCAATATCAACGTGTTGCTTAAGGTTTAAAACTCTCAACTCTATTGCCGCTTCACGCGGCAATTTTTATTCCTTCCATTTGCTGTTTCGACGTGGAAGAAGCTTGCGGGCTGTACGATATACTAAGCGTTACTATTCTTACCTTAACTTCCTCAGTATTCACATCTTGTCAGATTCCGTTAGACTGTCTTCAATTCAATAATTAGGTAGATTTTGCCATCATGAAGCAGATCCTAGACTTTATACCACTCATCGTTTTCTTCGCTTTATACAAGCTGTACGACATCTACGTGGCGACAGGTGCACTGATCGTAGCAACAGCCATTCAGCTTGTCGTCACCTATGCGCTGTATAAGAAAGTCGAAAAGATGCAGCTAATAACATTTGTTATCGTCACTATCTTCGGCGGCATGACCCTTTTCTTCCACGACGACAATTTTATAAAGTGGAAAGTCACCATCATTTACGCGATTCTGGCGATTGGCTTAGCAGTGAGCCACGCATTGGGAAAATCAGCCATCAAAGGTATGCTAGGCAAGGAAATTACGTTACCTGACGCTGTTTGGGCAAAGATTAACTGGGCTTGGGTTGGCTTCTTCTCATTCTTCGCTGGCCTAAACATTTATATTGCTTACGAATTGCCGTTGGATGTTTGGGTTAACTTCAAAGTATTTGGAATGTTGATCGCGACATTTGCCTACATGATTGCGACTGGCTTTTACATTTATAAACACATGCCAAAAGAACAAAAAAATAACTCATCCGATGTGTCCACTGATGATTAAAAACTCAGTTTTGCTATAATCCGCGACTTCACAGCGACCTTAGGGTCGCTGTTTTGCTCCATGTATCAGTAAACCGCTCAAACAACGTACCGTTTTCAGACCATTCTTGCTGCTGTAAACCAACTTTCTCTGGTCCGGTATCTGCGGTTTTTTAAGGACCTTTGGTTCTAGGTATTTACTATGTTGGCGCTTAGTTTGAGCGCCTTTAAGATTTAGGATGTCACAATGAGTCAAGAAATTAGCTCTCCGAAAGGTCAAATGCTGCTTCGTACCCTTGCAATGCCTGCAGATACAAACGCCAATGGCGATATTTTTGGCGGTTGGATAATGTCTCAGCTCGACTTAGCGGGCGCGATTCTGGCAAAAGAGATCTCTTGTGGTCGCGTTGTCACCGTTTCGGTATCAAGCATTACGTTCAAAAAACCTGTTGGTGTGGGCGATGTCGTATGCTGCTACGGCGAATGCACTAAGATCGGCCGCACATCCATGAGTGTCGATTTGGAAGTATGGGTCAAACCCGTCAAAGCTCACGGTGTTGGCGAACGCTTCATGGTTTGTGATGCGACCTTCAACTACGTAGCCATTGACAGTGAAGGTAAACCACGTCCGGTTCAGAATTAGTCAACCTACAACGCTAACAGTTAGAAAGGATCTCACATTTTCTGTTGTTCACTTGTGAGAGACACAAAAAAGGCGTTAAATTAACACTTTACCCTACCAATTAAGGAACTATGCTATGTGGTATGTCATCTTTTCACAGGACGTTGAGAACTCGTTGGAAAAACGCATGAGCGTTCGCCCACAACACTTGGATCGCTTACAAAAGCTACAAGACGAAGGCCGCCTTCTTACAGCTGGTCCGATGCCTGCGATAGATTCTGACAATCCTGGTGAAGCTGGATTTACGGGCTCAACTGTCATCGCTGAATTCGCCTCTCTAGAGGATGCTAAAGCGTGGGCAGAAGCCGATCCTTATGTAGCGGCTGGTGTTTACGATCATGTAATCGTGAAACCGTTCAAAAAAGTGTTTTAATTTATGAAAAAATTACTGTGTCTTTTCTTGGTATTTGGTGCTCTGGCTGGCTGTTCATCAACCGATGATAAGCAGCGCCAACTTGAGCTTATGGCATCAAACCGAGCAGGAGTTTTGTCTGCGGGTCTCCCTTTAGAGTACGGTCCACTGCAAATAATGCGTGTCTCATCCAACAAAAATGTTGTAGAGATGATGATGATTTATAACGATGGCGCACTCGGTGCAAAGCCGTTAAATCAAGTACTGAATACCAGTATCTATACCTACTGCAGCAACCCAGAAGTTCGCAAGCAAATTGATATGGGCTTGATGTATCGTATTAAGGTACGTAATTCTCGCGGTCAGTTGATGGCAGATGAGTTGGTTTCCGCACAGACTTGTACTCAGGTGAAGTAGCTACAGTAATTTTTGTTGCTTTCGGCACGAGACGATGATTCGCTATTATTGAATAATCTGAAAACGAAAGTTAACAATTAAGAATAGAAAAACGGAGACCACAGTCTCCGTTTTTATTTGCTGTAACGATGTGTTACGCCAGCTCAGCACGGAGCTTCTTCGCCGCTGAAACCAGATTTGCCAATGCGGCTTCTGTCTCCTTCCAGTTTCGTGTTTTCAGACCACAATCTGGGTTTACCCACAAACGTTGAGCCGGAATTTTTTCTGCCGCTTTCTTGATTAAACCTTCAATCCATTCTTCCGTAGGAATGTTTGGTGAGTGAATGTCATAAACACCAGGGCCAATTTCGTTCGGGTAATTGAACTCTTCAAATGCTTTCAGCAGCTCCATATTTGAGCGAGATGTTTCAATGGTAATGACGTCCGCATCGAGTGCCGCAACCGAATCAATGATTTCATTGAACTCGCTGTAACACATATGAGTGTGAATCTGAGTTTCTGGTTTTGCACTTGCCGCAGAGACCTTAAACGCATTTACGGCCCATTCTAAGTACGCTTTGTGATCGCGTTTTTTGAGTGGTAAACCTTCTCGAATGGCTGGCTCATCAATTTGAATGATATTGATGCCTGCATCTTGCAGGTCAGACACCTCATCACGTAGTGCCAAAGCAAGTTGCTGCGCAATTTCTTGACGTGTGATGTCTTCACGTGGGAACGTCCAACATAAAATCGTTACTGGTCCAGTCAACATGCCTTTCATCTGTTTGCTGGTTAGCGACTGGGCGTACGTCGACCATTCAACTGTGATCGGTTTTTCACGTTCAATGTCAGCAACTACAATGGCAGGTTTCACACAGCGAGAACCATAACTCTGTACCCAACCAAATTTGGTCGTTTGAAAACCCGCCAAGTTCTCAGCGAAGTATTCCACCATGTCGTTACGCTCTGCTTCACCATGAACTAGCACATCTAGGTCGAGCGCCTCTTGACGTTTTACTGCGTCAGCAATATGTCCTTTAAGTGCTTGGATATATTCAGACTCAGATAATTGACCTGTACGATAAGCGCTGCGCTGCACCCGGATTTCACCCGTTTGAGGAAAAGAGCCGATTGTCGTTGTTGGCAACAAAGGCAAGCCCAATACTTCAGCTTGATGCGCAGCACGCTCTGCATAAGGTGCGCTGCGCTCGGCAAGTGACGCGGTAATGTTGTTTAAACGCGCTTGTACTTGAGGTTTATTCACATGTGTTGCTGTCTTGCGCGCTTTGATTGTCTGGCTATAGGTATCACAAGCGAGAATCGCATTTTGATCACCATCGAGCGCTCGGCCAAGCAAGGCGACTTCTGTTACTTTTTGTTTTGCGAACGCAAACCAGCTTTTCACTTCCTCACTGAGTTCTGTTTCCTGTTCCAGATCAACCGGGCTATGTAGCAAAGAGCATGAGCTCGCAACCCAAAGGTTGTCGCCCAGTTTTTCTTTTACTGGCTGTAGACGTTCAAGTTGCGCACTCAAATCCGAGCGCCACACGTTACGACCGTTGACCACGCCAGCAGACAGCACCCACCCCTCCGGTAGTTTGGCAACCACGTCGTCAAGCTGCTGAGGCGCGGCAGATAAATCGACATGTAAACCATCCACCGGTAGCTCTACAATTTTGTCTAGCGTATCGCTTACGGAGTCAAAGTACGTCGTTAGCAGCACTTTTACATCGCTTCGAATCACTTGGTAGGCTAGCTTAAACGAATCAGCCCATTTGCTTTCTAGCTCCAGTGACAAAATTGGCTCATCAATCTGAACCCACTCCACACCTTGACTTGCTAGCTTTGCCAAGATAGCTTGGTAAGCAGTAAGTAAGCGTGGTAGCAGGGTTAAGCGGTCAAACCCTTCTTCGACCTCTTTGCCCAAGTAAAGGTAACTGACTGGACCAAGCAAAACAGGCTTCACTTGGTGGCCAGCTTGAAGCGCTTCGTTGACTTCTTCAAACAGTTGAGGCCAACTCACTTCAAATGTATCGTCCTTGCTAAATTCAGGTACGATGTAGTGGTAGTTTGTGTTGAACCATTTAGTCATATCCGATGCTGCAGCGCCCGCACAGCCGCAACCCGCTTGAGATTGACCGCGACCCACTTTGAATAGCGTATCCAAATCAGGGAAACCGTCTGCGTGACGTTTTGGCACGTGACCCAGTAACAACGTGGTCGTCAGTACATGATCGTACCAAGCAAAATCGCCAGCGGTGGTAAAACTCAAGCCAGCATCTGTTTGCGTTTGCCAGTTTTTAGCGCGCAGATCTGCTCCAACCTTTTTAAGCTCTGCTTGATCAATTTCTCCGCGCCAGTATTTTTCCTGAACGAATTTTAATTCTCGTTTTTCACCGATGCGTGGATAACCTAGTATGTGAGTCGTTGTCGCCATGTCCCTATTCCTTTTTCAATCTTGTTTAATTTGTTTGGGTCAGAGTATCTTTCGTCATGAAAGATGTCTGGATGGCTAAACTATCGCTCTCATCTGCGGTTTGAACAACGTCCATTTATTCAACTTGTTTATTAAAAAAATTCATCATGAGGCGACATGATTCGCAAATAAACACAACAAATAGACGTCTAGACGTTTACATATCCATTTTTTGTCGTTAAGTTATTTACACGATTGCTATTCTGTTCATAGCGAGCAACAAAGGATGAAAGGAATTCATGATAGAGCTAAAACATTTGCGGACACTCACTTCGCTTCGAGACACTGGCTCTCTAACGGCAACAGCGACCGCTTTACATCTCACTCAGTCGGCACTGTCTCATCAGATCAAAGATTTGGAGGCGCGAATTGGAGGGCAACTGTTCCTGAGAAAGACTCGTCCGGTGAAGTTCACTTCAGAGGGAGAAATCCTATTGCGTCTTGCAGAAGATATCCTTCCGAAACTCGCAAGAGCAGAAAATGATTTAGCGAGCTTGAAAGAAGACGTCAATGGCCGATTACATATGGCCATTGAATGTCACTCTTGCTTCCAATGGCTAATGCCTGCACTTAGGGAGTACCAACTTGCTTGGCCTAGCGTAACATTGGACTTTTCCTCTGGTTTTGGCTTTGAACCACTCCCAGCTCTATTGGCAGGCGAACTCGATCTCGTTATTACTTCCGATATCCAACTTCGATCCGAAGTCCACTACGAGCCTCTATTCGACTTTGAAATGCGTTTAATTACCGCAACCAACCACCCATTGGCGGAAAAAGAAATTATTGAGCCGCAAGATCTCGCAGATCAAACCATGCTCTCTTATCCGGTTCAAAAACAAAGGCTAGACGTCGTAAAACACTTTCTTCAGCCAGCAGGAATAGAACCTGCGAAATGGAAGCAAGCCGACAACACTCTCATGTTAGTTCAGATGGTCTCTGCTGGATTAGGGGTGGCGGCACTACCCAATTGGGCGATTTCTGAATTTTCTCGCCAAGGTCTTATTACCAGTAAACCTTTCGGCCAAGGCTTATGGCGTCGCTTGTTTGCTGCAACGCGTCACTCAGAGAAAGAAAAGCGTTACTTACAAGCTTTTTTCGCAACCGCGAGGCTACAATGTAAAAGCCACCTTGACGGAATCAAGGTGGCTTAAAAGATTTGGATTATGAAAGGCTTAGCGTTGATATGCTTTAAATTGGTTAGTCAATGGATCGTACTGATAACCGAGCATATCAAGCTTGCCGACTACAGACTCTACATCCATCTCATACACTGATACTAACTCGTCAAAACTGTCGCACTCTAAACGTAGCTTTTCGTTGACGATACCTAGCAAAATAGTGCTGTCCAGATTACCTACATTGCTTAAATCCATCGCGACTCTCCTCTTCGACAAGGTATATAAACAAGCGTAGTAGTAATCACGCGAATTTAAAGTGAGTGAGATCTAAAACGTGATCACCTTATACCCAAGCATCAAGAAAGCACTTGGATATAAGCCGTCTAGCTTTGTCTTTAGAGTAGAGGTTAAGCCGCGAGAGAGAATAAACCTTGGAGGCTCGTCATCGACGCGAGTGCTAGCAACAAGGCTACGCTCAGTTGCACCTTTTCTGGTTTCTTATGCGTAAAAATATGCCAACACCACACGATAATTGAAGAAATTAGCATAGCTAAAGACAGCAAGATCGGCTGTGTTGCAGCGTTTAGTGTGGCTTCATTTAACTGGTAAGAAGCAAACAACGTTGCAATGACTAATAGCATTCCAGACACAATGCCAGTAACTGGTAAAATGCGGTGAAATGCCTGTAATCTGCTGCGAGCTATCGTAAGTAGCAATTGAGAAAATGACGCCCCAAGGAAAAATATCATTAGAGCCATCGCTATCGATGCTGGCCAGCTTGATTGCTCAAATACCTGAATACTTACATACGCAAAGGCCAAACCATTCGCTAAATGCATCGCCCATAGTGGCCCTTTTTCACGCGTTTTCTTGGTTTGAACCTGAGAATAGAAGTAGAAAATAGCAAACACGATCATAAATGCTTCAATGCGAAGTGACGCAACAGCGAGCCACAATATAGCTACTGCAGGCAACATTTTATGAAGACGTCCTCGCTGACCAGGACAAATATCGCCCTTGATTAGAAGCAAAGTCAGTAGCGCTTGTGCGCCAAATAGCATCGGAGGGAAAGTAACCAGCAATTGTTGAATCATGTTGAATGCACGCTCAAAAGTCATTTTGGGGGGCGATAATATCAAATCAACTATCGCCAAACCACCGAAAGTCGGCCCCCAAATGAGCTAAAACGGTAAGACAATTTTATTCACAGAGAAGCAAGATACTTCAACGCGTCTTCCTGCGTTAAAACTCCACGGTACTCTTCTTTGGTATTACACAGTACCCAAGGGAAACGGATGCCGGTTTTAACCAACTCTCGAATAACAGAGACAGGTAAATCCTCATCAACCAACACAAATTCGGTGCTCATTATCTGATTAACAGGACGTTTCCAAATTCGGCTTTCTCGTTCAGTTTCTCGCTCTGTTCCCATCGAAGGCGTTAGGTGTAAATTCACCGTCTCTTTCGTAATTAACCCAACACAACGATTTTCATTGAGAACAACTAAAGGCGAGCTTGGATTCAAATTCATGTACTCCACTGCCAAGGAGAGCGGTTCTCCAGGGTCCATAGACCTGACTTGTTCATGGCTCAAAGATTGCAACACATCACTTTGCTTAGACTCAATCGCGATGTCAGAGAACAGATGCTCATAACTGTCCGCTTTATCCATCAAATCGACAGGCACGGCAGCAGAAAATAGAAAGCCCTGCATGTAATCGACACCGATTTCTGCCAATACTTGAAGTTCTTGCTTAGATTCCACGCCTTCAGCAACCACTTTTACATTCATTTGCTGTGCAAGCTCGGTGACCATTTTCACAATGTTATAGCTAGTGCTCCCTTTATGAATGTTCTTGACGAATTTTCGGTCTATTTTCAGTAAATCAAACTGCCCTTTTTCTAGATAAGAAAAAGAAGAATACCCAGTACCGAAGTCATCAATCGCGATCTCAATGCCCTCTTTCCGCACTTCCTCTAGAGCTCGAGTATGCTCCTCATCTTGTTCAAAATACGCGGTTTCTGTTAGCTCGATAGTTACTCGCTTAGGGTCTACACCACTGGCTTTAATCAAATCATGCGACCGCTGAAGGATCTGAAGAGAATCCAATTTCGTATTGAGGGAGCGATTGATGGTCACGCCCACTTCCTCGCCATAAATTTCTTGTAAGCGCGGAAAGTGCTTCAACGCAGCTTGGCAGACCACATCATCAAGTGCCGCTATGAGTTCTAGATCTTCAATAATAGCGATCATCTTTTGCGTACAATACGCATCATTTTCATCATAGAAGCGTGCGAGAGCCTCGAACTTAACCACTCTTCCGGTTTGAACGTCGATAATCGGTTGAAAGTAAACGTCCACTAGCCCACTCTCTATTTGCGCCTCCAAAAACGCCTCGAGATGTTGGCGCTTCACTAATTCAGAGTGAAGTTCACTATCGTAAAAGTTGAAATAGCTGCCTTCACCGGAAATAGAGGACAACATCGCTTGCGCTGCATGTGCTAGCGCTTGTCTTGGTCGGTTCGTATCATAGCCAAGGATTGACACACCAGTTTGGCCTTTAACGATAGTGGCATGCATTTTTGTGCCCATTTCATTTCTAAGCTCATTAAAGAACCCTTTCATGGCAATTTGGATCAAACGAACCGGGCTCAACCATTGACAATGAGGGGTCTGCAAGCATACGACAAACACATCCCGAGATAACTGCCCCGCAATACTGGTGTAGCGACTTCGCATAATAAAATCTGCAAAACCTAATTGCTGTTCAAGCAAGTATCTCTCCGAAAACTTGGGTCTTAGTGTCATAACAATGTTGAGTTCTTTATTTCTGCTTTCATTCGCTAAGGTAGCTAATTGGAGTTCAAATTCTTTCCTCGTTGGTAAAAAGGCAGCCCAATCATGCTGTTGTTCACAACGATTTTTCATCCACAACAACGAAGCAGAAATATCCGTAGAAAATCCGAGATAAAGAATTCGTCCAGAATGAAACGTAAGTCGGTAAATACAAAGATGATGAGCTTGGTTGCTACCGTTTGCTGTTTTGCTCAGCAAGTTACCACACCAACATCCTTCATCATTAATTTGCTGCCACAGCTGATCATAAAACGCTTGGCTATGGTGAGAGGTACTGAAAATATGAGTTTTAAGCCCAACCAGATCTCGGTTTTGATAGCCCATTTGTAACTCAAAGGCACGGTTACAACCTAAGATGCGCGTATCTTCATCGGCAACTAAAACGCCTACATTTGGCAAATCAAAAATCGTTTCGAGAATTTTCGCTAACTCCTCGCAACCAGTGATTGTTAATTGTGGAATGATAGTGCCTTGGATAATGCGCTTATTGAGCCTTTCAAAACTAATAGTAACGTGCACTAAGTTAACGTTTTTTAGCATCATGCAACAAGAAAACCGCCCCCGTCCGCCAAAGAGTTCCACTTCTAGAATTCGTTGTTTTAGCGTTTCTTGTTGCCCCATCAGCATATGATCAAACAAGTTATTTAGGCTGGTTACTGGCGTACTTATCCCAAATGCCTTTGCCATTCCTTGCTGATCACATTCGAACTCGCGAGTATCAATATCGTAAGACCACTCTATAACAGGAGTTAGACTGGAAGTCGTTTGCATTTTTGGATGCACTGTTGTCGTAGATTCACTCATACCCTAGCCCCTTTTTTTGTAATTAGCCCAAGGCTCAAAATTCACAGTCAATTCGCGACATTCCAGTTGGGACCTGCCGATCCTCTTTATAGATGGATTGTGTCAACGATAAGCCTATCGACTTAGAACTATTTCCAGAGCAGCTCAGCCTTTGCATTTAATATGCACTAATTTGATTATAGGCTTTACCCCATATAAGCACACCATTGCTTATGCCTTGTATTAAGATTGCGACATTTTTCATGAACCGCTCTATAACCATGAGGCTTTCAAGGTGAAATTAGACAGAAAATCGCCGATAGAGCATTGATATTTTTACAAACCAAATAAAACTCGATGAACTAAGCTTGAATAGATGAGTTTGTTATAGATACCTGATAATCAAATCGCTATAATTCGCGCTCCCTGGAACAGAGAGCAAAATATGACCAATAACATCACTCCTATTCATGAGTACAAAAAATACTGGGCAGAGTGTTTTGGTACGGCACCTTTCTTGCCGACCAGTCGCAAAGAAATGGATGCCCTAGGATGGGATAGCTGTGACATTATCATTGTAACCGGTGACGCTTATGTGGATCACCCAAGCTTTGGTATGGCTATCATTGGCCGCCTGCTAGAAGCACAAGGTTTCCGTGTCGGTATCATTGCTCAACCAGAATGGCAAAATAAAGATGCGTTCATGCAACTTGGTAAGCCAAATCTGTTCTTCGGGATCACTGCGGGTAACATGGACTCCATGATCAACCGTTACACCGCGGATAAAAAGCTTCGTCACGATGACGCGTACACACCGAATAACGAAGGTGGTAAACGCCCAGACCGAGCGACTTTGGTTTACTCTCAGCGTTGTCGTGAAGCTTACAAAGAAGTACCTATTGTTTTAGGTGGTATCGAAGCTAGCCTACGCCGTGTGGCACACTACGATTACTGGTCAGATAAAGTTCGCCGTTCTGTACTGTTTGATGCAAAAGCAGACATCCTACTTTTTGGTAACGCAGAGCGCGCACTTGTCGAAGTAGCACATCGCATCGCAAACGGCGAAGACATCAGCACCATGACCAATATTCGTGGTACTGCCGTGAACTTGCCAGCGGCGCCAGAAGGCTACACGGTTATTGATTCTTCTCGCATTGAAAAACCTCGTAAAGAAGCGTTCGTACCAAAGAACCCATACGAAGTAGAAACTCAGTGTGAAACTAAAAAAGACGAGCCAGTTGCACAACCAATCACAATTCGCCCATCACGCCACGATGCTGCGACGACTGCGGTCCGTTTACCTTCGTTTGAAAAGCTAAGAAACGATCGCATTCTTTATGCGCATGCAAGCCGTGTACTGCATTTAGAAACGAACCCGTACTCTGGTCGAGCGTTACTTCAAAGCCATGGTGATCGTGAACTTTGGGTAAACCAAGCGCCAATTCCATTGACGACCGAAGAGATGGACTTTGTGTTTGGCCTGCCTTACGCGCGTGTCCCTCACCCTATGTACGGGAAAGCAAAAATTCCTGCGTACGACATGATCAAGACGTCTGTAAACATCATGCGTGGTTGCTTTGGTGGCTGTTCTTTCTGTTCGATTACCGAGCATGAAGGTCGAATCATTCAAAACCGTTCGAAAGAGTCTATCATCAACGAGATTGAAGAAATTCGGGACAAAGTTCCAGGCTTTACCGGCACAATTTCCGATCTTGGTGGCCCGACTGCAAACATGTACCGCCTGGGCTGTAAAGATCCAAAAGCGGAAGCGAACTGTCGTCGTCCTTCTTGTGTATTCCCGGGCATCTGTAACAAGCTAAACACAGACCACAAACACACGATCGATTTATACCGCGAAGCGCGTAAAGTTGAAGGCGTGAAGAAAGTGATGGTTGCATCTGGCGTACGTTACGACCTTGCGATTGAATCACCAGAATACGTGAAAGAGCTCGTGACTCACCACGTAGGCGGTTACTTGAAGATTGCACCGGAACATACAGAGAAAGGTCCTCTTGATCTAATGATGAAGCCAGGCATGGGTACGTACGATCGCTTTAAAGAAATGTTCGAGAAATACAGTGCAGAAGCAGGCAAGAAGCAGTACTTAATCCCTTATTTTATCTCTGCGCACCCAGGCACAGAAGACGAAGACATGCTGAACCTTGCTCTGTGGCTCAAAAAGAACAACTTCGAATGTGACCAAGTACAAAACTTCTACCCTTCGCCAATGTGTAACGCAACGTCGATGTACTACTCAGAGACAAACCCTCTGAAACGCGTGAAGTACAAAAAACGTGAAGATGTACCTGTAGCAAAAGGTGAACGTCAACGTCGCCTGCATAAAGCGCTGTTGCGTTATCACGATCCAGCAAACTGGCCAATGATCCGTGAAGCCCTAGTCAGTATGGGTAAAAAACATTTGATTGGTGACAAACAAGGCTGTCTCGTTCCTGCAGAAGACATTGAAGCACAAACACCTGCGCAACGTCGTAAATCTGGTCGTCACGGGGCAAACCGCTTTGCAACCAAACATACCAAAAACCAACCAGGCTTCGGTGGTCATTTGAACAAACGCTCTGAAGGCGGTTCAAAAGATGGTAAACCATCTGGCAACCGTAACGGTTCGGGTAAAGCTACAGGTGGTCAACACCCTGCAAGCAACGGCCAACGTCCTAGCGGCAACGGTGCAAACCGCCCGGCAGGTAGCAAGCCGCAAGGCCAAGGTCGCCCACAAGGACAAGGCAAACCAGCTGGTCAACGTAAACCAAAGCGTCGCTAATTATTTAGAGCTTAAATACTAAAAGGGCTCCAGAGTTAACTCTGGAGCCCTTTTGTTTTGTCGGCTCATTGAGGCATCACTAATAACTCAAACTTTGATTCAATCAATACAAAAAATGGTAAACACCAACCAACTTATTGGAAAAACAAACAATTATTTGATTGAAGCAAAACCATAGAAATATAACTCATTGATTTTTAATTGCTTTATTTTGGTGCGATATTTGCGTAACAGAGTAAAACTCTTAAACATGGGCTAACGATGAATAATCCACTTCCCCCAAAAACTTCTATGTTCTGGTATGACAACAGCTATACCTATGAGGAGGCCGTTCAGGCATTTGAAAGCGATGGTACACTGAAATCGCTGAATATCGTTCCAACCACGGAATCCGATGATCTTGCTGGCTCCCCCCCAGAGCGCAGTATGTTTTGGGAGGGAGAAACAAAAAAAATCGATCCGCCACCGCCGTCTGAACCAGAGCCTCTCAATTTAAAAACTGAGAAAGAAGCAACGGAAGCATCACCTGCGCACTTTATCCCAGTCCGCTATGCCATCGATCAGCTAGAAACAGAAGAGACACAACCTTTTGGTTTGCCTGAAGAATGGAAAGGCCAAGGCCCAGCCAAACTCAATACCGTTGGTTACACCCTGCGTCAACTGCGCGACGGTTGGCTGTATGTCTATGATGCAATCAACAAAAGCTTAGACGAATACGAAATCAAAGGAACGCAATTCACGCTCTATAAGTTGGGAGAATCGGAAAGCCCAAAATCAGAACAGCGTGGGACACCACAAGATGCAAAGCCCTTCCTTACTTACGTCAACGGAAGCGTACTATCGATTTGCTTCTCTGAGCACCGCTGGACATGGCACACGTTCATGCGCGTACTTAACAATCCGAGTAATCATATCGATCGCATGCAAACCATTGTTCTGTCCTCAAACGAGAATCAGCACAACATTGCACCAATAGATAAGTTAACCCAAGTCGCTGATATTGAATCTTCTGCCGTCGATGATGGTCGCTTTGCGGATTCTGGCATCGCCACCAAAGCAGATGAAGATGGTTCTGTCTTTAAACCTGTCGCAGTCGAAAGCGATTTTACCTCTGCGATTCCAGAAGAAGAGTCAGGCTACTTCGTCGCGATAAAAGATTACGCCGCAGACATTCAAGATATGTCACTCCATTTTGTTGGTGCCGCAAGCCCTTACCGCCTTTTCACTGACCAGTTTTCAAACCAGTGGAACTTGATGCAGACCGCCATGCAACTGTGTATGTTTGGAGCAAGTGACGAGATAGACATGCCAGCTAGCGTTAAGCGTAACGGCGAAGAGCTGTCGTTTTATACCGACATGGCTGACTATTATGACTCCTCTCACCAACTTAATTTGGCAGAGCAGAACAAAAGCTCAGTTCAGTCCGGCTATCCTGCTAAATTTTCCGCTGGAGCGATTGAATCACACCAACATACCCAAAGTGACATTGCTAAAGCGATACAGGACAAATATCGAATTTCTGCGAGCCGTTTTGGTAAATACGAACAATGGATAGCGACTGAGCGCTGGCGTCAGCAGCTCAACTGGAAGCAAATGCTGAGCGAGATGCAAGAGCTGTCAGAACAAAAAGAAACCATGCTAGCCCAAGTGGTTTCGGTCAAACGCGACTTTATCGCAGTAATGGAGTCCTTAACACCTCATCATCTTGAGAGAACCTTCGACCTATACAGCGAAGACACGCAGTACAGCTTGTATCAACTGCACAAGCAAGCCGTTGAGTCATTTACTCTGGTGATGCAAGAAGAAGACCGCCAATGGGCTGAAAGCCAATGGGAGAAACCAACCAGTTTACTTGCTCTCTATGCCTCTGGGTTCAGCCGAAGCTTATTTAAAGTAATAGAGAAGAATATTACTGAGGCGCAGAATGAACAGTCGATCGCCTCAGAAAATTCTGATGCTGATAATCAGTTGACGGACCAGATCTCTGCTACAAGCAACCGTGTTAGCATGTACTCTAAGATCATGGATTTTGTTTCCAACCCAAACACTGCGGAAACGGACTTTCTCAAGGATATCGCCAAAGGCTTCCAAGAGCTGGACATTATCTTTAAATCTGCAATAGGTGCACTTGCAAAAGGAGTTTTAGAGTTTGGCGTTAGCATGACTTCACAAGCATCGATTTTACTGATGCCTGTTTTCGCTAAACCTCTGAACCGTCAGAGCTATTATTTGTTAGCCGTTATTGCAGAGCATATGGCACACAATATGCCGGTGACTGTAAATGAAAGCTACGCTCGCGATTTTAAAAAATGGAAAACACGCGTAAATGATTACCTAAGTGAGCTCAAGAAAAACGATGCGGTCATTGCTGACTTCCAGAAAAACAACCGCAAAGCCGACTCTAAATACACAACAGCTTTAAAAAATAAAAAGAGAATTAAGAAGGCACTCGCTGTAACTACATTGGAGTACCCACAATATATTGAATTACCCGATGATCTACCGCAAAGAACCGTCGAGCTTAGAACTCGGATCGCTATGAATAAGCTCGATGATTTGAATAAACTGTTCGAGAATGCAGGTGGCCTAGGCTTTTTAGCACTAATATTCAACTGCATCGCGCTTGGTGATGCCATGAGTAGTATCCAAGACACGGGGTTAATGTCCTCAGATGAATTTTTGGATATTCAGCAAAAGCTTTTTTATACAGTAAACGCTTGGACGGGAATTCGCACCGGTAAGCTATGGGATAGCGTGAAAGGTGAAGCCCAACTCAGAGCACACTCACGGATAAGGCTTAAAAAGCTAATTGCAGATCAAGCCGATGGTTTCGAGCACCTAATAATAGACGACATAAAAACCTTCAATAAATGGCTTGCAGTTACTGGGATCATAGGTGCACTAGCGTCAGGAATAGAGGCTTATCGTGTTTTAAATAGCATCGATGACCTAGAAAGAGATGCAAGAATCGCTGGGTATTTTAACTTTTCTTCGTTGGTCGGATTAACGGTCGTTGGTGCCTTTCAGGCCATTGGTGGAATAACAGGTATATGGTCGGCAAACGTTCTCTTTGGAGGACCAGTAATGTTTGTCATTATGGGACTCACTGCGGTTTACCTTCTTAGTAATCATATCATGAGTAAACTTAAACAAGACGATTATCAAAAATGGTTAGATAAATTTCCTTGGGGCTATCACCCAGATAAAGCACGTTGGAGTCAATCCTCAAGCTTGGTAAAGAGAGAAAAGCATAATTCTTCTTTAGTACAAGAGGCCCTTTTTGAGTTAAAAACCATAATGGATAAACCTTTAATCTGCCAAACACCAATGATGCGTACCGTTCCGAATTCATCAACACAGTACCCAGCAGCAAAACAAGAATTGTTTGGTATTGAGCTACATATCCAAGTTCCCACCAATAATGCAAGAGATGGCATAAAACTTCGGACAAATACTTCTGTAACAGAGGAGGGACTGATGTCGGGAGCTTGGTACACTGGAGTAAATCTAGAAACGTTGAATAGTTCAACGGATTCCTCAGATTCTCAAAGCGTCTATAAATTAACTTTACCAATGAAAGACTCAGCTAACTATCTAGCATTTGAGATTGAATACATCCTTGATGATAAAAACGAATTAAGCCGTAAGTACTGGTTCCAAAATAATGCAAAACAGCGTGCAACTTATACGGCGATTTCAGACAATACTAAACAAGCAACGATCAGAAGTTCATTAACTTCTGATGCTAGTGAACTTAGCTTACAGGAGTAACCCTTGGCTTATTTACCTTTTTACATCACGCCAGACGAACTTTCGGCCTACCAAGAAGAACAAGAGCAACAAATTCTAAAGGGGAAAGATCTTGCAACCTGGCACAAGCACGATATTGAGGAACCTTTTCGATACTTATATTTATCGATTGCTATAGCCGCAGTTAGCCCATTATTTTTCCTTACCTATTTCCTACATGATAGTAGTGAAATGATCTTAACTTACATTTTATCGGGTCTGACGATAATCATGTCTGGAGTGTCCTATTTGACTTTTGGTTTAGACAATCGCTATGACTACACCTTGTCCGACAACGGCTTAGTGATAAAAAAGCGACGTGATTTACCTAATTGGGTAAACTCAGCAACGCAGGTCATGGGCTGGGTTGGTGCTATAGTTTGTGTAGTAATGGTAGGTATTGCTGGGCCCATGGTTCTTGTCGGTGCTGGAGGGTTTATACTGGTTTCATTTCGTATGCTAAATCGTCAGCCTGACGAACCTACGGAAGTTCGAGTAGCAGAGACAGAAGATTGGCTGTTCGCCTACTACAACAAAAAGCGTAAAGTGATTCGCTTCTACCACAAGTATGACGAGTGTTCTAAATGGAGCCTAGAGAAGCATACCATCTTCAGAGCTCAAACTCGTGGTTATAGCTACATATTCTTTAGGACTGTTCAAGACCTAGATGCAATGCTAGAGACCCTTTCAAACAAATACGACATTGAATGTATTGATTTTCCAGACCATAAAGCGTTTTTTGAAGGAAGACCTGAACCTCGAATTGAAGATATCCCTTCTCGCAGCCTTGAATTTCCGGTAGCCGATACCTTTGACCTGAGAGCTAAAAACGCCCCACTTCCTGAATGGCGACGTATTTACAACGGCAAGTGGCAAACGGAATCTGAAATCGAACAATCAAAACCTGAACTAACGACAGCCAAGGAGTAACCCTTGGCTTATTTACCTTTTTACATCACGCCAGACGAGCTTTCGGCTTATCAAGAAGAACAAGAGCAAGAAATTCTAAAGGGGATGAACCTCACAACCTGGCACAAGCACGATATTGAAGAGCCTTTTCGATACTTATACCTATCGATTGCTATAGCCGCTGTCAGTCCATTATTTTTCCTTACCTATTTCCTACATGATAACAGTGACATGATCTTAACTTACATTTTATCGGGTCTGACGATTATCATGTCTGGTGTATCTTACCTGACATTTGGGTTGGACAATCGTTATGATTACATCTTGTCCGATCGCGGATTGGTTATAAAAAAGCGACGTGATTTACCGAATTGGGTCAACTCTGCGACTCAAGCCATGGGCTGGATTGGAGCAATAGTTTGTGTCGTGATGGTTGGGGTTGCTGGACCCATGGTTCTTGCCGGAGCTGGTGGGTTTATATTGGTTTCATTTGGTATGCTTAAACGTCAGCCTGATGAACCAACAGAAGTGAGAGTAGGCGAACGAGAAGATTGGCTGTTTGCGGGCTACAACAAGAAAAGGAAAGTGATCCAATTCTATTTTAAGCAGGACATATGCAGATATCGAGATACTGCTCATAAGACTATCTTTCGCTCACAAGATAGATCAGATTGTTATGTTTTCTTTAAAACTGAAGCAGATTTAGAATCCATGATCGCGCAACTGTCAAAGGTCTACAAGCTGGATTGTACAGAGGTAGATGACCACAAAAAGCTGTTTGAATCGACGCCAGAATCAAGGCTCTTTAGTATTCCAGTTTGTAGTAGAGAATATCAAACCGAAGAGGTATTTGATTTAAGGGCGTCAAATGCCCCACTTCCTGAGCGTGAATACCTTTACAACGGCAAGTGGCAAACCGAGTCTGAAATCGAACAATCAAAGTCTAAACTAACTACAGCTCTGGAGTAACCCTTGGCATATTCACCATTTTACATCACCCCAGAAGAGTTGGCAGTTTATCAAGAGGCGCAAGAGCAAGAAATACTCGCAGGCGATAATGTCAGAACATGGCATAAGTATGATGTAGAGGAACCATTTCGCTATTACTTTAAACTTTTTGCGCTTCCATTTGTGATCGCCCCATTCCTACTAACTTTGTTTATACACACGAGTGACACGGTTGGCGTAACTATTTTTTCTTTTATTTTGTCGGTGATGGTGTCTGGAGCCTTTTACCTTACGATTGGCCTCGACTATCGCTATGACTATATTTTTTCTGACAAAGGCTTTGTGATGAAGAAACGTCGCAACATGCCTAAGTGGGTGAATACCGCCACGCAAGCCGTTGGCTGGATAGGTGCAGTGGTTTGTGTGGTGATGGTAGCGGTCGTTGGCCCGATGGCGTTAGCAGGAGCTGGAGCTTTTATATTAGTCTCCTTTAAAATGCTTAAACGTCAGCCTGATGAACCAACAGAAGTGAGGGTCGGAGAACGTGAAGACTGGCTCTTTGCTGATTACAATAAGAAAAGAAAAGTAATTAAGTTCTTTTTTAAGCATGACACATGCGAATATATTAATATAGAACATACTAAGATTTCACGCTTACACAACCGATTCCACTATTACGTATTTTTCAAAACCGTGTCTGACTTAGAGTCTATGGTCAATCAGCTAGCCACGGAATATAAGCTTGACTGTACAGAAGTCGCCGACCACAAAAAGCTATTTGAAGCTAAGCCAGAGGCTAGACTGTTTGGTACGCCAGTTTGTTATAAAGAATATCAAACCGATGAGGTATTTGATTTAAGGGCGTCAAATGCCCCGCTCCCAGAGCGAGAGTACCTATATAACGGCAAGTGGCAAACCGAGTCTGAAATCGAACAATCAAAATCTGAACTAACGGCAGCCAAGGTATAAACCTTGGCTTGTTTACCTTTTTACATCCCCCCATGAAAAGCTTTAGGTTTACTCTGATGTACAAAAAGAAAAATTGGTTCAAATAACGAATTTTTAACTCGAGGATAGGATAGTAAGCCCGAACCTTTCTATCCTCAACTAAACACCCATTTTGCACTGAGTAAATAGTTACTCACCATGCCTGCCAATATGCCTAAGATCAAAGCCAAATAGACCATCACCCCTTGCGTTCCTAGCGCGAGCGTTACGCCTTTGAACACAATAAAGTTCGGCAAAGCACTGATACAGGCACTCGCCATAAATTTTTGCCATTGAGCGAAAGGGTTGGTTTTTTCTGCTTGAGAGAAAGTCAGCCAGCGATTGCCAAGCCAAGTCGTGGTTGCTGCAAACAAAAATGCTATCCCACGAGCCAGCATCAGATCCAGACCAAACCAATGGAACAACACAGAAAAGATAAGGGTGTCGACCATAAAGCCGACACCACCTACTAGAGCAAACCTTGTTAACGAAGCAAACCTTTCCAGCGAAGCAAATTTTGGTAATTTGCGCATTCCGTTACCCAACCACACAAGTGTAGAGTGAGCGTTTCGATTTTGCTGTGAACTCATTGGTACAACTCAACGCATTTTCATGAATCATGCTATCCACTTGCTGCGATTTACCAATCAGGTGGAATTTCTTCAGATTGTTTAAGTCATTCTTATCTTCAAGCTTTTTCGCCTGACCATGACTATAGAACTGACCTGAGAACGGGCGCTTACCAATGTAGAAGACCGGAGCGTTGTCATTAATTTGCGCGAAGATGATGCGATCGCTGCGGCTATCTGCTTTGCCCATATTCAAAACCAACATCGCAATCATAAGCAGGGCTGGCAACACCGCTGCCGTTCCGGTCAGCCATTTGAAATCGTGTTTATCCACCAGCATTGCAATCAAGATACCCAATGCAGGCACACCCGGTAGCACGTAAGCAGGCAAAATATTCCCAGCCATGGTGAACAAGGTCATTGGTGAAATCAGCCAACACATCAGGAAGCTAAATAGACCTTGATGATCCGTTTCAATGGCTTTGAGTACCTTACGACGTTTCCATGCCAAGATAGGCAATACAATTGACCAAGGCGCAGCCGATTGCAGCCAGAATACCCAGATCATCCCACGTGGTTGATCATGAGCAGAGCCATACAGGTCCCCTTCCCAACCGCTGACAACAAAACGCTTAAAGTGCTCGCCAACAATAAAGTAATCAATAAATCCAGGCGTCGCCATTTCAGCCATGATGTACCAAGGTAGAGCAATCGCCAGCATGAGCACCACCCCCAACACAATTGGAAAACGCTGCCACAAGGCTTTGAAGGCACCGAAGAAACCATGCTGAATCACAAGCCAAGGAAACACTGCGATGCCCATGATCACGATCGCCACCGGACCTTTTGCTAACAGCCCGCAAGCCAAGCCAAAGAAACCGAGATAACCCCACAATCGGCTGTGTTTGTCTTTGCCAAGCCAGCAGTAGTAAAAGCCGACCATCGCCATGGTCATTGCCAATGTCAGTGCCATGTCTGTCATCACTGCACCCGCCGCAATTGAAAAGATGCCACACGTCGCCAATACCAACGCTGCGATGACTGCGTTAAAGCCAGCGCGATGCGCCATGGCTGCAACAAAAATAATAGTCGCGACACCCGCCAACCAATGAGGCGCGCGCACTGCGAATTCATTCAATCCAAACAACTCAATGCCGTAAGCACTCATCCACGTGAACAGGGGTGGCTTCCCCCAAAAAGGCACGCCATAATCAAACTGTGGGGTAAGCCAATTGCCTGTTTCCACCATTAAGCGCGCCATTTCGCCGTAGCGGGCTTCGGTGGTGTCCATCAAAGGGTAAGCGGCAAGTGAAATAAGACGGAGTAAAAGAGCAAACGCCAACAACAACCACAGATGGGTTTTATTAATACTCATGATTACGCGGTTTCTCCCAGTTTAAACTTCATGGTTTGGATGGATTGATGTTTTGCAGGCTGCTCGTAAACAGACTGAACAAGATAAAGAGGACGTTGCTTGGTCTCGATAAAAATGCGGCCAATGTATTCGCCCAAAAGGCCAATCGACAGCAGTTGCACACCGCCCAATGCAAGTTGGACGACCATCATGGATGGGTAGCCAGTGACAGGCTCACCAAATACAACAGTTTTCATCACTATGAATGCGCCATAGATAAAGGCACTGAACGCCACCAATGCACCGGCAAGTGTCGCTAAACGCAAAGGACGAATGGAAAACGAGGTAATGCCGTCCATTGCAAGGCCAATCAGCTTGAGGTAGTTCCATTTGGTTTCACCACAGAAACGAGCGTCACGCTCAAACTGAACCGTCACTTGCTTGAAACCCGGCCAAGAAAAAATACCTTTCATGTATCGGTTACGTTCTGGCAGCGCATTGATGTGTTTGACCACTTTTGCGCTCAGTAGACGGAAATCGCCCACATTCTCAGGCACATCCAATTTCGCCATGCTATTCAGCACTTTGTAAAAGCAAGCGGCCGAGAAGCGTTTGAACCAAGTTTCGCCGTGGCGTTCACTGCGCTGCATGTTCACCACGTCATACCCTTCACGCCATTTTGATACCATTTGCGGGATTAACTCCGGCGGGTCTTGCAAGTCAGCATCAATCACGATCACCGCTTCACCTTGGCAGTGTTCCAGCCCCGCACTCATGGCGGACTCTTTGCCGAAGTTACGGCTTAGTGCAATACAACGAACGTCGCTAGAAGATTGAGAAAAGTTTTGCGCGATCATTAGGCTGTCGTCTTTGCTACCGTCGTCGACATAGACGATTTCGCAGCGTTCTGGCATTTCATCCAAAACGGCGGCTAAACGACGATGAAATTCAGGCAAGACTTCTTGCTCGTTAAAGAATGGCACCACAACAGACAAAACTGTTTTAGGCTCAGTGTGTTGGCTCACCTTTGAAAAGGTTGCAGCGTGAATGTTGAAGGTTGACATGCTACTCTTCCACTAAATCCGATGAATGAATCCAGTCTACAAACATCAATGTGAAAGAGATGTTGTTGACATCTTTTTCACGTTCTTAGTGAATAATGTTCGGTTAAGACGCAGTCTTATTTTCGAAAACCCGCCCACTTGGAGAGAAATACATGAAACGCGTACTTTTAGTCGAAGATAATCGAGAAATCGCAGGCATGCTGTTCGATTATTTTGAGTGTGCAGGTATGGAACTCGATTATGCAGACAACGGCGAGCTCGGCCTGAAACTGGCGATGGAAAACACCTTCGACATCATCTTGCTCGATCTCATGCTGCCACGCATGGATGGCCTGACCATGTGTAATAAACTTCGCGACGCGGGCAACAACACACCAGTACTTATGCTGACGGCGCTTGATAGCCGTGACGATATGCTCAAAGGCTTCCAACACGGTGCCGATGATTACCTGACTAAACCTTTCGATCTGGATATTCTTGAAGCGCGCATGATGGCACTGATCCGCCGTTACCGTGGTACTGTCGCGTCGAGCAAGTTGGAATACGGTGAAGTGTCTATCGACCAAAAAACGCGTAAAGCTTACCGCCAAGATAAACTGCTAGCGCTAAACCCAACCACTTACACCATTCTGGAAATGCTTGTGAAAAGCGCGCCAGACGTAGTGACACGCGAAGAAATCGCCTTCCAACTTTGGCAAGAGAACGAGCCGAACAACGACGTTCTGCGCAGCCACATTTACCAACTGCGTAACCAACTTGATAAGCCATTTGAACAACATGTGCTTATCACCGTGCCGAAAGTTGGCTTCCGATTGGAGACTGGTGCATGATCAATCGCTTACTTGCTAGCACGCAAAGCACACAAAGTATGACAGGGCGACTCGCTCTGTTTTTCTCTTTTGTGTCGGTCGTGATTGGCATCTTCTGCTTTTTGTTGATTACCGGCTCCCTGCTTTGGTCTGAAGACCGCGTGGGCGAGCGTCGTATTATGGTCGATAAAAAAGAAGCGATTGAACATTTCCAGTCCCACCCAGAGCAAGGAAGTATTCAGCTTGATCTGCTCACCACCGCTTACAACGACATCTCACTGGTTGCCGAGCGCTACCAAAAATACCTGATTGGTCAAAAGCACTTTCTTGATGAAGTAGAAGACGGTGAATACTCGCGCATGGTTTACATGAGCACTTACACCTATAAAGGCGTTGAGCATCCCGTGATTCTGGTTTCCTTGATTGATGAAATCGAGATCACCTCAGAGGAATTCATTCTCGTCGTCGCTATGGTGTTGTCCATTGTCGCCGTGCTGGTGTTTCTGTTTGGTAGCCTGCTGCTGCGTTTGTCACAGCGCTTAATTGAACCCGTCAATGCGCTTAAAACCCAACTCGATCATCACCAAGGCGATGCCACGCAGACCTTTAGTGTGCCCGAGGGCTCGGCCAAAGAGTTCCAAACCCTTGCGGATGAGTTGAATGAGTACCGCCACAAAATCAACCAAGTCATCAAGCGCGAGCAAGCCTTTGCACGATACGCAAGCCATGAACTGCGTACACCGTTAACCGTGATGAAAGGCTCAAGTAGCTTACTGGCGAGAAGTGCGAACACGGACTTCCAAACCCGCCAAGTGAACCGAATTCAGGATGCAACGCAACAGATGTCGACTATGGTGGATGCCCTACTCGGCTTAGTGCGTTACGAGCGTAATGCAGATGATTCACCAGTACGAAACATCACCGAGGAAGAACTCAACCAAATCATCTTCCAAAGCCAAGCTCAGGCGGATGAGAAAGCACTCAGCTTTAATGTACAGATCGACGGCAACCCAAGAACGCGCGCGACCAATGCCGTGTTGACCATTATTCTTGGCAACCTGATTCGCAACGGCATCGCTGCGACACCTTCGGGATCAATTCATATCAATATGGATGAAAACACCATCTCGGTGCGCGATGAAGGTGAAGGCTTTTCGACCATTCCGCACTCAGATGGGCACGGATTAGGTTTGATGATTGTGGACGATTTGTGCCAACGCTATGGCTGGCAATTTAAGATTGGTACACATCCAGAAGGTGGTTGTGAGGCAAAAATTAACCTCGCAACAGAACATCAGGAATAACCGAAATGGAAGACCTGAAACACAGACTTTTTATCTGGGTTTAATGGCGTTACACTACGCGCCCTTTTTAAATGGCAAAGGTGACACGGTTTATTCCGTCAGCATCGACATGAAACTCTCAGAAAGTCCTATCACCCAACATAGCTTTAATGGGCACAAATTTTTCCTTAAACGTGACGACATGCTCCACTCCCACTTTTCTGGGAACAAAGCACGTAAGTTTATGACGTTAATGGAAGAGCAAAATCCCGACATCACCACGTTAATAAGCTTTGGCTCCGCTCAATCTAATGCCATGTACTCGCTTGCCGCTCTGGCGCAAATCAAAGGCTGGAACTTCGAATTCTACGTTCAACACATTCCTTCTTGGCTTAAAGACTCCCCTATCGGCAACTATCGTGGTGCGCTTGATTTGGGTATGAAAATCACCGCCATGCAAGACATCGGTAGCGAACTCCACCCTAGTGAATACGTCCACCAGGTACAAAGATTAGATGAGTCGACATTGCTTATTCCAGAGGGTGGACGTTCCCACCTCGCTGAAGCTGGCATCAAACAGTTAGCACGAGAAATTCTTGATTGGACGCGATTGAGAGGTAAAGAACAGTTTACCGTCGCCCTGCCATCAGGCACTGGCACGACCGCTTTATATCTTCATAAACATTTAAGCCCACACGGCATAGAAGTGCTAACTTGCCCTTGCGTAGGCGATGCAGATTACTTAACTGAGCAGTTCAACCAGCTCGGTGAAAACAGCCACCCAACCATTTTAACCGTGCGCAACAAACACCATTTTGGTCGCTTGTACGAAGAAGATTACATCACATGGAAAGCACTCTTTGAGCAAACCGACCTCGAATTTGACCTGTTATACGACCCGTATATGTGGCAATGCCTCACCCCTTGGTTGGAAGAGAACACAGATAAAACGGTGATTTATATTCACCAAGGCGGGTTACTTGGCAACGAGTCGATGTTGCCAAGATATCAACGAGAATTTGAATAGCGTGTTCAAATAAAGTTGTTGCTGATTACAGTGATTCCACTATTTGATGAGCGCCAGAATTTCTTTGAATTCAGGTGCTCGGCAATCTTCGACCATTTCATACAAGCACATTTCTAACCCAGTGAGCACCACACCGTTAGCGGTTAACTTCGCAAGAGCGAGCGCTTTATTGGCAGCGGTTCGGGAAGAGACACAATCCGTGACTAATTCAACGCGATAACCGGACTGGCGCAGAGAAACCGCGGTTTGATAGACGCAAATGTGGGATTCAATACCGCAAACCAACCAGGTATCAACTTTCGCGTTCTCCACCGCGACCTTAAACGTCGCCTCTTTGCAACCATCAAACGTGTACTTGGTAATAGGTAAATGCGTGCTTTCAAGCACTTCACGAATCGGCTCCGCGGTTGGGCCCAACCTTTCTGGATTCTGTTCTAGCCACAGAATAGGCAAATCTAGTGCTTTGGCGCCCTTTACCAGTTTCGTGATATTTTCAATCAGTGCGTCGCTTTCATGCATTAATGTAGCGAGTTTGCCCTGAACATCCACCACAATCAGGCCCGTGTTTCCTTTCGATAACATTTCCATCTCCTATCTTGTGCGACCACAAACCATACTCAACAAGTTGAGCAAAAGTTAATGTATCAGAACCCTTTCATGTTAGAGCAATAAAACCTAGAAAGATGACCTTCGCTCACACATTTGCCCTTAGGTAAGAGTGGTTTGAACTGACTATTTAAATTTCTCTCGAATTAGTTCAATCAAGGCTTTGACTTTATTGGGCAGAAATAAGGCCGAGGGATAAATCAGAGTAAGATGCTGCTTCGGATGCGCGAATTGAGGCAGCACCTCGACCAACAAACCGTCTCTCAGTGCAGGCTTGGAATGAATTTGAGGAATAAACGCGATGCCGTTTCCTGCTATCGCCATCGAGCGCAGCAAGTTGAGGTCATCCGAACGCAACGCCACATGCAGATCTGAATCGAGCAAATCGGCATTGTAACGATTAGTTAAAAGGCGATGCTGCTTAAGATCTTCCACCGTTTTTACTGGCGGATGCGATTCTAGATAGGCTTTTGACGCAACAAAGTGACTACGATAAGGCAAAAGACTGAACTGCACATAGCTGTCATCGGTGACTTTGACCACGCTCGGAAGAAGCTGTAAATCAAACGATTGACGCTTGAGATCGACACTCTCTTGATGGTTTTCAATCTCGACCGAAATCTCCGGATACCGCGTTGTGTACTCGGTGATGATCGCGTTAAACGCGGCAGAGCTCATCAATGCGGAAGGAATGGCTAAACGCACCTTGCCCGTCAGCTCTTGTTGATATTCGTGCATGGCATTTAAACCTTGCTGAATATGGTCAATAGGCTGCCCCACCAACTCAAACAAGCGTTTCCCGTGCTCCGTCAACTCAATGCTGCGTGTTGTGCGAATCAAAAGCTGTACCCCGAGCGATTTCTCTAATTCTTGCAGACGACGACTCACTTTTGAGCGTTGTAGTTGATTCGCCTCTGCCGCTGCACTTATACCGCCGTGAACCACCGTCTGAGTGAATAGGTAAATATCATCAAAATTAACGTTCATTGTCCTATTTTTAGGTCATTTATGTTCGTATTATCATTCTACTGAATTGTGAGTGACTTCTCTATAATCCGCTATCCAACATGTTTAACGGAACTTGTAATGACGGCTGACCAAAAATTCAAACACTGGATGCGAACTTTGATTGTCCTGTTCATCGTACTATTTTTGTACATTATCATTGCTGACCGCCACGCCCCCTTAACGACCGAAGGACGAGTGCAAGGATACGTTGTCCAAGTCGCACCCGAGGTATCTGGTAAAGTGACCGACGTTCTCATCGAGAATAACCAGTCCGTTCAAAAAGGCGATGTGTTGTTTACGATTGATGATCGTAAATACAAGATAGCGCTTGAACAGGCGGAGCTGTCTCTGCAATCCGCTTATGAAAAAGAAGCAACGCTGTATTCTCAACGCGAAGCCGCTCTTGCCAATATTGCCCGCGCACAAGCGACATTTGATAATGCACACCGCGAGTACAACCGCTTACTGACACTATCGAAGCAGAAAGTCATCTCTCAATCGACACTCGATAATGCCTTTGCCCAAAATCAGGTATCACGTGCAGCGCTTAAAGCGGAACGACAAAACTTAAAAGTCATTGAGGCGCAATTAGGCGATCAAAAAGGTCAAAGCACCGCCGTTCGAATTGCCAAAAACGGCATCGAAAAGGCGCAACTTGATTTGGCAAATACCGCGGTACTCGCTCCCAGTGATGGTGTCGTGACCAACCTGCAACTAGAAGTTGGCACGATGGCAAACACCAACATGCCATTGCTGACGTTTGTACCAACAGGATCACTCTGGGTAGCCGCTGATTTTCGTGAAAAGTCCGTCGCGAACGTAGACAAGACTTTCCACGCCTTGGTCACATTTGATGCCAACCCAGGTTCGGTGTACGACTTTGATTTAGCTAGCCGCGATTACGGTGTAGCAGCCGCACAACAAACGCCTAATGGCGCACTGACCAAAGTGGAAGTGAACAACCGCTGGGTACGTGATGCGCAGCGTACACGAGTGAACCTAACCAGCAGCGAAGAGTTACCACCAGCACTGTTTGTCGGCTCTCGCGCTACCATTGTTTTGTACCCAGACAACAGCATTTTCTGGCAGTTGATGGCGCAAGCACAGATTCACCTCGCAAGCTGGTTCCACTTCATTTACTAGGCGGCGACAATGAAAACCTTACGAATTTGGTTCGGCTGCTCTTTAGGGCTCGCGCTAAGCATGATCTTCGGTTGGTCTTACGGATTTTTTGCCATCATGATGCCGCTGTTTATATTGGGCAGAATGGACAACTTTAATATTTCGGCTTTATTGATCGTGTTTTTCTCTGCGGTGTGGACAACCATACAAGCCACATTTTTGCTGGAATACTTGCAGTTTCATCCAACATTAATGACCGTTGCCGTCGGAATCATGATGCTGTTCAAGTGCATTGCAATGATGAACCAGAAAACCTATTTGTTTGGTTACATGGGGCTGTTGGTGGGTTCAATTGTGTTGAATTTTGCCAGCTATAACTTCATGGATATTGAAGAGTTCAACGTCAACATGTGGGTGATGGCGTTCAGCAATATTTTTGTTTGCGCATTCGCGTATTGGTTGTTCCCGGAGCCAAAATCCCCCGCCGAGCACATTGAGATGTCGACCCCAGTAAAAAGCGATATTGACTACATCAGCCAAGTTGCTATGGGTTGGGTAGTGGCGATGGCGGCATTTATCGTATTCCAAGTAGCGGACTTATATGACTCGCTGTCCGCACAAGCTTCCATTTTGATCATCCTAACCCCAATGACTTTAGCGGGCTCGCTCGCCATGGCAAAAATTCGCATCATCGGCACCGCACTAGGCTGCATCGCAGGGATGGCTGTTCAGCTGATATTGGGCAGTTGGTATGGGCATGGGCTACTCTTTTGGCTCGCCTTTACCATTGCAATGGGGCCATTCTGCTTGTGGCTCACCAAAGGGCAAATTAAAGCGGCTATCGCGTTTTCTGCCATGTCTGCCCTATCGGTTCCGCTGACGACCTCATTGGTGCCAGAACAAAAAGACGCGTTCTTTTCGATCTTGTACCGTTTCAGCTCGATTTTCGTCGCGGTTCTGCTCACCGCGATGGTGATGTGGGTGGTGCATCACTGGATTCGTGTGATGTTGCTAAAGCATCCTGAGATTAAGAGCGTGGAGTTGAATTAAATCTGGCCGAGGCTGGAAACGGGAAATGTATGCCGATCACTTTACTGTGAGCGGCATTTTTATTTAAAACGGTCACCCTGAACAACGAGGGACGAGGTGATTCAGGAGCTACCCACCGAGTGCTGTGAAGTTCTAAGGTTATCGCCATTTTCCAGTGAGTTGTTAGTATATTCCTAGTCTCGTTTAGACTCGCTGGAATGACCCAACTTTGGATACAAACCAAATAGTTGTGTACATGAGTAACGTATATCTCAACAACCGTCATCCTGAACAGCGAGGGACGAGCGTGATTCAGGATCTACCCACCGAGTGCTTTGAAGTGCGAAAGTTATCGTCATTTCCTAGCGAGCTGTAACCCGATTCCTAGTCTCGTCTAGACTCGCTGGAATGACGCTATCCTGAAACTGCTCTAATAACTAGGGTTGTGGCGAGCAATATATCTTCCAACATCCGTCATCCTGAACAGCGAGGGACGAGCGTGATTCAGGATCTACCCACCGAGTGCTTTGAAGTGCGAAAGTTATCGTCATTTCCTAGCGAGCTGTAACCCGATTCCTAGTCTCGTCTAGACTCGCTGGAATGATCCTATCTTGGAGCAGATCCAATGCCTGGGGTTGTGGCGAGCAATGCATTTTCCAACAGCCGTCATCCTGAACAGCGAGGGACGAGCGTGATTCAGGATCTACCCACCGAGTGCTTTGAAGTGCGAAAGTTCTCGTCATTTACCAGCGAGCTGTTATCAGATTCCTAGTCTCGTTTAAACTCGCTGGAATGACGCTATCTTGAAACTGCTCTAATAACTAGGGTTGTGGCGAGCAATATATCTTCCAACATCCGTCATCCTGAACAGCGAGGGACGAGCGTGATTCAGGATCTACCCACCGAGAGCTTTGAAGTGCGAAAGTTATCGCTATTTCCTAGCGAGCTGTAATCCGATTCCTATTCTCGTCTAGACTCGCTGGAATGACCCTCTCTTGGAGCAGATCCAATACCTAGGGTTGTGGCGAGCAATGTATCTTCCAACATCCGTCATCCTGAACAACGAGGGACGAGCGTGATTCAGGATCTACCCACCGAGTGCTTTGAAGTGCGAAAGTTATCGTCATTTCCTAGCGAGCTGTAACCCGATTCCTAGTCTCGTTTTAACTCGCCGGAAAGACCCTATCTTGAAGCTGCTCCAATACCTAGGGTTGTGGCGAGCAATATATCTTCCAACATCCGTCATCCTGAACAGCGAGGGACGAGCGTGATTCAGGAGCTCCCCACCGAGAGCTTTGAAGTGCGGAAGTTATCGCTATTTCCTAGCGAGCAGTAAACCGATTCCTAGTCTCATTTAAACTCGCTAGAATGACTCTAACTTTAGTTCATGGTGCGGAGCCTAAGTATTAATATCAACCCACCAACTCTTTACGAATGATCTCCGCACCCGCACTTAACGCATTGAGCTTAGCGGTCGATACTTCACGAGACAAAGGCGCCATACCGCAGTTGGTACATGGGTAAAGCTTGTCGGCATCAACGTACTTCAACGCCTCTCGCAGTGTGTTCGCCACTTCTTCTGGCGTTTCAATTTCGTTGGTAGCGACGTCAATCGCACCAACCATCACCTTCTTACCGCGAATCAACTCAAGTAACTCAATAGGCACTCGTGAGTTATGACACTCAAGCGAGATAATATCGATATTTGACTGCTGCAATTTAGGGAATACTTCTTCGTATTGTCGCCATTCAGTGCCTAGCGTTTGCTTCCAATCCGTGTTCGCTTTGATGCCGTAGCCATAGCAGATGTGCACTGCAGTTTCACATTTCAGCCCTTCAATCGCACGCTCTAAACACGCAATGCCCCATTCGTTCACATCATCGAAAAACACATTGAACGCAGGTTCATCGAATTGAATAATGTCGACACCCGCCGCTTCAAGCTCTTTCGCTTCTTGGTTGAGGATCTTTGCAAATTCCCAAGCCAGCTTTTCACGGCTACCGTAATGATCATCATAAAGTGTGTCGATCATCGTCATAGGGCCTGGCAGCGCCCACTTGATAGGTTGCTTAGTTTGCTGACGCAAGAACTTGGCATCTTCAACAAACACGGGCTTTGTGCGGCTTACTGGGCCAACCACCGTCGGAACACTTGCTTCATAACGGTTGCGAATGGTCACCGTTTTACGGTTTTCAAAATCTACGCCGCTTAAATGCTCAATAAAGGTCGTCACAAAATGTTGCCGAGTTTGCTCGCCATCACTGACGATATCAACGCCTGCCAGCTCTTGTTCTTGCAAAGCGACACGTAGCGCATCGCGTTTGCCATCAATCAGTTCTTCACCTTGCAGTTTCCACGGTGACCAAAGTTTTTCTGGTTCGGCCAGCCAAGAAGGTTTCGGTAAGCTGCCAGCCGTTGAAGTCGGTAATAGTGTTTTCATCGTCATTCCTTTCTAGATTCTCGTTATCGATTACGCGTAGCTTGCAGACCATTGTTCAAGCACAGATTGATAAGGTTTGATGAAATGCTCCTCGGCAAATTTCCCTTGTTCAATCGCCAGTTGGCTGCGCTCTTCTCGGTCGTAAACGATTTGAGTTAGCGAGTGGTCTAGGTTTTTTAAGTTTGGCTGGTAGCAATTACCGGCAACCGCGTTGGCATTGTAAATCTCAGGTCGGTAAATCTTCTGGAATGTCTCCATCGTGCTAATCGTACTGATAAGCTCTAGGTTTGAATAATCGTTCAACAAGTCACCGAAGAAGTAGAATGCCAATGGTGCAACACTGTTTGGCGGCATAAAGTAGCGCACCTGTAAGCCCATCTTTTTGAAGTACTGCTCCGTCAACGAAGATTCGTTCGGCTGATATTCAAAGCCCAAAACAGGATGTTGGTTTTCGGTGCGTCGATATACCTTGTTGTCCGATACGCTCAGACAAATCACTGGCAGCTTTTTGAAATGCTGTTTGTAAGACTCAGAATTAACGAAAGCTTTGAACAGTTTGCCATGCAAATCACCGAAGTTCGCTGGGATACTGAACTGTGGCTGGTTTTTGTTGTGGTCCAACAGCAAAACGCTAAAGTCGTAATCACGCACGTATGAAGAGAAGTTGTTGCCCACAATGCCTTCGATACGCTCGTTAGTGTTGTGGTCAACAATGTTAGTTTTGAGCACTTCAATCGATGGGAATGCTTCTCCACTACCTTGGATATCCATATCAACAGAGATGATTTCAAGTTCAACTGAGTAGCGGTCACCTTGCGCGTTATCCCAATATGCCAACGCATTAAAACGATTATCGATCATTCGGAGCGCATTGCGCAGATTCTCTCGGCGGTAGTTTCCGCGAGCCAGATTAGCAAAGTTGGTAGTGATTCGCGTGTTGTCTGATGGTTGGTAATTCTCATCAAAGCGAATGCTTTTGATAGCAAATGTGAAATCGTTATTCATCGTGAGTTGGTATCCTATTTCCTTAGATAAAGCAGACTTTTCCTAACTCTGTGCATGGGGACATTTTTTGTTTTTTGGTTTTCCCAATCGTTAGGTTGCACAGCACTTACGACGAACGGTTCGTACAAAAAACGACCGTCGCAGTGCCTAACACCAGAGCAGTCCTTTTTTTATACTTGCTTCACGAGTTGAGTAATATTGGTATTGTTTCACATTGAACATGAAGGAAATTCATAGTGGCAGTTCCAACCCTGAGAGAGCTATCGTAGATACTGTTTTTCATTGACACCAATACACGTAACTTGGCGAGCATATTGCCAATATGTGTAATTAAGAAACGGATAAGAGATTAGCAGTACGTAAACCAGTTTAAGCCGAGAAAACGCATTGTATAAACAAGACGCCAACTAGAATATAGGACAGCGTAACTTAAATAGCACGTTTCACATCCCATCGTTTATTCAAGCATTCGTTTAATTAGAAGTACGTTACATTTTATATTCTCGAAACATGATTATTTAATTATCTTATTTATTTCTTTTTCTATCTTTATCATCTTAAACGTAAAGTTTAATTTCCTGCTGTAAAAGCACATATAACTTCATACACGAACATGACAACTTCATTGACGGACTTTATCACTCAACTATTACATTAAGCTCTAAAAAAATAATAACAAAAAACATAAACCACTGTTTTAATTTGAATTGAACTCATAAACCCGAGATAACCACATAACGATACTTTACTTAGTTTGGTATAACAAAAACCCTAAAAATAACATGGCTAACATTTATAAAATTCACTTTTATCAATAAAAAGCTCAATATAACATTAGAAAGTTAAAATTAAGCAATAACTTAAAAAGGCAAGACTTAATAACCAAATTCTTATTTATTATAGTTGAGAGGTAAATTTAAAAACTATGAGACATTAATCCCACGAATCTATCCTTTTTCTTTTTTTAATAAAAAACAAGATGCACTATTTCACCGCTCATTTATTGAGCTTGAATTTATAACCTGTCCATAATTATAAAGTGCCCATCAAGATAGTTTAAAACAAAAGTCTTTATGGGCTGACTAATAGGAAACAATAATGGAAAAACAGCATCTTTCCGCGAGTATTATCGCACTCGCTTTACTTGGTTCTTTAGCACCAGCACATGCTGAAGATACATTGAAATCTTACACTTCGACGTTGCTTCAGCTTGATGATGGTGATGCACGCTCGAAAAAAATCCGCTTAATTTATTCTTTAGAAAATGTCTGGAACCAATCTTTGCTACCAAATGGCGCTAAAGAAGCCAAGTTGATCCTAAATGGCGGTTCTGGCTTCGACATGACTAATGTTCCAAACAAAGAACAAATCTATGGTTTTGCCACTGGGGGAGATTACCGTTACACCGTTCCAACGGCTTTTAAGCTGGCACTGAGCTATTTAAATGGCGCCCCTTTACGCCACATGAGCCATGCTCCCGAAAACACCATTGCAACGGCATCTGTCAGTGAGTCTCTAGATTTTAACCTTGGATTTAGTGCTTCTACTTCTCCAAATATTAGTGGGGGAATCTCCTGGAGCAACCGTGTAACGTACGACCAGCCAGAGTTTCAAACGGTTGCCGATTTTAACCAAGCTAACGAAAGCATTAATTGGTTAATTGAAAACAAGACTATCCGCCATAATACGCCAGCTAAAGACTGGTTATTGTATCGTTGGACCAGTTGTGACATGGGTAATTTGATTGATTACAATGAGTTACCTGTCGTTATGCGTTCAGATTTTAAACCACAAGTCGGCGTCGTATATAGAAAAAATGACATTCAAGATGGCCTAGATACATCAGAGGTCAAGCTGGTTGCTGGTTGGCGAAAAACCAATTACTACTTTGGTCGCGACTGGTGTAGCTGGGCTTTGTTGCTTAAATCGATGGAACTAAATCAAGAAGCTACGATCTGATCGGCTACACCCATTAATCGTCGTAGCCTCATGCCTAAACCTCGTTACAAAACAACTAACTGGACGCAGTACAACAAAGCCTTAATAAACCGTGGTTCTCTGACCTTTTGGATTGATGAGGAAACGATAGCCGAGTGGAAGCAAAACAAACA
>NZ_JAWOVO010000016.1:0-111592 GCF_033339955.1 Vibrio sp. 1731 | reverse complement strand
GTTTGGCGATAAAACTCTATCACTTACTACCGTTTTTGTTTTGAGTTCCCGCTTATCCGCGATGAACCATAAAAAAGCCTATCACGATGGAAGCAATTTGATAGGTAAGACACTTCACGGCGTACTTGAAAAAGATAAAGCCGACTGGTTTATCGAACAGATAAATCGGTCACTGAAACAAGACAGTATTGTGACGATCGAGTACAAGATGTGCGCCGACAGCATTCAGGGAATAGATGCTAACAGTGGGCCAAGAGGCGACCTATACTACGAAGGCAAGATCTGCCCACTCGCTATAAAATACCGAGGTCGTCGCGTTGTCCTTATTCTTACACGCAACATCTCCAATCGCCACCGAGTTGAAACCCTTCTTCGCCATCAAAGCCAAATTGATGCTCTTACCAACATCTACAATCGACGTGTCTTTTTCGAAAAGCTCACAGAAGAGGTCATTAAAGCTCAAGAGCCGAACTATCACTCCGCGTTGTTATTGTTTGATTTGGACTTTTTTAAAGTCATCAATGATAAACGTGGTCATGATGCGGGGGATTATGTCTTAGAGACCTTAGCTGATTTGGTTTCTCACTTACTCGTCAAAGACGAAATTTTTGCAAGAGTCGGAGGGGAGGAGTTTGCGATTATTTTGCCAGAAACTTCTCTGTCGGCGGCGAAAGAGGTAGGAGAGGAAGTACGTTCCCACATTCAAAATTGTCAGTCCGAATTTGAAAAGATTGAAATTCCGGTCACGGTGAGTGTAGGCGTGGTGGAAATAGGCAGAAATGAAACCACCAAACGTTTGTATGCGCATGCAGATAAAGCGCTTTATGCTGCGAAAAGAAATGGCAGAAATTGCGTGGCGACTCTGGATAGGCAGATGGAGTAACCTTGTTGGTTACTCCAAATCAAACCGTTGGCGTTATAGCATGTCGACGGCTTTCTCTACGGCGGCGATGAGTCTTTCCACATCGCTCGTCGTGTTATAAATACCAAAAGAGACGCGTACCGTGCCTTTCACATTTAGCGCATCCATCAATGGGTGAGCGCAGTGGTGTCCTGCTCGTACCGCAATGCCTTGTTGATCGAGCAGCGTCGCAATATCTTGGTGATGAACGCCGTCCATTACGAAGGTCAGTACAGAGGCATTCGGTTGATAGCCTAGAATATGGATGTCATCCAAAGCGCTTAGTGCTTGGTAGGCCTTATCCTGAAGCGCATGGAGATGAGTCTCTACTTCGTGATGGTCAAAACCTTGGTACCACTCAATGGCTTTCGCTAGAGCAATCGCGCCCGCAACGTTTGGTGTGCCCGCTTCAAATTTTCCAGGAAGTGCAGAAAACGTCGTTTTTTCGAAAGAAACGCGTTCAACCATTTTACCGCCGCCGTGCCATGGTGGCATGGCTTCCAAAAGTTCAAGCTTGCCGTATAAAACCCCAATGCCTGCTGGTGCATAAAGTTTGTGACCTGAGAAAACGTAGAAATCGATATCTGATGCCGATAAATCAAGTTGCTCATGTACGATGCCTTGCGCGCCATCAACTACAATAACCGCGCCAACGTTGTGCGCCAGTTCAGTGATTTTTTCTATAGGTTGGCGTGTGCCTGTTACGTTGGTTATTTGCGCGCAAGCAACAATTTTACAGCGGTCAGACAGAAGCGCCTCAAATGCACTGATGTCG
Source organism: Vibrio sp. 1731 (assembly GCF_033339955.1). Classification (NCBI taxonomy): domain Bacteria; kingdom Pseudomonadati; phylum Pseudomonadota; class Gammaproteobacteria; order Vibrionales; family Vibrionaceae; genus Vibrio; species Vibrio sp. 1731. The sequence goes on along the minus strand of NZ_JAWOVO010000016.1, from coordinate 109,916 downwards.
AACTGGCAATCTGATGTCATCGGAACTTTAATGACTTTAGCACCCGTTTGCTCTGCCACGATTTGCCAGGGCACGATGTTGGCGTGGTGCTCCATCTCGCTAATCAAGATCTCATCACCTGGTTGTAACGTGCTACGGGCGTAGGTTTGAGCAATTAAGTTCAGTGCTTCGGTTGCGCCCCGTGTCCAAATGATCTCTTTAGAGCTGTTTGCACCAATAAAGCTTGCCACTCGTTCTCGTGCCGCTTCAAATTGGCTGGTGGCATTAGCCGTTAAACTATGGCTGCCACGGTGAACATTGGCATTTTGCGCACTGTAGTAATGACTGATGACATTAATCACACATTGCGGTTTTTGCGTTGTCGCTGCGCTATCTAGATACACTAAGGGCGTATCGTTGACGGATTGGTTTAGAGCAGGAAATTGCTCGCGTACAGCATTTACGTCAAACATTATTCTTCACCAAGCTTGTGGTAGTGCAGAGTAGGCAGAGGGATCATTGGTTCAGCAACTGACCATGCGTGTTTTTTACCTGAGAGTTGAATGATTACTTCCATCGCGAACTCTAAAGCTGTACCCGGACCTTGACTGGTGATCAGGTTGTGGTTGATATCAAAGGTCACGCGTTTGCTGCGCCACTTCTCTTCCGGGATATGTGACTGAAAGCTCGGGTGACAGGTCATCAGTGATTGTGGGAAAAGATCATGGTGTTGCAATACCAACGCCGGTGCTGCGCAGATAGCAGCGACCAATTTTCCCTCGTAGATGTGCTGCTTAAGGATTTCTATCATCACCGTGCTATCACGAAAAATTTCTGCACCACCAACACCACCAGAAAGCGCTATGGCGTCAAACTCATCATCAGCGATATCGACTAGCTTACAATCGGCAGTTAGTGTGACTCCGCGAGAAGCTTTCATCGTCAATGAGCCATCAAAAGCAGCACTCGCTACTGTAACGTCATAACCCGCGCGAACCATCATGTCGATAACGGTGACGGCTTCCATTTCTTCGGTGCCTGGAGCTATTGGCACTAAGATTTTCTTACTCATTGTTCTGTCCAGCTTTGTTCTATTTGTTTGATGCGTTGGTAAAGTTTTAAATTCTCAGGCGTATTGATGCGATGTTTCTTGGCAGCCTTTAACAAGTATCCGGTTATAAAATCAATTTCCGTTCGACGCTGATGGAATACGTCTTGTCTCATTGAAGAATAGTTCTCAGCTGTGGCGTTCACCACTTGCATTACCGTATCGAAAAGAGAGCGAAACTCGATAGCAATACCTTCTTTACTCATTACTTCAACCAGTTCTTGAGTGATGCTTTCGAGTTGTATCTTAAACTCGGGCTTCGCAAGTTCACCATTCTTACACTGGAGAATCGCAGTCAGTGGGTTAATCGCGCAGTTGATCGCTAACTTAGTCCATAACGCAGATTGGATGTGTGGATTCCAAATGACCTCTGGAAGAGCATGATGCATAACATCTTGCAGAAAAGCGCACTGCATTCCTTTGTCATTATAACCACCCGCTTGCGTTGTTCCGTGACCGGTATGCAATACGTGTTGGTTATCTGGTTTGTATGCGCCGTGCGTCGTTGTTGCGAGCACTATCGGATTGTTTGGCACAACCTTCTCCAAGGCAGAGGCAGTACCCATACCATTGTGCATCAGCATGATAATCGTGTCTGTATTGATATGAGGGAGCAAAGGCTGAATGGCGTCTTCCACTTGCCAAGCTTTTACCGTGATCAAAATGAGGTCCGCTTGATTTACGGAGGAAATATCTTGATTACTGAATACGATTGCGGGTGTGTCATCCAACTGAAGTGGTTGTTGTCTCTCTGAACTTCTTCCCCACAATGAAACATTGTGCCCGGCAAGCTTAAATTTTGTTGCCCAGAGTGAGCCCACCGCACCTGGACCGAGGATAAGGATATTCACCAAACGCTCTCATTAAAAAGGTTTGCTGCAAGGATAATGAGGGAAAAAAGGAAAGCAAATAAAAATGGCGCCGAAAGGCGCCATTTTTGAGCAAACTTAGTGGTTCAATTAGAACTTGTAAGTTACAGCTAGGTAGTGGCTTACACCAGTCGATTCTAGCTCAACACCTGGAGCAACTTGTAGACCGTCTTTTACGCCATATACTTCTTTGTATGCTTTCAGGCCGTAACCAACCGCGAAGCGATCTGAGTGCCAGTAAATGCCGTTGAACATTGCACCACCGTTTGACGCGGTAGTACCAAATTTGTTACCAGCATCATCATCCATACCGAATTGGTAATCAATGTAACCTTGGTAAGAAATGAATGAACCATTGTCGAAGAAGTAGAATGGTTTGAACCAGTTAGTCGAGATTTGGAAACCGTTCCAACCTTTGTTGTTGCCATCGTAAGTGCTGTACAGGTTTAGGCCGATTTTACCTAACCAAGGAACCATTACATCAGAACCTAAACCGATTTTCTGGTTGTTTACACCACCGTTGTTACCGCCCCATTCCATTAGAGATGCAATGTATAGCTCTTGAACTGGACCGAAAGATAGGTCTTTACCAGTTACGGCATCTAGAGACATACGTGGTGCAAATTTCATGAACATCTTGTCAGGAGCGCCGTTCTCAATTGACTTATCTTGGTTATCTTTAGTCGCTAGGTTAAATACGTCTACGTAACCGTATAGGTCGAAAATACCAGAGCGACCGCCAAATTCCATTTCTAGGTAATCGTGAGCGTTGTCGTCAGCGCCTTTAACTCGTGGCATTTCATCAATTGAGTACATGTAGTTGAACTGCATCCACTTGTAATCGTTTTTGTGGATATCGCCGTCAGAGTAATCTGCCGCCATAACTGGAGCTGAAGTAGCCGCTAGAAGGCTAAGAGCTAAAAGTGATTTACGCATAAGGGGACTCTCTATGTTTGTAATGATTCAGAACACGCAATCTATGCTGCGCTTTCCAATTGGCGGGAATAATAGCGATAAAAATCCCAAATGAAAGTGATAAAGGGTGCAAAATTGAACGTTTTTGGTGAGTTGTGTCACGAAATTATCTTTATTTACGGAACTTTTTGTTCGTTGCATTTGATTGCAATAAATATGTGATTTAGATCGTTTGCGTAAGCGATTTTATGACTTTTTAAGCCAGTCGATTAACCAACATAAATCGTTAGTGATCGGAGTGATAAGGGATTCGTATGTATCCGTGAATCAAAGAGGACGTTTGAATGAAAGAAGTCATGTTATTCCCACTCACTTCAGTTGTACTCCCTGAAGGTAAAATGAATCTGCGCATTTTTGAGCCACGATATAAGCGAATGGTAAAGGAATGCAGCCTACAAAATGTGGGTTTTGGAGTTTGCCTAGTAGGAAGTGAAGGTGACCCTAAAGACGTGGGTAACGTTTCATCTATCGGAACTTTGGTCAGGATCGTTGATTTTGAAACACTCAGTGATGGCCTTCTTGGTATTACAGTTGCTGGTGAGAAACGCTTTGTTGTTAAACGTGTTCGTGCAGATGCGGATGGCTTACGCCATGCAGAGGTTGAATGGTTAGATAATTGGCAACATCCAGACAACTCACCAGATTTCTTCTATTTAAGCCAGCAGTTATCCCATGTTTATGAAGAGTTTCCTCAACTTGGAAGCCTCTACCAGCATCGTTTTTACGATGACTCTGCTTGGGTTACTCAGCGTTGGCTTGAGTTACTACCCCTAGACTGCAATCTGTTCGAACAGCTAGTCGGCGCAGAGGACTGTATTCCTGCGTTGCAATTTCTGACAGAAGCCATAGAAGCCCCGACTAACAAAGAGGCAAGGATATGAAAGGATTTAACAAAGCTGCGCTAACTGTTGTTGCGGCGTTAGGACTGGCGGCGTGTGGCTCCGACAGTGACACTATCGAGTATTCCAATTTACAAGCAGTGCATGCGTCTTCTGATGCGCCGCTTGCAAATGTGTGGATCAACGATAAACCATCATTAACGAATGTTGATTATGGTATGGGATCTGGCTACGTTAAATTGCGAGAGGGGATGAATTCGATTCAGGTCGATGTTAAGCTCCCAGGTAATGAAACCGCGACCGTAATACCTAAAACAGAACTAGATCTTGATTCCGACCTCAATTATAACGTGTTCGTTGTTGGCGATGCCGATGGTTCGCCAAACCCAGTTGAGCCTTTAGTTGTGACTCGCAGCGCCGATTCAATGGCTGATGCCAATAGTCTAGATGTTCAAGTTGTTCATGCAGCTTCAGGCGTTCCTGCTGTTGATCTTTATGTCACTGAGCCAGGTGCTGCTCTTGCTAGCGCGACTCCAATAACTAACCTTGCTTACAAAGCTTCTACCGACGTATTGAACATCCCAACTGGTGAGTATCAAGTTCGACTTGCCGTAGGAGACAGCGTTGCTTTTGACTCGGGCACAGTATCTCTTGCGGCTAATTCCAACTTGACGATTGCCGCTATCGGCACAGGAGATTCGAATAGCACGTCACCTGTCAAACTCTTGGTGTTGGACGGTTCGGGCTCTTCTATAATTGAAGATATGGGCAGCCAAGCTGAAGTAAGAGTCGGACACCTTGTCGATGGAGCGCCAGTCGTCGATGTTAACGTTAACGGGGCGGCCTTCGCTCCTCTTGCCGACTTAGCGTTCAAAGAGATTCGTGGTTATTTGGATCTTGCTGCTGGCGCTTACGATATTGACGTTTACGTGGATGGCACAACAACCAATCCGATCATAGATGTTGACGGGTTAATGGTTGCAGGTGGAATGGATTACAGTGTTTATGCAGTCGGTGTTGTTAGCCCAGCGATTGATATCGAAGCTCTGGTCGTTGAAGATATGAGACGCGCTGTGGCGACTAGCGCGACATTGAATGTGACACACGCGGCGGCTAATCCTATAGCGGAAATGGTGGATATTTACCTCACTACGAGTGCAGGAATAGATGGAAGTGATCCAACTATTGCTAATTTTGCGTATAAAAATAGTGTACAAGGATTATATGTCGCTGAAGGTACATATTATGTAACGGTAACAGTGGCTGGTAACCCAAGTATTGTTGCGGTTGACTCAGCACCAGTCAATGTAATGAACGGTGTTGTGTACCAAGTCGTTGCCATTGATGATGGGAACAACGGTGGTTTCAACTTGTTGGTCGATGACGTGACCGATTAGGACGAATGGGAGGAGGAGACTCCTCCCACAAATTAAGGCCGATTATGATGAGTGATAGCCCGAAAAAACTGGGGCGCAGTGATTGGAACGATTACATGGATAAAGTGAAGGCTCGAGACAAAGACGCGTTCGCTTTTGTATTCCGTTTTTACGCACCCAAGCTGAAGCAATTCGCTTACAAACATGTTGGTAATGAGCAAGTTGCTATGGAGATGGTGCAAGAGACCATGGCGACAGTTTGGCAGAAAGCGCACCTCTATGATGGTGAAAAGAGCGCGTTATCGACTTGGATATATACCATAATCCGAAACCTTTGTTTTGATCTGCTCAGAAAACAGAAAGGTAAGGAATTACACATTCATTCTGATGACATTTGGCCGTCAGAGTATTATCCACCTGATCTTGTTGATCACTATTCACCAGAACAAGATATGTTGAAAGAACAGGTGGTTAAGTTTTTAGATATATTACCGAAAAACCAGAGAGATGTTTTACAAGCGGTATATCTTGAAGAGTTACCTCATCAACAGGTCGCGGAATTATTTGATATACCCCTCGGTACCGTAAAATCCAGGCTGAGGCTTGCAGTAGAAAAGCTAAGGCATTCAATGCATACGGAGCAACTATGAACAAACACCCAGATAACAGCTTGTTAGAAGCATACGCTTCGGGAAGCATTGATGCAGTTTCTGGTCTTGTGGTCGCAACCCATTTAGAAACATGCACCAAGTGCCGAGCTTATGTGAACCAAGTCGAAGCAAGTCAAGCGAACATCGTAAGTGACATACCTTCTGAGTATGTTTCTGAATTTGACGACATGTTTAATGACATCATCAATGCGGAGCCAGCGACTGATAATATCGTGATCCGCGACTCTGCTGCTGTTAATGTGGCAGGAAAAAGTTTCGCTCTTCCTAAAACTCTAGCGCGTTTCTCTGACCTCGTAGGGTCATGGAGAAGTTATGGAGGCAAGGTTTTCAGTGCTCAGATTGACCTAGGGGAAGACGCTCGTGTCAGCTTAATGTACATCGGGGAAGATGTGCAAATTCCTCAACATACGCACAAAGGCCTAGAGTCTACATTGATCCTACATGGTGGATTTAGTGACGAGGATGGCCAATATGAAGAGGGCGATTTGATGATTAGAGACGCATCAGTGAAGCACAGCCCTTACACTAAGGCCGGAGAAGACTGCTTGTGTTTAACCGTATTGACTGAGCCGATGATCTTTACTCAAGGCGTGGCACGTATATTTAATATGTTTGGTAAAGGGTTATACCCATAGACCTCTTATCTTATATCTCGCAAAACAAAAACCACCGAATTCGGTGGTTTTTTATATGTTTCGTTAATGCTTGTGACGTGCTTTTTCCAATAGAGCATCAAAGTAATGTCGTAGCGAGTACAACATAATCAAGCTTGGCACGACCATGACAGCGGTAAGCACGAAGAATGTGCTCCAATCATTAAGATAATCCACTAGCTCGCCACTGAAAGAAGCAAGAGTCGTCCGTCCGAAGTTTCCTAGAGAAGCAAGCAACGCATACTGAGTTGCCGAAAATGCTTGCCCGGTTAGAATCGTCAAAAATGAAACAAAAGCGACAGTTGAGAAAGCAGTCGTAAAGTTATCGACAATAATCGTGGCTAAGTACAAGTGCTCGTTTGGGCCTACCGAAGCAATCCAAGCAAACATCAAGTTACTGGCAGACATAGCAATACCGCCGATCATTAATCCACGTACAATACCAAACCTAACGTTGAACATGCTTCCGACAAAAGTAAAGAAGATGGTGGCTCCCCAACCGATTAGTTTGGAGTAATAGCCAATCTGTTCATTGCTAAAACCAATATCTTTATAGAACGCGATCGACATCCTGCCCAAAAACGCTTCGCCAATTTTAAATAGGAAAACGAACAGCAACAGAGTAATCGCGACACGGACGCCATTGCGATTAAAGAAATCAAGGAAAGGTTCTACAACAGTCACGGTAAACCAAGCTACGACTTTTGAACCAACCACTTCTTTGTGGCGTTGTTCAGCGGCAGACTGAAGTTGTTCGCGTTGAGTCTTCGGTTCTCCGATTAAAATCGTAAAGACCATTAGAATGCCGACTATCACCGCCATCCCGTAATACACGCCATTCCAACCGACGCTATCAGCATTAACAAACGCTAAATAACCCGGTAGTGAATAACCTGTCCACCAGCCAATGACCGCCATTGCAGAAGCTTGTGGCAGCTTAGATTCTTCTGATTTTGGGAAAGTATCAATACGAAAAGCATCAATTGCGATGTCTTGTGTCGCTGAAGCCGTTGCAATACACAAGGCGAGTAGTGACGCAAACACCAAGTTTTCCGCTGGATTTACGCCGGCAATAAATAGGGTAGCGACGAGTACGATACTTTGACAAAAGAAAATCCAGCTACGTCTTTGCCCCAGTAGTCTAAAGAGGACTGGCAGCTTCACGCGGTCAACCAGAGGTGCCCACAGAAAGTTGATCGCATAGACCGCAAAAACGCTACCAAAATAGCCAATTGCGGAGAGGGTCAAGCCGGCATCTTTTAGCCAACCTGACATGTTTGAGCCGATAAGAACCCACGGAAAGCCGCTAGAGCAGCCCAGCATGAAAACCCACATGAGTCGTTTATCGAGGTAACTTTTTACCGTTTCCAACCAAGTGATGGAAGGTAATGAAGACATAAATCAATCCAATAAAATGAAGCCGTTGAAAGAGAAAGCCCTTCGATTATTCAAAGGGCTTATCGTTTTGGCTATTTAAGTAGTGTAGCTTTGGTGATGACGATTTGCGTCTCTGGTACATCACGCATTCGGCCTACCGTCGTGGTCGGCTGCTGAGCCATTTTCTGGATAACGTCGAACCCCTCAGTAACCTCACCAAATACAGCATAACCTGGTGGTCGAGCGCCATAGTTGAGAAAGTCATTGTCGACTAAGTTGACGAAAAACTGACGAGTTGCAGAGTTTGGTGCATTGGTTCGTGCCATGGCGATGGTAGCACGGTTATTGTTTAGACCATTATTTCCTTCGTTTTTGATTGGCGCGTATGTTTTCACCATCTGCATATCTTGGTTAAAGCCGCCACCTTGTGCCATGAAGCCTGGGATAATACGATGAAAAATAGTACCTTCGTAGCTCCCATCTTCTACATATTTCAGAAAATTAGCGACAGTGATAGGTGCTTTCTCTTCGTTTAACTCAACCGTAAATGAGCCAAGTGTCGTTTCAAACGCTACTTTTGGTCCAGCCCAAACGCTGCAGCTGAGTAATGCTAAAGACAGAATCGCTTTGCGTAACATTAGAAACGCTCCTGCATGTATTGACGAAGCTCAGGGTCATTGGCAATCTCTTTAAGCGTCAATGTCACCACATCATTCAATGTCTCTTCAATATCGGCATCAGAAGCACTCAATGTGCCAGATCGCTTTGCTGTACCTGTATAAGTTTTGACTAGCTTGCCCTCAGGTGTCTCTGCTGTGATTTCCAGCACAACTTTAGCATCCATCTCATTTTCCATCACCGAATGCTTCACGTTGACCAACGCTTCTTGAACGCTCAATTCAATCGCGTTGTTGCTGTTTAGATCCGCATGGAAACCTTGAGATGAGAATTGCTTCTCTAATGCTTCTTCTAACGCAATACGTAAATTCTGTTTAGCATGAAGAGGAAGAATGTTCGAACGGCCGTTATCCACCAACGCCACGTACTGCGCTGCACGTACATCTTTGCTGGTCAAACTGTAAGTCTTGCCTTGAACAATTGGATTGGTGCTCAATGTGCTTTCTGGCATCAGGTTCAGCTGAGGTTGTTGAGGGGCTGAACACGCAGCAAGCAACGCAACCGAAGCCGCAAGTACCAATTTTCTCATTTTATTATTCCTTTTAACTATTTTGCTAAAGCTTATTTTGCGCTTAATTTAGCAGGATTTTTTGTAGCCTGTAAAATCACAAACTTATTGTTGGAAGCGATAAGTTTCACATTTTTATCGCCAAACAGACGTTTGAGTTTTGCGTCGTACCCGAGGTGACGATTTCCGATAACCAGTAAACGGCCATTTTCACTTAATACTTGTTTAGCATCGCAGAACATTTGCCAAGCAATATGATCGGTGATTGCCTGTTGTTGATGAAACGGTGGATTACACATAACCATAGAGCTGCTGCTGTGTTTAAAACCGTCCAAGCAATTGTTCGCTATGCACTGTATGTCTCTATTTTCACCAAGGTTGTCGCGTAGGTTCTGTTTTGCTGATTCAAGCGCCATAAAACTTTCATCAACACATGTTAGCCGAGCATTTGGATTCAACTGACCAAATTTAACAGACAGAACACCATTGCCGCAGCCAAGATCGATGACATTGTCTATCGAAGGGTCTTGAGGCAGGTGCTGCAGCATAAAGCGTGCACCTAAATCTAAACTTTCTCCTGAATAGACATTTGGCATGTTCTTGAGTTCGATATCTTCGCCATCAACGCGCCAAGTCGTGAAAGGCATTACTTCAATCGGAGGCTCAACTGTTGCTTGAGAAAACACCAATCTGTGCTTTTTCCAGGCCAAAGATGTTTTTGTTTCGCCTAAGTATTTTTCAAACAGTTTTAGCGTCGAAGTATGAATGTCTTTCGCTTTATTGACTGCAATGACGGGGCAGGAAGCCGGTAGCGCCTTTCTTAATTGGCTTAGTATCCACACTAGATGGCGGTTACTTTTGGGCAGTTGCAGCAAGACGAGATCAATATTGGCAGGAACGAGGTCCATCGTGGTGGCAAACGCTACTTTATTGCACTGGTTTTGCTCGAGATTTTGCTGTGCACCTTTATGTGAGATGAATGAATCACTCATTAGCGTTACATGGTGCTTTTCCGAAAACCAGCAGGAGAGGGCACCAAAGCTGTCATTAATCACGAGGATGTTTTGATTGTCTGGCAAAGCAAGCTCTTCAACATGATTAATAAGATACTCATCACCGGCATCCCACGCTTGTAGCGTTTCGTTACTACGTTTTGGGAAACGATGAAGTGTTAAGCTTCGCTCGTGAAGGTTCAGTTCGGTTTTCATAGCTAAATGTAAGTTGATTTAGAAATTAAGTGTTATTGTCGCAAATGATGACGTGTCGAGATACAAAAAGCTGTCAAATTTTACGAGTTCAGTGATGGCTGCTCTCTAGGCATGTTCATGGAGTCGAGCGCCTTGAGACAATATGTCTACAAAGTGCGTCAATAATGAGAGTGACGTTTGAGTGATGCATGTCTGCTTTACTTAGGTATATACTTATGGAATTCGCATCAATGAGGAACGAATATGATCCAAGAAATCATAGAGAAGAAACTACACAGTGAGCTGCAACCCAGCTATCTCAAAGTCATTAATGAGAGCTACATGCATAATGTGCCACCAGGCTCAGAGAGTCATTTCAAAGTGATTGTTGTGAGTGATTCGTTCGCGGGACAGCGTTTGATTGGGCGCCATCGTCAAGTTCATCAAATTTTGGCAGATGAACTGGATAACCACATTCATGCATTAGCTATTCATACATACACTGATGAAGAGTGGAAGCGTGAACAAGATGGCGCCCCTGATAGCCCGATGTGTATGGGTGGCGGTCACTAAAAACGCAAGATATAAAGGTGCAGAGAAAGGTGGCTTAAGGCCATCTTTTTTCGTTTTACATTCTTTAGGGACGTTAACGTGGCACAAATTCTGGTTAAAAAATGTGTTAACAGTGTTTCAACAAATGAATGGAAATTGCAGAATATTTCAGGCGATGAATATCACTTTTCCATAAGATATGTATGGAATATGGCATTTGTGCGATGGGTCAAAGTTATGACTATTCTTTGACCTTTTAGACCTGATTCTACCGAAATAACCCCTCTATTCTAATGATTGATCATGGCATCAAGTTCCTAAAAAATGCTAGACTACGGCACCTGATAAATCTCGCGTATTCCTTGTGACGAGATTTTTAATAGGATGTTGCGATTTTGATGTTTAAAACAACATCAAAACCGGACACTGATGTCGTGTCTAAAAGTTACGCAATCAAAAGAATCTTTTTCCCGATAAAAGTAGTGCAAGTGCGTATGATTACAATAAAGAAGGGCTTGGATCTTCCTATCGCAGGAACTCCATCCCAGGTGATTAATGATGGTAAGACCATCAAAAAAGTCGCCTTGCTTGGCGAAGAGTACGTTGGCATGCGACCTACCATGCATGTCCGCGTTGGTGATGAAGTGAAAAAAGCGCAAGTTCTTTTTGAAGATAAAAAGAACCCAGGCGTGAAATTTACTGCACCAGCAGCCGGTAAAGTGATCGAAGTTAACCGTGGCGCTAAACGTGTCCTTCAATCTGTAGTGATTGAAGTGGCAGGTGAAGAGCAGGTGACATTTGATAAGTTCGAAGCCGCTCAACTTTCAGGTCTAGATCGTGAAGTGATCAAGACTCAGTTGGTTGACTCTGGCTTATGGACCGCTTTACGTACTCGTCCGTTTAGCAAGGTTCCTGCAATCGAGTCTTCTACTAAGGCTATTTTCGTAACTGCAATGGATACTAATCCACTAGCAGCTAAGCCTGAGTTGATCATTAATGAGCAACAAGAAGCATTCATTGCTGGTCTAGACATTCTTTCAGCCCTGACAGAAGGCAAGGTTTACGTATGTAAATCTGGCACTAGCTTGCCACGCTCTTCACAGTCTAACGTAGAAGAACACGTCTTCGATGGCCCTCACCCAGCAGGTCTTGCTGGCACCCACATGCATTTCCTATACCCAGTAAATGCAGAGAATGTGGCATGGAGCATCAACTACCAAGACGTTATCGCGTTCGGTAAGCTGTTCCTAACTGGTGAGCTATGCACAGATCGTGTTGTGTCTCTAGCTGGCCCAGTTGTGAATAACCCTCGTCTAGTTCGTACCGTAATGGGTGCAAGCTTAGATGACCTAACAGATAACGAGCTGATGCCTGGCGAAGTTCGTGTGATCTCTGGTTCAGTACTAACAGGTACACATGCAACTGGTCCACACGCATACCTTGGCCGTTACCATCAACAGGTTTCTGTATTACGTGAAGGCCGTGAAAAAGAACTATTTGGCTGGGCAATGCCTGGTAAGAATAAGTTCTCGGTAACTCGCTCTTTCCTTGGTCACGTATTCAAAGGTCAGTTGTTCAATATGACAACGACGACCAATGGTAGTGATCGTTCAATGGTTCCAATTGGCAACTACGAACGCGTAATGCCTCTAGATATGGAGCCTACTTTGCTGCTTCGTGATCTATGTGCCGGCGACACAGACAGTGCTCAAGCACTGGGTGCGCTTGAACTGGATGAAGAAGATCTAGCATTGTGTACCTTTGTATGTCCAGGTAAGTACGAGTACGGTACGTTACTTCGTGAATGCCTAGATACTATCGAGAAGGAAGGGTAATTTTCATGGCTCTTAAAAAGTTTCTTGAAGACATCGAGCATCATTTTGAGCCTGGTGGCAAACACGAAAAATGGTTTGCCCTGTACGAAGCTGTAGCAACAGTTTTTTACACCCCAGGTATCGTAACAAATAAAAGCTCGCACGTTCGTGATAGCGTTGACCTAAAACGTATCATGATCATGGTTTGGTTTGCGGTATTCCCAGCAATGTTCTGGGGTATGTACAACGCAGGTGGCCAAGCTATTGCAGCACTTAACCACATGTACGCTGGTGACCAACTAGCGACAGTTATCGCAGGTAACTGGCACTACTGGCTAACAGAAATGCTTGGCGGCACTATCGGTGCGGAAGCGGGTGTTGGCAGTAAGATGCTACTAGGTGCGACTTACTTCCTGCCAATCTACGCAACAGTATTTATTGTTGGTGGCTTCTGGGAAGTGTTGTTCTGTATGGTGCGTAAACACGAAGTTAACGAAGGTTTCTTTGTAACTTCTATCTTATTCGCACTTATCGTTCCACCAACGCTACCTCTATGGCAAGCGGCACTAGGTATCACATTTGGTGTTGTTGTAGCAAAAGAGATCTTCGGTGGTACAGGTCGTAACTTCCTTAACCCTGCACTTGCAGGTCGTGCATTTCTATTCTTCGCTTACCCAGCGCAAATTTCGGGTGACGTAGTATGGACTGCAGCTGACGGCTTCTCTGGTGCAACTGCTCTTAGCCAATGGGCTCAAGGTGGTAACGGTGCTCTAGTTAACACAGTAACTGGCGCTCCTATCACTTGGATGGACGCGTTCATCGGTAACATCCCTGGCTCTATTGGTGAAGTATCGACTCTAGCTCTAATGATCGGTGCAGCGATGATCGTTTACATGCGAATCGCTTCATGGCGCATCATTGCGGGTGTGATGATCGGTATGATCGCAGTATCGACTCTGTTTAACGTGATCGGTTCTGACACTAATCCAATGTTTAATATGCCATGGCACTGGCACCTAGTTCTAGGTGGTTTTGCATTCGGTATGTTCTTCATGGCAACGGACCCAGTATCAGCGTCATTTACTAGCAAAGGTAAATGGTGGTACGGCATCCTGATTGGTGCAATGTGTGTGATGATCCGTGTAGTTAACCCAGCGTACCCAGAAGGTATGATGCTGGCGATTCTATTCGCGAACCTATTCGCACCTCTGTTCGACCATGTAGTGATTGAGAAGAACATCAAGCGGAGACTAGCACGCTATGGCAAGTAATAACGACAGCATTAAAAAGACGCTGGGTGTTGTTATCGGGTTGAGCCTTGTTTGTTCAATCATCGTATCAACAGCAGCAGTAGGTCTGCGTGATAAGCAAAAAGCTAACGCTGTCCTAGATAAGCAATCAAAGATCGTTGAAGTTGCAGGCATTGACGCAAACGGTAAGAAAGTACCAGAGCTATTTGCTGAGTACATCGAACCTCGTCTAGTAGACCTTGAAACAGGTAACTTTACTGAGGGTAATGCATCTACGTACGATCAACGTGAAGCATCAAAAGATGCAGAACGTTCAATCGCATTGACACCAGAAGAAGACGTAGCTGATATCCGTCGTCGCGCGAATACAGCAGTGGTGTACCTTGTAAAAGATCAAGATGAAGTCCAAAAAGTTATCCTGCCTATGCACGGTAAAGGACTATGGTCGATGATGTATGCCTTTGTAGCCGTTGAAACTGATGGTAACACTGTGTCTGCTATTACTTACTACGAGCAAGGTGAAACTCCTGGACTTGGTGGTGAAGTAGAGAACCCTTCATGGCGCGATCAATTCATTGGCAAGAAATTGTACAATGAAGATCACCAGCCAGCGATTAAGGTCGTGAAAGGCGGCGCACCGCAAGGTTCTGAGCACGGTGTTGATGGCCTATCAGGAGCGACGCTCACTAGTAATGGTGTTCAACACACATTTGACTTCTGGTTAGGTGATATGGGCTTTGGTCCTTTCCTAGCAAAAGTTCGTGACGGAGAACTTAACTAATGTCTAGTGCACAAAACGTTAAAAAGAGCATCCTAGCGCCAGTGTTGGATAACAACCCAATCGCGCTACAAGTTCTTGGTGTATGTTCTGCTCTTGCAGTAACAACTAAACTAGAAACAGCTTTTGTAATGACACTAGCGGTAACATTTGTAACTGCGTTGTCTAACTTCTCTGTTTCATTGATCCGTAACCACATTCCTAACAGTGTGCGTATCATCGTTCAGATGGCAATCATCGCATCGTTAGTAATCGTGGTAGACCAAGTGCTAAAAGCTTACCTATACGATATCTCTAAACAGCTATCTGTATTCGTTGGTCTGATTATCACTAACTGTATCGTAATGGGTCGTGCTGAAGCATTCGCAATGAAGTCTGCGCCAGTACCATCTCTTATTGACGGTATTGGTAACGGTCTAGGTTACGGCTTCGTTCTTATCACTGTAGGTTTCTTCCGTGAGCTATTTGGCTCAGGCAAACTATTTGGTCTAGAAGTTCTACCTCTAGTGAGCAACGGTGGTTGGTACCAGCCTAACGGCCTAATGCTACTAGCACCATCAGCATTCTTCCTAATCGGCTTCCTTATCTGGGTAATCCGTATTCTGAAACCAGAACAAGTAGAAGCGAAGGAGTAAGGACGTCATGGAACATTACATTAGTCTGTTAGTTAAATCGATTTTCATCGAAAACATGGCTCTGTCTTTCTTCCTAGGTATGTGTACTTTCCTTGCCGTATCTAAGAAGGTTAAGACCTCTTTTGGCCTAGGTGTTGCAGTTGTGGTAGTTCTGACTATCGCTGTTCCTGTGAACAACCTAGTATACAACCTAGTTCTGAGAGAGAACGCGTTAGTTGAGGGCGTGGACCTTAGCTTCCTAAACTTCATCACCTTTATCGGTGTAATTGCAGCACTTGTACAGATTCTAGAGATGGTCCTAGACCGTTTCTTCCCACCTTTGTACAACGCGCTAGGCATCTTCCTACCGCTGATCACAGTAAACTGTGCGATCTTCGGTGGTGTATCTTTCATGGTACAACGTGACTACAACTTTGCTGAATCGATCGTTTACGGTTTCGGCTCTGGTGTGGGCTGGATGCTAGCAATCGTTGCTCTTGCAGGTATCCGTGAGAAGATGAAGTACTCTGACGTACCTCCAGGTCTACGTGGTCTTGGTATCACATTTATCACTGTAGGTCTTATGGCGTTAGGCTTTATGTCTTTCTCTGGTGTTCAACTGTAAGTCGGGTAAACCGCAACAATTAAGGAATAGTCAATGGACATTATTCTTGGTGTAGTGATGTTTACTCTGATCGTACTAGCACTAGTACTAGTGATTCTTTTCGCTAAGTCTAAGCTTGTACCAACAGGTGACATTACAATTTCTGTGAACGATGACCCTTCTCTGGCGATCGTTACACAACCAGGTGGTAAGCTACTGAGTGCTCTAGCAGGTGCTGGCGTATTCGTATCTTCTGCTTGTGGTGGCGGTGGCTCATGTGGTCAGTGTCGCGTAAAAGTTAAATCAGGTGGTGGCGACATCCTACCAACCGAGCTTGACCATATTACTAAAGGTGAAGCGCGTGAAGGTGAGCGTCTAGCGTGTCAGGTTGCAATGAAAACTGACATGGATATCGAGCTTCCTGAAGAAATCTTCGGCGTTAAGAAGTGGGAATGTACTGTTATCTCTAACGATAACAAAGCGACATTCATCAAAGAGCTTAAGCTGCAAATTCCAGATGGCGAATCAGTACCTTTCCGTGCTGGTGGTTACATCCAGATTGAAGCTCCTGCTCACCACGTGAAATACGCAGACTACGATATTCCTGAGGAATACCGTGAAGACTGGGAGAAGTTCAACCTTTTCCGTTACGAGTCTAAAGTTAATGAAGAGACCATTCGTGCATACTCTATGGCTAACTACCCAGAAGAGCACGGTATCATCATGCTTAACGTTCGTATCGCAACTCCGCCGCCGAACAACCCAGACGTACCACCAGGCATCATGTCTTCGTACATCTGGTCTCTAAAAGAAGGCGACAAGTGTACTATTTCTGGTCCATTTGGTGAGTTCTTTGCGAAAGATACAGATGCAGAAATGGTATTCGTTGGTGGTGGTGCTGGTATGGCTCCAATGCGCTCACACATCTTCGACCAACTTAAGCGTCTGCACTCTAAGCGTAAGATGTCTTTCTGGTACGGCGCACGTTCTAAGCGTGAAATGTTCTACGTTGAAGACTTCGATATGCTACAAGCTGAGAATGACAACTTTGTATGGCACTGTGCACTGTCTGATCCACTTCCAGAAGATAACTGGGATGGTTACACTGGCTTTATTCACAACGTTCTTTACGAGAACTACCTACGTGATCACGAAGCGCCAGAAGACTGTGAATACTACATGTGTGGTCCACCTATGATGAACGCTGCTGTAATCGGCATGCTAAAAGATCTAGGTGTAGAGGATGAAAACATCCTACTAGATGACTTCGGTGGTTAATTCCTCCAAGTGATTGAATCTATGGCTAGCTCTCCAAGAGAGCTAGCCATTATTTTTTATAGACATAAAACTGATACTCAACAGTTGATATAGGTAATCGGATTGAAAGGATTGGTCCTATTTCCCATATCAATTCAACAACATTGGGAGTTAACAAGTGAAAAAGTGGCTTGTTGCATTCGCTTCTCTATTGATTTTGGCTGGCTGTGAGCAGCCTGCAGATCAAATTCATTTAAGTGGCCCTACCATGGGGACTTCTTACAACATCAAGTATATCGAGCAAGATGGTATTCCAACGCCAAAAGCGATGCAGACAGAAATTGATCGCTTATTGGAAGAGGTTAATGACCAAATGTCGACCTATCGTGACGACTCAGAGTTAAGTCGTTTTAATCAGCATCAAACGAGCGAGCCATTTACAGTTTCGACACAAACTGCAACGGTAGTGAAAGAAGCAATTCGCCTTAACGGTCTTACTTTAGGTGCATTGGATGTGACGGTCGGCCCTCTAGTTAACCTGTGGGGGTTTGGTCCAGAAGCTCGTCCAGATGTAGTTCCAACCGATGAAGAACTCGCTGCTCGCAAAGCAAATACCGGTATTCACCACCTATCTGTTGATGGTAATACACTGTCCAAAGATCTTCCTAACTTGTACGTCGACCTATCGACGATTGCGAAAGGTTGGGGGGTTGACGTGGTTGCTGACTACCTTCAATCTGAAGGGGTACAGAACTTTATGGTCGAAGTTGGCGGTGAAATGCGTCTCAAAGGTGTCAATCGTGAAGGTGTGCCTTGGCGTATCGCAATTGAAAAACCGACCGTTGATGAACGTTCAATTCAAGAAATTATTGAACCAGGCGACATGGCAATTGCAACAAGTGGTGACTATCGTAATTACTTTGAGAGTAATGGTGTGAGATACTCTCATATTATTAATCCACGAACAGGCAAACCAATTCATCATAAAGTGGTGTCTGTAACGGTATTAGATAAATCGTCGATGACTGCTGATGGTCTTGCAACTGGTCTTATGGTGCTAGGTGAAGACAAAGGCATGGCAATTGCGAACGAAAATAATATTCCTGTTTTCATGATTGTGAAAACGGAAGATGGTTTTAAAGAGTTGGCTTCGGAAGCATACAAGCCATTCATGAAGAAATAACAACAGAAGTGAGCATGTTTTTATGAATACATTTCTAATTACCTTTGCTGTGTTTGTCGCGGTAATCACTGCAATGGCTGTCGGATACATTTTCCAAAAGAAAGTCGTGAAAGGTAGCTGTGGTGGCTTAGGGGCAGTTGGCATCGAAAAAGTGTGTAATTGTCCAGAACCCTGCGATGCGCGTAAAAAACGTGAAGCGCGCGAGGCTGCGCGTGCTGAGAAATTGGCGGCGTGGGAAAAAGATAGAATTGCTTAGTATTGGTTAATCGTACTAAGAAAGTGATAAAGCTCAGCGTTCTGCTGAGCTTTATTTTTAGGCAGCTAACCAAAGCTCAGATGTCCGAGAAAGAGCCCAATACCGTGTTTTGTTGTTTCTTTCTCTCATGTTACAGAGCAAGACCACACTGATAGTCATTAGGACGAAGAAATGATTTGGTTACGTCCGTTCTCTTTGGCCATGTAAAGTCGCTCATCCGCCACTTTTATTTGTTGTTCCAGCTCCCCCTCGATGTTGCTTACACCAATACTCGCGGTCACAAGAATGTTTTTGTCCAAATAAGTTATTGGCGTTTTTTCTATGCGCTGTCTCATTTGTTCTAAGCGTGTTAGAAAGCCGTCATAGTCGCCACTGGCTTGAATACAAAACTCCTCGCCACCAAGCCTAGCGACAATATCATTTGGAAAATAGATTTTTAGAATATTCGCTATCATGACTAACACTGCATCGCCGCCCTCATGTCCGTGTGTATCATTTACTTGCTTAAAGAAATCGATATCAAGCATCGCGATGTTTCTTTGAGCGTTTTCTACATGGGGTTGCTCAAACAGAAAGCGGCGGTTCCATAAGCCCGTTAGCGCATCTTGATTTGCCATTTTAAACAGTTCAGATGTTGCGTCTTTGATATCTAACAGTTGGTGAATACGGCAAAAAAATTCTTCTTGATTAAATGGCTTGTATAAAAAGTCATTGGCCCCTGCTTTTAGAAACCTAGCCGTCATGGTCTTAGAGTTACTACCCGACAAGCCGAGAATGGCTAATTGATTTTTATCCCACTTCCGACGTAATTCACGCACCATAGTAATGCCATCTTTAACGGGCATATCATGGTCGGTTAAAACGAGAGTGATATCTGGATTTTGCTCGACAAGCTCTAGGGCTTTTTGCCCATTGTCAGCTTCCAACGTCTGAATATATTGATGCTCCAAAAGTTGGGCAATGTGTCTTCTTACGGTGTGTGAATCATCAACGACTAAACATTTGTGTTGTTGATTGTTGGTTAGTCGCTTGAGGAGTGGTAATAGATAGGAAACGGACGCCATGCTGTCTTTCAAAATATAGTCGAGGACACCTTTTGCAAGCATCTTTTCGCGAGTGTCTTCTTGAAATCGAGCCGTTAAAACAATGACACGATGACCATGTTCCAAAACGAGGTCAATAATCTCGCCATCTTGAGCATCCGGTAAACAATAGTCTAAAACCGCACAGAAGAGGTCCTGTGCTGAAGATAACAAGTTCTTTGCCTCCGCGTAGCTTTCCGCTGCGATGACCTCATAACCAGCTTGGCTTATTGTTTGGCAAAGAAAGTTTTTAAATGCACGACTATCTTCAACAACCAGAATCTTATTACTCAAGCGCAGTCCCCAAAATTAATTGTTTAAAATCAATGATAACTAAAATTAAACTTATCGCCATCAAAAAACACATGTCAACCAAAAGTAGAACAACTACTCAAATGTTTGACACGCATCCGTTAACATCACATCATTATTCCTGTCTTAGTTATATAATTATGTTTAGCTAACGTAGGGAGAAAGTAGTATGGAAATGCATCAACATGGTATGGCTGAGCTATTTCAACAACTGGGCCTCGGTAGCTCTCCTCAAGAAATGAAAGATTTTATTAATCAACATCGACACAAAAGAGATTCTGCGCCTTTACATGAAGCTAGCTTTTGGACGATGTCACAGGCGAACTTTCTAAAACAAGCCATCGAAGAAGATGCAGATTGGGCCGAATTAGTCGATCAATTGGACGTAATGCTTCGAGATTGACGTTCGCTTAAACACGCCCATTTCTCTTCAGGTAGATTTGATTTATACTGTTTTTTTGAACAGTGCTTTGATGGCTATGTCAGATCGAATTAGAAAAATTATTCATGTCGATATGGATTGTTTTTATGCTGCCGTAGAGATGAGAGATAACCCCAGTTACCGTGGCATTGCACTCGCTGTTGGCGGACATGAAAAGCAGCGTGGAGTGATTAGCACCTGTAATTATGATGCGCGTAAATATGGTGTTCGCAGTGCAATGTCAACGGCGCGCGCGCTGCAACTCTGTCCTCATTTGTTGGTTGTGCCCGGTAGAATGCATGTATATAAGCAAGTCTCTCAGCAGATTCGTGCTATTTTTGAGCGTTATACGCCTATCATTGAACCTCTCTCATTGGATGAAGCATACCTCGATGTCACGGACTCGACAGCTTGCCGTGGCTCCGCTACGTTGATCGCAGAGTCAATTCGCCGCGATATCTGGAGTGAACTTGGGTTGACGGCATCGGCGGGCATTGCTCCGATAAAGTTTCTTGCCAAGGTCGCGTCAGACATGAACAAGCCCAACGGTCAGTTTGTGATTCCGCCAGAGAAAGTCCAAGAGGTTATCGATAGTCTTCCGCTAGAGAACATTCCTGGTGTGGGGAAGGTGAGTCTTGAGAAGCTCCACCAAGCCGGTTTTTATCGATGTGAGGACATTAAAAACAGTGACTATCGAGAGTTGTTGAGGCAGTTTGGTCGTCAGGGTGCCTCCTTATGGCAGCGAAGCCATGGAATTGATAATCGAGAAGTCGTTGTTGAGCGCGAGAGAAAGTCCGTCGGTGTGGAAAGGACATTCAGCCAGAACATCGCAACCTATGATGAATGTTGGCAAGTGATTGAGGAGAAACTTTATCCTGAACTCGAGAAACGTTTAGAGCGTGCAAGCCCAGATAAGTCGATTATTAAACAAGGTATTAAAGTCAAATTTGCCGACTTTCAACTGACAACAATTGAGCACATCCATCCGCAATTAGAGCTTGAGGACTTCAAGATCTTGCTAAGAGATATTCTTAAACGCCAAAATGGACGGGAAATTCGCCTTTTAGGCTTGAACGTGATGCTCAAGCCCGAAGACCAAGCGCGTCAATTGAGCTTTTTTTAGGCCCTTACCGTTTCTACCTGCGTTAATACCTGCTCAAAACTTACATTTGCCATTGCACCATAACCTGCTAGCTTTGAGGCTTTTAGCTGGCTAATCAAAGGAGTGCTGATTCCGCACAAGAAGCGAGCAACGGCATCATTACTGATGGCCGATGGGGAAAGCTGAATAAACTCCCGCGCCCATATCGATACTTGAGATTGTTCAATATCTTCAGGTTCTGGTGCTGTGAATGTGGCGACGTGACCACGACACACGGAGCAGTGACCACATTGCTTTGGTGCATCGTGATCCGCAAAGTAGTTCGCCAATTGTGAGCTCAAACAGTGCTCGGACTGGAACAAGTGCAGCATGGTGTGGATTCTTTCGATATCTTTGCTTTCTTTGGATTGGAACAGTTCATACAGTTGTTGGATTAAAACATCCGAGCTCTGTTTGGTTGGCATAACTGAGTACACGTCCGTCAGTTGTTTGCTCTCTAGTTCTATCCAGCCGTTCTGGTGAAAATAGTCGAGCGCTGCGACAACTCGGCTGCGTTCCGATTGATAGTTCATCCATAGCGCTTCTAGATCAACTTGGCACCACACTTTGGCTTTTTGTGAGCAGGAAAAAATAGCCTCCACAAATTGACGTCGCTCGCCTTGAAATTGATTCACAATAAATTGCTGATCGTGCAAAAACTTAAACCGATATTCCGCAAAGTAACTGTACTTTGCTTCAATGACGTTATGTAGCTCCAAATAAACCAACAAGGTTTTGAGTGGCAATTGGCGGATATTACTTTCACGCGACAAACGCAGTGGCACTACCTCCCATTGTGGAGCATGTTCTTTCGCTTGCTCGACTACATAGTTAATTGACGTAAATTCTGGTGTGTCACCATAGACAAAATTCTCCAACACCGTTAGGCCGGACGTATTGCCTAGCAGAATGCACTCCGAGCGTTGCCCGTCCCTGCCTGCACGTCCAATCTCTTGTGCGTAGTTCTCGATTGATTTGGGTAAGTCGAAGTGAATGACGCGTCGAATATCAGATTTATCGACCCCCATACCAAATGCAATCGTTGCAACAATACAGTCAATTTGGCCATCCATGAACTGCTGTTGGATTTGTTCACGAACGTCGCTTTTCATGCCAGCGTGGTATGCGTGAGCGTTAATGCCAATATGGATTAATGACTTTGCTACTCGTTCTGCTGTTTGCTGCTGCGTCACGTATACGATGGTCGGAAGCTTAGGTGAAGAGGCGATGATCTCACTGAGCTGTTCTTGTTTCTTTGTTTCCTCACACGGGATCACCGAGATATCCAGATTAGAGCGGTAGAAGCCTGTAACGGTAATATGTTCACTGGAAATATCGAACTTTTTTTGCATGTCTTCAATAACTGCAGGCGTTGCCGTTGCGGTGAGAAGTAAAGACTGTGGGATGTTCAGTTCACGTTGATATTGCGGTAGTTTGAGATAATCTGGACGAAAGTTATGCCCCCATTCGGAAATACAGTGCGCTTCATCAATGACCATCAAAGAAATCGGTACTTGGCGAATGAATTCACGAAAACGCTCATTTTTTAGTCGCTCAACAGAAATCATCAAGATTTTGATTTGTCCATTCTTCACGCCAGCCATGACCTGTTGTGCTTCTTCTCTACTTTGACTGCTATCGATAGAAGCGGCCGCGATTCCTTTACTTTGTAAAAAGCTCAGTTGATCCTTCATTAACGCCAACAACGGAGAGATCACCAACGTAAGGTTGGGTAATATGGTTGCAGGTAGTTGATAACAGAGTGACTTCCCCGAGCCTGTAGGAAAGATTGCCGCAGCAGAGTAACCATTCATAACGGCTTCAATAACGGGTTGCTGACCTTGGCGTAATGAGTCAAAACCAAATACAGATTGAAGTGTTTGATGCAGCGAGTCACTTTGCATAATAGGGAAACCTTTCTTTGATGGTAAACTTGGCTACATTAACACACCCCGAATACTAAACGCGCGTCCTAAAAGTATGAACAAAGCTGACTTAGTCCAAATTATCATCCAACATCTGGAAGAAAAACTTCAAGTTGCCCATTCATCGGCTCAGCGAGCTATCGATGCCGCCACAGATGAAGAAACTGTTCCCGAGCACAAGTACGATACA
This sequence comes from Vibrio sp. 1731, assembly GCF_033339955.1. Lineage (NCBI taxonomy): Bacteria > Pseudomonadati > Pseudomonadota > Gammaproteobacteria > Vibrionales > Vibrionaceae > Vibrio > Vibrio sp. 1731. Next base: position 86,317 of record NZ_JAWOVO010000016.1, on the reverse strand, counting down.
TTGGCACTTGAAGCCGCGTATCTTGCTCATGGACAAGCCATGCGAATTCAAGATAGTGAAGAGGAGTTGCGTCAATATCGTTCTTTAGTGACTCGTAACTTTAAGAATGCGCCTGTTGGTGTTGGTGCTTACGTTGTTCTCGCAGATGAGAATTTGATCGAAAAGCACTTCTTTGTAGGCCCTTGCTCTGGTGGTTTGACTGTTCAATATCAGGCTCAGGAAGTCTTTGTCTTAACAGCAAAATCTCCTCTTGGTCGAGCGTTGTTCGGAAAAGAAGAAGGTGATGAGGTTGACGTAAAAATAGGAGATAAAACAACTTGTTACGAAGTCGTGACGATTTGCTGACATCTCATGTATCACTCAGTGTTATGTTTAACACGAGTAATGTTAAATAAAAGAGAATGACATGAAAAAGCTTTTTACACTCTCATTGCTGATGGTCAGTGCTACTGGTTATGCAGCGCAGTGTCGTGTGGACATCAATAATGAAGTCCGTATGGATGGGCAAAGCTTGGAAATTCGCCAAACGACAGGTGATAAAGCCGTCGTGGATGAGGATAACAACCTCTTCATCAAAGGTGAGCTAATTGAACTCAATTCTGACCAGAAAGCGGCAATTGAAGACTATCGCGAAAAAATGAACGCGTATATTCCACAAGCAAAGCAATTGGCGAGTGATGGTTTAGCGCTTGCGAATGATATTATTGATGATGTTGCGGAAAGCCTCGATGCACCTGGTGCGTTTGATAATGTAAAAGTCGCAGTAAAGGACTTTTTCGCTGATGTTGAATCACGTTACTACAAAGATGGTGATTTCATCCTGCCGGCGGAGAGTTTTGAGTCTATGACACAAGGGTGGACTAAAGACTTTGCAAAAGCACAAGAGATCTTCAATAAAGAGTTTTTAGCCAGTTCGTTGGATGCTTTATCGAAAAAAATGAAGGAAGAGGGAGGGATAAACCTCACTGCATTATCAGAGAGTATGGCTGAACTCAGCGCGAAAGTAGAAGAGCGTTTAGCCGAGCATTCGAAAGAGGTAGAACAACAAGCAGAAGACTTGTGCGATTCGCTGGATGACATGGCAGGGCAAGAAGACGATCTGTTGAAGAAAATCCCTGAGCTAAAAGATTACCGAGTATTTACGATTTAATTACTCATTAAAAAGTAAAAAACTCAATGAGATAAAGAAAGAGAGCACGATTGTGCTCTCTTTTCGTTTTTACATACTTGAATAAGTAATGGAAACAAGACGATATTTGCGTTTTACTCGCTTGTTCTTTGATAGCTTATTGCGTATTCATCTCGGTGAGTTTATCGCCGACAGGTTTTGAGAAGTTAAAGCCATCATGCTGATCCCAGTTGATAGACCATGTCATTACCCCTGCATAATTCGGGTAATGGTACGCTGGTTTAACGGTGCCACATGAAGTGCCTTTGGTTAAACAATCTAGTGCGTTGATAATATTCTGTGTTGGAGCCTGCCCTGAATTTGCCGAGCTAGGACCTGAAGGTAAACCGATTGCGACTTGATCATCGCGCAATGGTGCAAATTGAGTGCCGTCGGCCAACTCAAAACCTTCGATAAGCATTTTAGATTGCGCTACCATCATATCCACAGAGCCTTCTGGTGCACTGCCTGGCAGGTATGGGTTTGGCAAACCGCCGTTGTTATATAACTGGACGTGAAGCAAGTCGAGCGTGCTGCGTGTCTCGTTTATCACAGGAATGTAAGCTCCCCAAATACCGCTGTAAGCTACATAGCCGCCTTGAACATAAGGGTGCTCAGGCGCCATGGTTAGGTACATATCGCCACCCATGTTTTGCTCTATTTGAAGCAAAGCACGACCAAGGCGAGCTTGAATTTGCGAGCCATGAACTAAGTTAGAACCACTCTCTAAATCCACATCTAGACCATCAAAGCCCCAATCAGCGATAAGACCTGTTAGGCTAGAGACAAAGTTTGCTTCATCTTGGTCGGTATTCAGCGTAATCGTGCCTTCTGCGCCGCCAAGAGAGAGAACAAACTTCTTACCTTTAGCTTGAAGCGCTGCCATGTCCTGCTTGAATTGTGTTGGATCGAGTGCTGGACAATCGCTGTAAATATCGCCTGAATATAGATTAAAGTGCACAGTGCCATCACTGTTGCGATCATTTTCAGCAAAGGCAATATCAATCACATCCCAAGCATCTGCCATATCTGTTAGACGAATTGGACAGCCCGCACCATTTACAAAATTGTGCCAGTAACCGATGAGTTTATGGCGTTTCTCTACTTGCTCAACCACCGTTATTGCAGCGGCGTCAGACAGTGCATTGCTTCCCGACAAATCCACAGCTTGGGCGCTAACTGTAAAGTTACCAAGTGCAGTTGGTGTCCAGTTGGCTGTGTAAGGTGCTGTGGTATCGGTTGCAACAATAGAGCCGTTGATCATGAAATCAACGTGTTTAATGCCTGAAGTTAAAGACGTTGCATCGGCGCTTAATGCGAGACTTTCGCCTAATCCGACGGTTTGACCGCTGCTTGGTGAAGTCAGAGAGACGACCAAATCTTTATCGCTGACTTCCACACCAACCAGGGACTCTGACGTGTTGTTATCATTATCGGTTGCGACGGCTTTAAGCTGGTTAGCGCCAATAAGTGTGGCGTTCCAAGTAACGGAATATGGTGCTTGAGCGGTGACCCCTAAGCTAGTGTTGTTCGCAAAAAACTCAACTTGCGTGACTGTGCCATCAGCATCGCTTGCATTTGCCGTGATTTCGTTATTGCTGCCAGCGAGCACGACTTGTCCATCCGTTGGTGCCGTAATGGTAACTTGCGGTGGTGTCGAACAAGCACCTAGGCCACTCCAAGCATCTTGCCAGTATAGCCCTTCACCAGGCTCGTAAGCCCATGTCGCATCCGAGGAGCACCAACCAGCAACATCACAACGATATTTTTGGTTGAAGTGAGAAACCAGGTCGCCAGATTGATAACTTGTGCCTGCCACATAAGGTACTGCATCTGCACATCCGCCTGTTCCGGTTTCTGCATTACTAATAACCAGCGCTACTTCTTGGCTCATCGTTGCGAGGTTTGTATCATCAGTCGCTTGTGCTTTGAATGAGTATGTACCTGGACTCGCGGTCCATTGATATTCGTAAGGTGCACTAGTATCAATGGCGACAGATTGATTGTTTACGAAGAACTCAACTTGTGTGACCACACCATCAATATCGTCAGCTTGAGCGGCTACGGTTAGGTTATCGCCTACATTAAGCACTTCTGTGCCTACTGGGCTGGTCAATGAAATGCTTGGTGGTGGTAATTCGACTTGTGGTTGAATTTGGATAGAAATCGTCGTGGTGCTAACAGCTCCCTCATTATCTGTCGCAATTGCGGTCAATTGCGAGATCCCTTCAATAGCTGTCCAAGAAGCTTCGAATGGTGCTTGAGTTACCACAGCAACGGTTTGGTTGCCTGCAACAAACTCAATTTGTGTGATTTGGCCATCTTCGTCAGCTGCGTTGGCTAACAAAGTGATCGCACTGCCTTCGGGAATTTGTGCGTTGTTTATTGGAGAGGAGAACGACACCGTTGGTGATAAATTGTTGCTTCCACCATCACATTGCCCTAACGCTTTCCATGCTTCCCAAGATCCTGAGTTGGTCACGGGATCATTGCCTTGCGTCCAATATGCAGCCTCATAAGCGGCTCCTTGCGTTTTTACTAAAGCGCCCGATGTATAAGTCGCAGTGCTGTCCCAGTCGGGTAGACTTTGACAGTTATAGGCTTGAGCTTGGTAGCTGGCGCTGAGTGCTACAACCATCGCTCCGTGAAGTAGGGTGACCTTCATTTTCCTCTCCTTGAATCATGGGTATAAATGAGAACAGAGTAATAACTAGCTGATAAATAGACATTAGGGGGAAAAAGCGAAGCACAATATTCTGCTTTTCGACACAGTATCACGAGGAACAGTTCGTCCCTTACACCAGAGCTCATTATTTTTCGGCTCACTTCACGGCAGAAGGATTGGTAAAATTCAGCCACGTAAAACGAACAACAGTCGCGAGGCTTTTGAGCGATGAATATGAGATGTACGTTAAAATTTACAAGCTGAATGACTACAAATTGTTTCAACTGTCGAGGATTTAACCGAGGTGCTCTTGTTGAATAGTGAATGTTGCTATAGTGTACTAGTTAGCTAGTTCAATGATATTTTTGTGTGAGTAGTATGACACAGCAAACCTCTTCTCAGCCTCGCGAGCATTTTGGCTCTCGTCTCGGGTTCATCTTAGCTGCCGCAGGTGCCGCAGTTGGCCTTGGCAATATTTGGGGCTTCCCAACTCAAGCAGCCAGTAATGGTGGCGGTGCTTTCCTGTTAGTTTATTTGGTGATGATTCTTATCGTCGCATTTCCGATGCTGGTGGTTGAAATGGCGATTGGTCGCCATGGTCAAGCCAACCCTGTAGACAGTATGCGTGCAATCACAGATAACCCTGCCGGTAAAAAGCTCGGCGGCATTGTGGGTTGGATTGGTTTAAGCGTACCAAGCGCTGTCTTAGCGTTTTATTCAATTGTTGGTGGTTGGTTGATCTGCTTTTTACTGGGTGCAATCACAGATCTAATGGGGTTAGAAGCTGAAACTCAATGGCTAAAGGGCTTTAGTGTTGAACGTAACTTGTTCGGAACCATTACTTTTTATGTACTGACGATTCTCATCGTACAAGGTGGCGTAAAACAAGGTATTGAGAAGTGGTCCACACGTTTGATGCCAGCATTGTTTGTTTTGTTTGCTCTGCTATTTGCTTACATCATGACGCAAAACGGTGCGATGGAAGGTCTGAAACATTACCTAGTGCCGGATTTTGAAAAGGTATGGGACCGCAAGTTGATTCTTGCTGCAATGGGGCAGGGCTTCTTCTCGCTTACGATCGGTGGCTGTTCAATGCTGATTTATGGCTCTTACTTGAGTAAGAAAGAGAACCTACCAAAGATGGCGATGAACGTGACCATGGTAGATACTGCCGTTGCTTTCATTGCAGGATTAGTGGTGATGCCAGCGATGTTTGTGGCAATGCAAAAAGGCGTTCAGATCTATGCAGAAGATGGCTCTCTATTAAGCTCTGATACGTTGGTATTTACCGTATTGCCATTGATGTTTGATAGCTTAGGTTTGCTTGGTCAATTGTTCTCTATTGTGTTCTTCTTATTGCTGACGATTGCGGCGCTAACGTCCTCCATTTCAATGTTAGAGTGTCCAGTGGCTTTAGTGAGTGAGCGCTTCAATACTAAGCGCAGCGCAACGAGCTGGGTTTTAGGTGGTCTCATTGCCTTGTTCAGTGTGGTGATTGTTTATAACTTTGGCGCTCTGTTTGGTATGGTCGCGACGGTTGCTACTCAGTATCTACAACCAACCGCTGCGCTCTTATTCTGCTTATTTGGTGGTTGGGTATGGAATCGCAACTCAAAAATCAAAGAGCTTGAGCAAGGTTGCCCGGAGTTTACGCAAGGTTGGTTTGGTAAGTTATGGCCTGCGTATGTGAAGTTTGTATGTCCAATTCTTGTGGCGACAGTCATCTGGGCTTCATTTGGCTAACCGAGACGCCTATCGAATAAAAGAAAAGGGCTTGATGGTAACTCATCAAGCCCTTTTTCATATTGGTTATTCTCGTTTCGGTTATCCGCCAAGCATGGTGTGGATTAACGGAATTGTCCTGCTTCTGGAAGAAAGTCAAAACCAGCAGAAGCCAGTTTTGTCTCCAGTGCTGTGCGCTCGATATCGAAGAAAGCCACCAGTTTGTCCAGATCACCTCCGAAGTCATCGCGTAGCTTCATATTCACAATGCTCATCAGCATGACAGGGTCCATGGATTCAAAGTTCGTTAGATTCATGACTTATCCTCAAAATCTGAAATCAGTAGGTTTGCCGCAGCAAATGCCGCTTTTTCACGCACTTCTTTTGGTAGCGATTCATCCGCTGCAACATCGTTCAGTGCTTTAACTGCACATGAAATTGCTTGGGGAATATAAGCTTGATCGCCACTACCAATCTGAGCATAAAGCTCACGAACCAGTTCACAACAGCCGTATACTTGCATGTTTTCTTTCCACTAAATGATAACTTATCTCAATATACACACAGCGGATTTGAAACTCAAAGTACAGAGTTGTTTTGGCTCAAGTTGAAGGTTTGCTTGAGCGAGATTTAATCACTGCATTTGTGCTTCTAACTGCTGAGTGACTTCTGGTGAAAGTTGAAGTTGTTTTGCTAGTTCTTGCAGATACGCTTTTTCCATAAAGTTTTGTTCATCAGCGACGATCAAAGACGCTAGGTAAATTTCTGACGCTTGTTGAGGAGAGGTCGCCTGATTAGCAATTTCAGCAGGATCAAGCGGTTTGTTTAACTCTTGCTGAACGAGGTGACGAACGTGCTCATCTGCGCCCATATCCGCGAGAGCTTGTTCAATGCGCGCCATTTCCTCTTCATCAACGTGACCATCAGCTTTTGCAGATCCAATCATTGCTTTTAAAATTAAGACACTGTGTTTACTGTCATCGGGGTCAAAGGTTTCTTGAACACCTTGACCGGATTGCTTGGCTTGCCAGTCGTTATACACTTTGTAGGCCAAGGCTCCAAGCGCAGCTGCGCCACCGACTTTTAATGCGTTTGACCCTATTTTTTTAGTCATTTTTTTACTTTTCTTTGAGCCCATCAGCATACCGATGAGGCCTCCGCCTACAGCACCTGCTCCTAGCGTTTTTAGACTACTTGAATTTGATGAGGATTTGATGTTGTTGGTTTGTTTGCCCAATGCATCTGCACCTTGCTTAAGTAAGTCTGATTTGAGTGCTTGGTTTAGAAGACTTTTTAAATCCATAACTGACCTCCTTTAGATGATGAAATCAGTTTAATAGCAAGAAGCTGAACCAAAGATTAACAAAGTGAATAGTTCGAAAAAGGTGGAGGGAGGATGTTGAGCTGTAATAAAAAGGGCTGACCGAAGCCAACCCTTTTTAACTATTTGAAACTACTTCAAATGCGAACTCGTCTAGTGCTTACTTTAGTTGAGCTTTTACGTGCTCAACAATGTCAGTCATTGCGACTGCTGTTTTCTCACCAGTAGCACGGTTCTTGTATTCGAAGTTGCCTTCTTTCATTGAGCGGTCACCGATAATAATGGTATGCGGTACACCAATAAGCTCCATGTCAGAGAACATTACGCCTGGGCGTTCTTTACGGTCGTCAAATAGCACTTCGATGCCCATTGCTGTTAGCTCAGCGTACAATTTCTCAGCGGCTTCTTTCACTTCTTCTGACTTGTGCATGTTCATTGGAACGATCGCTACCTGGAATGGTGCGATTGCATCTGGCCAGATGATGCCGTATTTGTCGTGGTTTTGTTCAATAGCAGCCGCTACTACGCGAGTGATACCGATACCGTAACAACCCATTTCTAGGATGACGTTCTTACCATCAGGACCCAGTACACCACAGTTCATCGCTGCGGAGTAAGCGTTACCTAGTTGGAAGATATGGCCAACTTCGATACCACGCTTCAGCTGGATAATGCCCTTGCCACATGGGCTTGGGTCACCTTCCACAACGTTACGTAGGTCTTCAACTTGGCCAAGCTCTACATCACGACCCCAGTTAATACCGAAGTAGTGTTTGCCATCGATGTTCGCGCCCGCACCGAAGTCGCTCATTACCGCAACGCTGCGGTCAACAATGAACGGCAGTTTAAGGCCAACAGGGCCAAGTGACCCTGGGCCTGCACCGATAAGCGCACGAATTTCTTCTTCAGGTGCCATTTCCAGTGGAGCTGCAACCTGAGGAAGGTTTTCTGCTTTCACTTCGTTCAGTTCATGATCACCACGAATAATAAGCGCGATGATTGGCGCATCAACTTCGTCAGATGCTTTCACAAACAGTGTTTTCACTGTTTTTTCAATTGGTAGTTCGAACTGCTCAACCAATTCAGCGATTGTTTTCGCGTTTGGCGTATCAACCAACGTCATTTCTTGTGTTGGTGCCGCAGCCTCAGAGGCTGGAGCTAGTGCTTCTGCTTTTTCAATGTTTGCCGCGTAATCTGACTCGCTAGAAAATGCGATGATATCTTCGCCGCTTTCAGCCAGTACGTGGAACTCTTGAGAGCCGCTACCACCGATAGCACCGCTATCTGCAAGTACAGGACGGTAATCCAGACCCATGCGATCGAATGCTTTACAGTAAGCATCATGCATTGCGTCGTATGACTTTTGTAGTCCGTCTTTATCAATGTCAAAGCTGTACGCATCCATCATTGAGAATTCACGTGAACGCATTACGCCAAAACGTGGGCGTCGTTCGTCACGGAATTTAGTTTGGATTTGGTACAGGTTTAGCGGAAGCTGTTTGTAAGAGCTCACTTCATTGCGAACAAGGCTAGTGATCACTTCTTCAGCGGTTGGGCTAAGTACAAACGGACGAACATGACGGTCAGTAAAGCGAAGTAGCTCAGGGCCCATCTTTTCGCTGCGGCCTGTCTCTTCCCATAGTTCAAACGGCTGAACAACGGGCATCAAAGTTTCGACTGCGCCTGCATTGTCGATTTCTTGACGAACGATGTTTTCGACTTTACGCAGTACACGTAGACCAGTAGGTAGCCAGGTGTATAAACCTGAAGCCAGCTTACGGATCATACCTGCACGTAGCATGAGCTGGTGGCTCACTACTTCTGCGTCGTTTGGAGTCTCCTTCAGAGTAGAAAGAAGATAATTACTGGTACGCATTAAATTTATCCGTTTATTTAAGTTAGATACTCAAGCTTGAATAAGCAGGAGTATGGGAGTTCCCGAAAGGGAAATTTGTTAGCCGTCTATAATATCAGCCAATTGCGTTTGTCAAAAGCTTTCAATAGCGGTAACCGTTATTAAGTTGCTTGTTGCTGTGAACTTTACGTTCAAGTCGAACAAATTTACCGCATATTCTTTGTCGTCCGGTTTGTTTTTCTTATATGCAGGGCGAGGATCTTGTGCCAGAACTTGTTCAATGACTGATCTTACATAGTCAGTATCGGATCGATTTTCTATCGTTGCTAATGCTTGAGCAGAAAAGGTGACTTGTGACTTTTCTGGCTCTTGGTCTGCGTATCCGCCTTGTGCTTCCGAAATAGAATCCGAATAGGGGATATAAGGCTTAATATCCACAATCGGTGTCCCATCCACGAGATCTACACTGCCTAAATCAAGATAGATTTGATCGCCTTGCTTAGTGACTCCTTTCACTTCAACGGCTGACATTCCGATTCCGTTTGGACGGAAAGTCGAGCGCGAGGCAAAGACACCAATTCGTTCATTGCCGCCTAATCGTGGCGGACGTACAGTTGGTTTCCAACCAGCTTCCAGATTCTGATCAAATAGAAACAACAACCAAACGTGAGAGAACTGTTCTAGCCCACGCACTGCTTCAGGGCTATTTGCTGCACCTAACAGTTTTACGCGTGCTTTAGCCTCTGGTACTAAGCGTGGTTGGCGCGGAACTGCAAACTTTTCTTTGTACGGTGTCTCAATGACGCCGATGGGTTCGATGGAATACATGGTGGACATCTTTAAGAATTCATTGAGATGAAAAGTATCACAAATTTCTCTTGCTTTTCTTGTTGATAATGATTATTAATTAAAATGTTATAACATAACAATTTAATTGAAAGGAAAAGTATTATGAAACCAGGAATCCACCCTGAATATCGTCCTGTGGTGTTCCACGACACGAGTGTAGATAAGTACTTTGTCGTTGGTTCTACGTTGAAAACGGAGAGAACCATCGAATGGAAAGATGGCAAAACTTACCCTTACTTTACGTTAGATGTGTCGTCAGCTTCTCACCCGTACTACACCGGTAAACAGCGCGTTGTACAAACCGAAGGTCGCATTGCGAACTTCAACCGTCGTTTTGGTCAATTTAAGAGCGAAAAGGAATAAATCATGAAGGTAGTAAAATCATTAAAAAGTGCAAAAAGTCGTCATCCGGATTGCCAGATTGTAAAACGGAGAGGGCGTCTTTATGTCATTTGTAAAACGAACCCGAGATTCAAAGCTGTGCAAAAGTAATCAACCTGCATATATCTAACTTATGGTTTTGTTTAATTGATAATATTGAGTTAATTATCTTACATGGATGAAATATCTACATTTTTATTCAATGTTGGTTATAAATGCCTCTGTTCGTCACAGTTTGTAACATTTAGGGCTTTTATTTGACCTTCTACTCAAGTACCCTTCGCACGCTTTTTGACATTTTTGTCACATTTGCATAGGAATAAAAACAAGGAGGGAACAGATGAGTTCATCTGATTCAATTAAACAAAACTCGCCTAAGAAGCCGCTGTTTACGCGCTTTTTGGATACTGTCGAATATTTGGGGAACTTATTACCCCACCCGATCACACTATTTGCCATTTTCTGTTTAGCCATTCTGGTGATGTCGGGTATTGCAGGATACTTCGAAGTTTCCGTAGTTGACCCTCGTCCTGAGGGTGCAAAAGGTCGTGCCGCGGATGGCATGATTCATGTCGTTAGCTTGCTTAACGCTGATGGCCTTGAGCTAATCGTTACCAATCTAGTGAAAAACTTTGTCGGCTTTGCACCTTTGGGTACGGTATTGGTTGCGATGTTGGGTGTTGCTATTGCTGAATACTCAGGCTTGCTATCTGCAGCAATGCGTGGCTTAGTCATGGGTGCATCTCAACGCATGGTAACAGTGACGGTCGTTTTCGCGGGTATCATTTCAAATACGGCATCAGAGCTTGGCTATGTGGTACTTATTCCACTGGCTGCAATGCTGTTCCATTCTTTAGGTCGTCACCCACTTGCCGGTCTTGCTGCGGCGTTCGCTGGTGTATCTGGTGGTTACTCAGCAAACCTACTTATTGGTACGGTTGACCCGCTGTTGTCAGGCATTACTGAAACGGCGGCGCAAATGATCGACCCAACTTACACTGTTGGTCCAGAAGTTAACTGGTACTTCATGTTTGTGTCGACATTCTTCATTGCAATCACAGGTGCGTTTGTTACTGAAAAAATTGTTGAGCCAAAGCTTGGCAAATACAGTGAAGAAGAAGCCTCAGAAGATTTGTCGAACGACAAAATGGGTGGCTTAACAGACATTGAGAAGAAAGGCCTAAAACTAGCAGGTGTTGCTGTACTGGTTGTTTCAGCGCTGCTTGCTTGGACGGTTGTTCCAGAAGACGGCATTCTACGTTCTGATGCAGGTACAATTGCAGGTTCACCATTCCTGAAAAGTATCGTGGCATTCATCTTTGTGTTCTTTGCTATTCCAGGCTTTGTGTTTGGTAAAGTTGTTGGCACGATGAAGACGGATCGCGATGTAATTGATGCAATGGCGAAATCTATGTCTTCTATGGGCATGTACATTGTATTAGTTTTCTTTGCGGCTCAGTTCGTTGCTTTCTTTAAATGGACTAACTTCGGTCAGGTATTCGCGGTTGCTGGCGCTAGCTTCCTGCAAGAAATTGGCTTAACTGGCCCAATGTTGTTCTTTGCCTTCATCCTGATGTGTGGATTTATCAACCTAATGATTGGTTCGGCATCGGCACAGTGGGCAGTAACGGCTCCGATTTTTGTTCCTATGTTGATGCTTGTTGGTTATGCACCGGAAACGATTCAGGCTGCTTACCGAATTGGTGACTCGACGACAAACATCATTACTCCAATGATGAGCTACTTTGGTTTGATTCTTGCCGTAGCGACTCGTTACATGAAGAACTTAGGTATCGGTACGCTGATCGCGACCATGCTACCTTACTCAATCTGCTTCATTGTAGGTTGGAGTGTGCTGTTCTACCTATGGGTATTCGTATTTGGTTTACCAGTAGGCCCTGGCGCAGCAACATACTACACACCGTAGAAAACGGTTACCTCACACAGCTCCATTATAAAAAGCCTGCGAACGTCGCAGGCTTTTTTATCGATTGAGACTGTGTACGCAGGCTTACCTGATTATAGATGTCGGTTTATAGCTGAAAACGCATCAACAAAGGGCGATAAAAGTGCTGAGTGAGCCAGCATAAGCTTTTCCAAATTATGCGTTTGTACCAAGGTAAGTGCGCAATATAAACATAGCTAAATTCAATTTCTGGCCGGGCTTTTCTGTTGCGTTTAAAAGCCGGAGCACCTGAGCTCATATTAAAGCGACGCTGGAATATCATTGCGTGGCGGATGGTATAGGCCGATATTCGACGATACAATGCGAGGCGTTGTGGCTTATTGGTATCGTAGCCAAAAATTGGGCAAGTCATATCATTATCAATTTCTACAATGCCTAACGTAGCCAGCATCTCTTCTTGATAAAACAGTCCCACTAACTGTACTAATTTGTTCTGGCTCGCCTGTTTTAAATATTGGGTTGAAAACTGTATGTTATTGAGGCTGTATTTATCAAGGTAAAGCATGTCATATAACTCTTTGGCACGCTGAAACTCTTCATCAGTGGTCAGTGGCCTAAACTGCCAATCTTTATCATTAAGCAGTTTGAAGTCTTTCGTTAAATCTCGGTTGAAGCTGAACGCTTGCCAATCATCAAGTAAATACACTTGTCGTGTTACCAAGCTTTGCCATTTTGGCTGCTTCAATCGCTGAATTAAGTGTAAATGCTGACGCTGGTTGAGGGAGCGAAGCACCAAGGGAAAGGTGGGGTATTGATCGAGTGCGACGCGACGCAGTTCATCGAGATTTAAGGCTGCCCATTGTTCGCTATACATATTGGTGGACAAGCACTGATTGTTGAGCGTTTGGACTTGATCCAATCCAGCCAGTGATAAGATTGGTTTAGTCATATTAATAAGTAACTTACATACCCATCGAACAGCCACATTTTTGACTTTGTGAAGCTCTTCTTCGGCGTAGCCACTAAGCAGTGTCATAGGGGAGACTGCATAACAGTTGTTTGGTATTTTTGGTGTTACGGAGTAAGGAATGGCAACGTCATCGATATAGTAGCAACCAAAGCTTGCTGTGCATTCATCAATAGGATTTGACTGCATGAGAGTGATAAAGGTTTGATGCCATTCTTGAGAGGAAAGTGTCATGAGTTCAATGCCTCTCCATTCCACTCAATATCAACGGTAGAAGCGTCGCTCCACTTCGTCTTGTTCTGCCTAGCTAACCGGAGTAATTCAAACATACTCCGGATTTGGCTCCCGGCCGGTAAGTTATGCTGTTGCATCACATTCACTCCAGACCACCAATCTTGCCAAGTTCGAGCCTTGAACAGGGATAATCCACCTGCCGCGATGAGTGTTATTGGACCTAAATGATGCAATCGCTGCTTGGAAGGACTGGTAAATTCCATATTAGGAAGCAGTTGGTTGCATCGAGACGAGAGTAGGTGCAAACCACTGGTGGCTCTTGGGTTACATTCAATCACGTAGAGTTCATCTTGTGATTTGATGAAGTCAAACGACACTTGCCCATGATAAGTATGACGTTTACCAAAAGCTGCGATAAATGTATCTAGTCGTTCGCACGAGATCGGCTGAAAAGCACTGGCGGCCGAGCCGTTTACACAGTATTTCGGCACATAAGCTTGGTGTGCTTTAAGGTCACCATGTTCAAAAATGGCATAGTTACACACCGGAGTCCCATGGATTTTTTGTTGCTGAACCCAAGGGTAAAGGGGCGATATCGTGGCGGCAGAAATAGACTGAGTTGTCACATCTCTTATGACTTGCCCGCCAAACCGAGAGTAAACGGGCTTTAGAACGGTTCTCTTATTAATTTCAATCTCACTTTTATCAGCGACCAAACGAGTTTTTGGAAGTGTGATTTCTGGCAAACTTTGAAGCTGTTCAAAGACGGTCAACTTGTTGTGCAGGGCATTGAGTAGTCCCACATTGGGCAGAAAAAAATCTACTTCTGGGCATTGTTTGGCAACATGAGCCAAGTAATACACTTCTTCACAAGTGGGTATCACCATATCAATACGCATCTGAGTAATGATTTTTAGGATCTGCTGTTGATAGGTGGGAAACGCAAATCGAGGCGAAGCGGTGGGGATATAAGACTCGATGCCTCGCAAAAACGATCCTAGAGGTTTTTTTAGCGAATCGGTGAGAGTTACGTCATGTCCATGATGCATACACATGGTTGCCCACTCTAGTGCAACTGGTGATCGGGCTCCGGTGATTAAGACCCGCATATGTTCACCACACGTCGTTGTTTATTCATTGGCGTCCAAATAGGCGCAGGGCGGTAACTAAATCTGACAGGATCAAGCCGCAATTGGTCAAACAACTTTATCAAGGCTTGATGTATAACCCGATGGTGGTGAACATCCGCTTCAATTTGAATGGCTTGTGACCCTGTTTGGGTGATTCGGTAATCCACGCGACTTTGGGCGGATAGTGTTATAGCGCGGTAGATGAGATCTGGTAACACCGTCACTGGGACGTGGTTTGCGTTTAGCGTGAGGCGATCACCACATCGTCCGGCAATTGCGCCAAGAGGTTCAAATACGCCATTATCCTGTTTATTCTCAATAATATCGTCGAGCTGATAACGAATAATTGGCTGAGTTTTACGACGAAAATCGGTAATGATTGGGCTGTAATGAGTACGTTCGGTATTCAGCCAATGTTTTTCGATGTAAACAACATCTTGATTCCAGCGCATTTGTCCATGCTGATCCGTACATGCAAGAAAACCTTCAGTACATTGATAGACTTCATGGAGTTCGCTGTCGAACCGTTGAGAAATAAAGTGACGGTCACTCTCGGTTAGGACTTCTGCACCAGAAATGATCCGCTGTGGTTGAATTGCGGGTTGACCAAATTGACCGCTGAACTGGGCGCAGAGCTGAAGAGCTTGCGCACTACCAACCAAAAGCGTGGGTTGGAACTCATCCAGCTCTTTTATCCATTCTTGGTAAGGTTTGGTTAAATCGGCATAAAAAAATGTTACAGGCCCTTTCGCGACGGATTTATACAGTGGGCTGTTGGCGCGCAAGGCTAGAGCAATTCGGTGTTTTTGCCATAGGTTGGGCAACAGGCGAGCCAATATATTGCCAGCCCATAGTTGTGTTTCCTGTTTGTCAGCAAGAAACAACCCGCGCATGCCTGATGTGCCCGAAGAAAGCCCAACAGTAACATCGCCAACTTTCGAAGCGGCGAAGTTGCGTGACTGTTCTGCGTCGAGTGCTTGTTGCATTAGCTGTTCAGCATCTAAGCCTTTCGTATTCAACTCCGAGAGGTTCTCCATTATGGTTTGCTTATTCATGATAGGGAAATCACTGAGTGGTGCACCTTGAAGTGAGCGGTAATACGGTGAATGACGGCATACCCAATCCAAGTGTTGCGTTAAGTGTTGTTGCTGCCATGTTTCGACTTGTTCCCTTGAGCCGAAGGGGCGGTAGCGGGTTCGCCAGAATTCTGAGATAAGCGTTCTCACTTCATCCATCCTTCTTTGATTAGCTGCTGGATAGTTTCCTGACAATGTGAAGGCACGAAGCGAACAAAGTGGTGGGTTTGTTGGTAGCAACTTCTCAACTCGGAGAGGGTGTTTTTATAGGCTTTTGTATCATCGCAAAGCATGTTCGCCAGCCAATGTTGATCGATATTTTCACTCAAGCTCTCGATTAACCAGCATGCATCGGCGAGTAAGAACAGCCAACTTTGGTCTCTTTTAACTAGCAAGCCCACTTGGCCAGCTGCATGGCCTGGCAAGCTAACCATATAAATAAATCCATCGTCGAACATGTCTTTACAGAGCAAATTAACACCTTGGCACTGAGGAAGAATTTGGCTGATTGGTACAGAAAAATCACTATGAATGAATAAGTTAGGTTCAAGCTGTGGAGGAAGTAGAGCTTTTAGGTATCCTTTTCTTACGCCTCCAATTCGACCACTTTTAGTAATTGCATCTACCCCTTTTTGTTGGCAATGCAATTGAGAGTGGGAAAACTCAGACACGGCAGCAATGTGATCAGCATGGAAGTGGGAGAGCACTAAGTGTTCAATATCATGAGGTTTGAGACTTTCTTTTGCTAACTGCGCAACAATTCCGTGTTCTTTTTTATAGCGACAAGGTGTTGTCCAAGCATAAAAACGTTCAGGGAAGGGACGAGTCGCGCTAAAAAAATGCTCGTGATATCCCGTGTCAAACAGGATGTTGCCTTGTGTTGGGTGCTGAATTAACGCAACGGCTGCCGGAAATGCTCTAGGCTTGATACCAGAACCTGGTTTGACAACAAAGCCTGGGTGTACGCAGTGTCCAGCCTCAAAGATTTTTATTTTTAGACCAGTTTGCATACTGCTGTATTCCTTCTTGAATTGAAAAAAGCGGTTGGTAATTCAGTGTTTGTTTAGCCTTGCTGATATCCAGAGTTTGATGATAGTTAAACAATCCTGCGCTGTATGAGGTGAGCCTTGGTTCTGGCTGATGTGGTAAGTGCCTTCGTATTTGCTCACTGAGCTTTAATAATGGTGATACCACACCGTATGGTAATGATTGTAAAGTTACTTTTAGGTTTAACCCCTCACATAAAGCTTGCAGAACAGTCTCAATTGGCATTGGTTCGTTGTTGGAAATGTTGAACACATCACCATGCTGAAGTCGGTCTGCCTGAGTGCAAGCGAGCATCGCTGCATGGGCAACGTTGTCGACATAGGTCAGATCAACCACAGGATTTCTACCCGATGGCAGAAGCAGAGTGTTGTTTTTTATCGCCTTAAGCACTCTTGGGATAATCGCGCGATCATTGGGTCCAAAAATGCCACGCGGTCTTAAAATGATCGCTTTGCTTTGGCCTTTTACGGCTTCAATTTCCGATAGGTATTTTGTGTGTGCATAATCATTACACCAGTATGAAGCTATGGCGTCGGTTTCTCGAATATTCCAACGGTCTTGATGGTCAAAGTAGACGCTGGTGGAGGAAATATGGATAAAACGCGAGATTTGATGGGTATTAGCCGCATTGACGAGGCTTTTGGTGGCATCTACATTGGCTTGATAAAACGCCTGCCACTTTCCCCATGGGCTTGAGAGAGCGGCACAATGGATGATTGCATCCATACCTTGGCATACCGCATGAACTGCTGAGTGGTCTCTTAAATCGACTATATGTGGGATAACATCGAATTGCTCGGCGAGTTGTTTAGCGATGACTGTGTTTCGTGCTGTAAAATGCAGTTCATGCTGCTGGTGAAACATTCTCAGAATTGCGCTACCCAACATCCCGCTGCCACCAGTGACCAATATCTTCATAGTTTTAGCACTCCCATCCCTAGTGACAACCCTGCGGCGGTGCCAGCTAATAACACATGTTTTCCTGCGGTTTCTGGCTGATTACGCAGCCAGTGTAAGTTAATTGGGAGTGAGGCGGCGACTTGGTTTCCCAAAGTCGAAAAGTGATTAACGGTTTTCTCTGTTGGTAGCCCGGTGAGTGAAGGCAGTTTTTTTAATCCATGCGCGCTGGCTTGATGAGGAAGAAAATAATCAATATCGCTGAGTGTTACCGGAGAGGCGTCAAACCCTTTTTTTAGAAACGCTGGTAAGGCTTTACGCACATGTTTAAAGAGTGCTTTGCCCTCCATCTCAAACTGGCAACTTTTTAAATAGGCTTGATGCTCGGAGGTATGCGGATTGATATGACTACCTCCGCCCTTAATTTGACAAAATGAATACCCGGTATGATGCGTTTCAAAGTGACTGGTGAGCAATCCATCATCGTTGCGTTCTTCGAGCAAAAATGCGGCGGCACCGTCTGCGAATAGCGTTGCAACTTCTGGTTTGAGCGTAAAATTTCGATTCAGTGTGATGCCAGTGGCGAGTTCGCTGGTGACAATAAGAATCCGACGGTATCGTTTTGCTAAGAATAGACTCTGGGCAAGATCAAGCGCAGAGAGAAAGGATAAACAGGTGCTGTTCAAATCAAAGCTTTCTAGCCATGTTGGAGCGTCTAACGCGGCGAGAACCGCTGAGGCGTCGTAGGGTAGAGACTGGTGGTGTGTGCCGCTAGCGTAGATAAGAAGATCAACGGAGCTTAAGGTATGTGTGTTTCCTAAACACTGCTCTATTGCCTGCACCGCCATGTAAATAGCGGTCTCTTTTGTATTGGCTACATGACGATATTCAACGTCGAATTTATTTCGGCAGGTCCCTGGCGCTAATTTTAGGAAGCGATCCATCTCTCGATCAGACCATTGATTCGTTGGCAGGTAGCTTCCACTGGAAACGATGTTAAAGCCCATTATTCTCTATACACTTATTAAAAACGTCGTTCAAAATAAACCACGTTGCATATTGAAGCTATGGCGAGCGAGATGAAAAATAAACAGAACAAAACAAATGGGAGTAAGAGCACGCTTTGGGTGCAATGCTGAGAATGAATTTTCAGGAATGAGCCAGGCTTTGATTTGCTGGCTCAATATGAATAGAGTGAGGGTTACTTCTTGAATTTCGCCAAAATACGATCCAAATGGTTTGCAAATTCGCGTCGATCGGTTTGAGAAAGCGCGGCGGGCCCACCTGTCTGAATTCCGCTTGAACGCATGGTTTCCATAAAGTCGCGGATATTTAGGCGAGCTTTGATGGTGTCTTTTGTATAGAGCTCGCCACGAGAACTGAGGGCTTGAGCGCCTTTAGAGATGACCTCATCTGCAAGCGGAATATCTGACGTGATCACCAAATCGTTGGCTTCTACACGCTTGACGATTTCGTTGTCTGCGATGTCAAATCCCGCAGGGACTTGCAGCGAGTGGATGTTGTCTCTTTTCGGCACAGGGACAACGTGGTTAGCGACAAACGTACATTCAATCCCCGTACGCTCGGCGGCACGCACAATGGTTTCGCGAATAACTTTCGGACACGCGTCTGCATCTACCCATAACTTCATGATGATTTCTCACTGAGTTTCGCTTCTAACTCTTCAATACGAATGGCTAGCATTTTTACGGTGCGTTCTAGGGCTTCAAGACGATCATTATCGGTGTGGTGCTGTGCTGCGATTTCAACCTTGGGTACGCGTTGAGCACTCTTCCAACTTTTTATTGCGGTGATTAACGCTGGCATTGGAACTGGCGTTTTCAATCGTGCTTTCACTAACGCTACGGTTGGCTCTTTTCCTTGTTGTTGCAACTGTTCCATTGCCGCTTCTAATTCTTTAGTAACGTCTTGAGTTAACATTTTTAATCCTTAACAACGATATATCTATCATCATACGTTGAGTGCGCTGATTTGGCGAATGGCATTTTGGAGAGTGTAGTGTGAGAGATCTCTTACATAGGTTGTGAGAGAAAACGATTTCGTAAGCGGAAAAAGAGAAGATAAAGAGCTTAAGTTTATGATAAATAATGATTTAACAACTTGTTAACCAATGTGAGGGCCAAATATTTATCTTGGATAGATTGTCTATTTTTGGAAAAGGCGTAAATTGAGAGTTGTCAGCAGGAAGCAGACATGGAACAGGAAAGCACCAAGGATTTGGTTATCGTCAGGAAGACGATTTGGTTGGTCAGGATGATTAATCAAGCATGGAGCGTAGGACATTGTAAGGATACGATCATCAATAGGATGTTGATGACTAAGGATAGACAATGGACCCCTCTAGGATTGAGGTTATGGACAGCATCAGGAAGATGCAAGGGACACCGCTCAAGGAACAAGTGACGTGTGCTAACGAGGAATGTTAGCAGTCAGGATGATAAGGACACCGCTAGGACGGCGACGTAAGGAATAAGCTGACGGAATCAGCCACTATTATGGATGATGCATGGAGCACTTTTAGTAGCCGGACTGCTGCGAGTAAGACCATGACCCCGATACTTATGTGTCGGGGTCTTTCTTATATAAAAACGATATCCAGTGCTCTCATTGAATTAAGCATCTCGATGTTACTTGGGGATATCAATATCACAAAATATATAAATTCCTAATAACACTTAATAAAAAACAACTCAGATCAATATCCTTTCCAACCAGTTGGTTTAACTTTCGGCTTCTCTACAAGGTGTTATGCCCGCAA
Source organism: Vibrio sp. 1731 (assembly GCF_033339955.1). Classification (NCBI taxonomy): domain Bacteria; kingdom Pseudomonadati; phylum Pseudomonadota; class Gammaproteobacteria; order Vibrionales; family Vibrionaceae; genus Vibrio; species Vibrio sp. 1731. The sequence goes on along the minus strand of NZ_JAWOVO010000016.1, from coordinate 66,320 downwards.
TCATTGAGCATGTTCAGCTCATCGAGTTTGTGATCTGCGGATAGATTAAGTTTGTTGTAATCAAGGAACAGATGTGGCCATAGTAACCAGAAGAATGCTTCTTCTACCCTACAATGAGTCGTTGCAACTAGAATTCGTCATGCTGAATTGCTGTGCGAAAAACCGTGCTGAATTGAATGGTCCGTATACAGTTGCGTCTGCCAAACAGATGTTTGAGAAAATACTGGATGATGAGAACATTTATAGTATGGCAGTGCTAGAGAGCACCAGTCGTGACTATATGGGGCACGTGTTTATTGCTAATCTCGATTCCGAACCTGAATTAGGGTTTATTTTTGATAAATCATATTGGGGTAAAGGGTTAGCAACAGAAGCACTAAAAGCATTTTTCCCCAAAGCGTGCCGTGAGTTGGGCTTGAATAAGGTGAAAGCTAACGTGAATAGCAATCATCAGGCTTCTATGGCGGTACTGAAAAAGCTGGGATTTGTTAAAACAAAAGAAAGTAAGGATGTATATGGTCCTTACTTTGAAATGGAATTTACAAGCGATGCGGTGGTAGGTGAAAGTTCTGCGGCCTGAAACCGACCATGGTTAACTCTCCTTGGTAGCAATCGTCACCAAGAGATGAAAACTCAAATTGATACACCGTATGCCAACGCCAGACTCCGTCTGGCGTTTTTAGTTTATGGGCACCAAAGGCGATGCTGATTAATTGGAGATCCAATTGCTCACATTTACGCGTGATGGCCGCTTTTGCGAGTTCGGCTTGGCGACGCTGTTGCCAAAACAGGTAACAGAAAAAGCAGAGCCCTAAAATTGCTAAAAGATCACCAATCATTCCTGAACCTTTCTTAGCTTTTTGTTGCTTGTTGTAAGCTTACTAGCGCATTTGCTAGTTCCTCTGATGGGTTTGAATGCAGCAAAGGCAATAACACCATTCTTAACTCTGGCAGCATCACTAAATCGGCAAATAACTGATTAAATAGGGCTTGATTACCGGTTTGAGCTAAACGCAGCAAAAACTGTTCTGCTACCTTTTCATTGGCGAGTAAGTGCCAAGCGCGACCCGCCACACCAATCAATACCTCCTGATGGCTTAAACGAGGGCTATGCAATATCGCATCTAATACTGGAGAGGCGACTTCTGTTGGCGCACCAGCAAGGGCTCGGATAAGTGCTGAAAGTAGGAAGAGATCAGGTTCGCTACTTGCGATTTCTTGCTGTGCCTTTTCCGCGATACGTTCTGCTAAACGCTCTTGAAGCTCTACATGCTCAAGCGCACCTAATAGGGCATAAAGTGGCTCATTTGGTAGGTGGTTCAACGCTTTGCGTATCATTACCCCGTTTTGCTCTTTGTCCAAACGAGCGGCCATGTCGGTGATCCCTTGCAGACCTACGGTTTGCCAATTATCCCAGCCTAAACCACCTGAAAAGTAATGCTGAGTGTGCTCATAATATTGGCTGGTAGGAAGATCGAGGTTCGCGCGGACCTGGCTATGAAACACGGCCATTTTGTCTTCGGAAGGTTTGAACGTATATGGGTTATTAGACAGCTTTTGCTGTTGCTCTTCAGAGATATCACCATTGAGGCGTGTTCCCATGGCTTCCACTACGTATTTAATGAAATTGCCGATATCTGATTGCTTTAACAAACCGCGCTCGTCCAATTCAAACTTTAGAAACCAAATCCAAGGTTGCTTTTGTTCATTCCAATAAGCGATGGCAAGGTGTGCTTTACGCTGCATTGGGAATGGGTACGGTGCTTGACCTTTTTCTACATCGGCAAACTCTTTCTTAGCGATGGTTTTGATACGACGACCAAGATCGAAGATTTGATAATCACAGCGGCTGTTGTTCAACAGTTGAGTGAGGGTTTGAATGTTTTCCATTAAATACGACGTCCTAACGTTCTTTTCACAAGAAATGGTATCATTCTCGGCTAATTCAAGGTTCGAGATAGAATTAATGGTAACAAATACTCAATTGGTCGACTTACTTCACCAACTTGAAACGCAGCTTAAAGAACATAAGTTGTGGCAACACACTAGGCCTTCAGAGCAAGCCTTACAAAGCGTGGAGCCATTTGCGATTGATACATTGCATCCTCATGAGTGGTTGCAGTGGATCTTTATAGACAGAATGCACGTGCTAGTGGAAAACAACCAACCATTGCCAAGAGGGTTTTCTCTCGAGCCCTATTTTTCAGAAGCGTGGAAGCAGGAACCGCAGTTCGCAGAGCTGCTTGTTACAATCCGAACCATTGACGAACTGTGTAAGTAAACGAATGCTAGAACAAGAAATAGCGCGATCTTCAGAACCAGTTGAGCTGGAGATCGTTTATCAGGATGAATATTTTGTAGCGGTCAACAAGCCTGCCGGCATGTTAGTGCATCGCAGTTGGTTAGATAAACACGAAACTCAATTTGTCATGCAAACTTTGCGCGACCAAATTGGTCAGCATGTGTTCCCATTGCATCGTCTGGATCGTCCAACATCTGGTGTGCTCGTGTTTGCTTTGTCGAGTGAAGTCGCATCACAAGTCATGCCGATGTTTGCTGAACATAAAATGGAAAAGACATACCACGCGATAGTACGCGGTTGGATTGAGGAAGAGGGCGTCTTGAATTACGCGCTCAAAGTCGAGTTAGACAAGATTGCGGATAAGTTCGCTTCACAAGAAAAAGAAGCGCAAGAAGCGGTGACGGAATATAAGCCGTTGGCTAAAGTGGAAGTTCCCTATTCGACGGGTAAATTTCCTACAACGCGTTATTGCTTAGTTGAGATGAAACCTAAAACGGGGCGTAAGCACCAACTTCGTCGTCATATGGCACATCTACGCCATCCGATCGTGGGTGATACAACGCACGGGGATGGAAAGCACAACAAGCTGTATCGCACAGAGTTTGATTCTCATCGTTTGCTACTGCATGCTTCAGAGTTACGGTTCGTCCATCCATTTACCGATCAAGAGATTGTCATGACGGCCAATCTTGATGAAACTTGGCAGCAATTGTTCACTCGATTTGAGTGGGATGAATCGATGATTAACCGATAATCGGTGCAGTTAGATCTAGATAATGATTGGGTACAAATAAAAAGGGTTAGCATCAATGCTAACCCTTTTTTAATATTTAAGACTTAACGTTTTACTTTAGTTTTTCGAGATCTGCTTCGATCTCTGCGATCTTGCTCGAAACGACTTTTTCTAAATGACGAAGGTCTGAAAGAATTTTCTCTTTTACATCAACCTCAGGTTGTTTCGTTGGCTTAGTGATTTTATTCAGCTCATCAATGACTAATGTGAGGTTACGGTTGATTTCCGTTACTTCTTTATATTTGTGACTGCCACTATCAACAAGAACATTTTTGATTTGGCGTGGGTATTTGAATTTAACGCTTTTAGCGAACAGCTCGCCTTTTTGCTTGTGGAAATAGATCTTGAGCACGTCTTTGTGTGCTTCTTGGCGTAGGGAATAACGTTCAATCTGCTTAGGGTCGTGAATACCCAAACCAGTGAGGTGGGGATACATAGGCTACCTCTATTACATCGAATTGATATTCATATAACTGTAGCAGCCTATGTATGAGCTAGATAGCTGATATTTAGCCAAAATGCTTAACTTGTGGGCAAGATCGCTCTCGCCCTGAACCGAAAAGATTGGCAGGTTTGATCTAAGCTGCGACCTCATCAGATAACTTTTCGATCAATCTCTCTCTTAGCTCATCTTGCTGTTCTTCACTTAATCTTCCTCCTGCATCACTGGTTAAAATAAACAAGTCTTCTGCTCGCTCACCAATGGTGGTGATTTTGGCACCGTGAAGGTTGATATTTAAATCAGCAAACGTACGGCCTACTTTGGCCAACAGCCCTGGTGTGTCTAGCGCGACAAACTCCATTAAAGTGTGTTTTTTACCTTTGGTTGGTAAGAAGTCGACTTTGGTTTTCACGTTAAAGTGCTGAAGTTTGTTCGGAGTACGGCGCGTTTTAATCTTGGTTGGTCGGCCTGCCTCCAGTACATGAGTGAGGTGTTTAATCACCGCGGCGTGACGAGACTCATCGATCGCTTCGCCATGTTGATCGAGTACCATAAAGGTATCAATCACGTGCCCATCTTTGCTGGTCATGATTTGCGCGTCGTGTACATTAAAATTACGCCTATCTAACTCCGCCACGACTGTCGCAAATAAAGCAGGCTGGTCTTTCGTATATACAAACACCTCAGTGCCGCCACGAGTGGCTTTTTTACTGATCAACACCAAAGGCTTAGTCGGATCTTCCATGCGAAGTAAGTGTTCGCAGTGCCACGCGATTTGCGTATGGGTATGACGAAGGAAGTAGTCAGCTTTGAAGCGTTGCCACAATACTTCAATTTCGCGCGCGGCAAACCCCTCTTTGCGCAGCATTGCGGAGGCCATTTGTTGATTGTGGCGAATTCGCTCACGCACATCGACAGGGTTCTCTAGGCCTCTACGTAAAGCACGTTGTGTGGAGTAATACAGCTCCGCAAGTAAAGTTCGTTTCCAAGCATTCCAAAGTTCTGGGTTGGTTGCACAAATATCTGCAACTGTCAGGCATACAAGATAATCGAGAGATTCTTCGTCTCTGACTTTTTTGGCAAACTCGGTAATGACATCAGGATCATAAATATCTCGGCGCTGTGCGGTGACAGACATTAATAGATGATGTCTTACCAACCAAGCGACAAGTTTCGCTTCGGGCTTCGATAAACCATGCTCAATGCAGAAGTCGTACGCTTCTCCTTCACCGATAATCGAGTGATCGCCGCCACGACCTTTCCCGATATCGTGGAAAATAGCGGCAATAATCAGCAGCTCTTTCTTTTGCATCCGAGGGTAGACGTCACAGCAAATAGGGTGCTTCGCATGATTTTCTGGGTCACTAAAAGTGTTGATGTGTTTAAGTAAGCGAATACTGTGTTCATCAACGGTGTAGGCATGGAATAAGTCAAACTGCATTTGACCAACAATCTGACTCCATTGCGGTAAATAGGCCGCCATAACCCCTAATCGGTGCATGAGGCTGAATGCTTTGTGAAGAGCATTAGGGTGACGACATAACGCCATGAACTTTTCACGCGCAGCAGGAATGGTGTGCAAAAACTTGTTGAGCCGACGCCGAGCGGTGCGCAGTTGACGCAGCGTTGGTGGGCTCACCCCTTCAATAGTTGAGTCGTTAGCAATATGTAAGAACATATCCAGAATAGTTTCTGGGCGAGCTTGGAACAATGCGGGTTTCCGCGCTTCAATTAAAGAACCGCGACGTTGAAAGTCCGTATCGAGAATCTCGGCACTTTCTGTCGCCCCACCATTAATGATCGCTTGGTCAAAGAGTTTGAGTAGCATTTTATTGAGCTCTGCCACACGACGAAGCGTGCGGTAGAACTCTTTCATCATCATTTCTACGCCTCGGTTGCCTTCTCCGACGTAGCCTAAATTTTCCGCAACTTGTGCTTGATGAGCAAAGGTCAAGCGGTTGTCATAGCGGCGAAGCTCCATGTGCAGAGCGAAACGTACTCGCCAAAGGAAGTCCTGACATTCAACCAATTCTCGGTATTCTGCGTCAGTTAAAAATCCGTATCGGCTCATTTCCAACAATGAAGTAGCACCAAAGTGACGTCGAGCGACCCAGCTTAATGTATGAATATCGCGCAGCCCGCCAGGGGTTGATTTAATGTCCGGTTCTAAGTTGTAGGTCGTGTCGTGGTAACGTGCATGGCGTTCGCGCTGCTCTTGAATTTTAGCGCGGTAAAACGTCTCACTTGGCCAGAAGGAGTCTGATAACACGACTTTCTTCAGTGCCTGAAAGGTGTCCTCGCTTCCACACAGCAGTCGCGCTTCTTGCAGGTTTGTCGCGACCGTTAGATCGGCTTTACCAATTTCAGCACATTCAGTAACGGTGCGAACAGCGTGTCCGACCTCGAGTTTTAAATCCCACAACAGCGTAATGAATTCGCTGATTTTTGCTTCTAACGCGGTTGGCAGTTTATTGTTCGACAGAATCAAAATATCGATATCGGAGAGCGGATGCAGCTCGCCTCGTCCGTAGCCACCAACGGCAACTAGGGAAATGTTGTAAATATCCTTGAAACCAAAATGTTGCCACAAACGATTGAGAAGCAGATCCATATATTCAGCTCTGGCTAAAACCAAGCTTGTTACCGGATGATGATTGAGAAACTCTTGGTTTTGATTAGAGCTAAACTTCTCTAATTCTTGTTTGAGTTCACCGATATTGATTTGTTCATCGGAAAAGGTAAGAGGGGACTGAAGTGTCATATTTGCCATCCGTGCAAGCTAATCTAATAACAATCTAACAAATTTGCGGCAGATAAAAAATATCCCCGCCGAAGCAGGGATATAGTAAACAACGAGTGGTTGTCAGCTTTACGCGTTTTTCATTAGGCGAGGAATCGTATCGTCGCTACGAAGCGTCAGTACTTCACAACCTTCTTTTGTTACTACAATGGTATGTTCCCATTGCGCAGAGTTCTTGCCGTCGCCCGTGTAAACAGTCCAGTCATCTTGTGCATCAACAGAGCAACCAAATTTACCTGCGTTAATCATCGGCTCAATAGTAAAGCACATGCCTTCTTTTAATACGCGGCGGTCTTTGTTCTTGTAATGAACCACTTGTGGTTCTTCATGGAACTCATCGCCGATACCGTGACCACAGAAGTCTTTCACAATAGAAAACTTGTTGCGAGGATTGTTCTTGTTGTTCTCTTTGATGTACTTCTCGATAGCTGTACCGATGTCGCCAACTGTTGAACCTGGCTTAACGGTACGCATACCAACGTACAGTGCTTCTTGAGCTACCATGCACAGACGTTTGTTTGCAGGCGAAACATCACCGACTAGGAACATCTTAGAAGTGTCACCATGGTAACCCTGAGGACGCACGCTCAGATCGGCATTCTCATCATTTGGAACGATTACGGTAATATCAACGTTTAAGATGTCACCATCTTTTAGTACCGCCGGCTTCATTTGGCCGTTGCTACCGATTTCGTCTTTTTCCGCTGGAATACCGTGGCATACGATATGGTTGATTGAAGTACAGATCGACTTAGGGAAACCATGGTAATCAAGCGGAGCAGAGTATGCACCTTTTTCTAGAGCGTACTCATGACAGATTTTGTTTAACTCTTCTGTCGTCACACCAACTTTGATGTGTGGTTCGATCATTTCTAGAATCTCTGCGGCTAGCTTGCCCGCAATGCGCATGCGTTCTATTTCTTCAGCAGTTTTAATCTTGATTGACATTGGCTTTCTCTACTTATTCCTAAGCACGTAAACGTGCGAATGGCCGCATTCTATCAGACATCGGGGCGTTAACCCAAGTTAGATAGGAATATGCATCATTCTTAATTCGATCATATGTTTAAAGTTTTGCTTATAAATAGGAGAAAGTGGCTCGGTGAAGAAATAATTTTTACTAGCCACAGTGAGCTAAAATATGGTATAAAGCGCGCCGGAATAGAGGACTGTTCTCTTCGTTTAGCAAAGTTAAGCGGCGAAGCAAGCTTCATCCGAATAACCTTTTATCTTTAAATCACACACATTCCGTCACATATTCCGGGGTGCTGAGCAGAAGCTTGGTCGGAGTTATGGGGAATGTGGAGGCCTAACCCCATAGAGGATTTTAAAATGGCAACTGTATCAATGCGCGATATGCTAAAAGCTGGTGTTCACTTCGGTCACCAGACTCGTTACTGGAACCCAAAAATGAAGCCATTCATCTTTGGCGCTCGTAACAAAGTTCATATCATCAACCTAGAAAAAACTGTACCAATGTTCAACGACGCTCTAGCTGAACTAGCTAAAGTTGGCGAGAAGAAAGGTAAGGTTCTATTCGTAGGTACTAAGCGCGCTGCATCTGAAGCTGTTAAAGAAGCTGCAATCGCAAGCAACCAGTTTTACGTAAACAACCGCTGGTTAGGCGGTATGCTTACAAACTACAAAACAGTTCGTCAGTCTATCAAGCGTCTAAAAGAACTAGAGACTCAATCTCAAGACGGTACTTTTGACAAACTAACTAAGAAAGAAGCTCTAATGCGTACTCGCGAAATGGAGAAGCTAGAGAAATCTCTTGGTGGTATCAAAGACATGGGCGGCCTACCAGACGCTCTATTCGTAATCGACGCTGATCACGAACACATTGCAATTAAAGAAGCTAACAACCTAGGTATTCCAGTATACGCTGTGGTAGATACTAACTCTAACCCAGACGGCGTTGACTACGTAATCCCAGGTAACGACGACGCGATCCGCGCTGTACAGCTATACCTGAACGCTGCTGCTTCAGCAGTATCTGAAGGTCGTAACAAAGACGTAGCTGCAGTTGCTGAAAAAGACGGTTTCGTAGAAGCTGAATAATAGCGGCTCTGTGTCACACTTGGTCTATGTGAAACCTTTGTGTAGCATAAACTAAGTTATAGTTAGCAATGGGGGCCGACAATGTTAGGCCCCTGTTTTTTACCTTATTTCGAATCAAACGAGGAAGACAGAATGGCAACTGTAACTGCTGCTCTAGTTAAAGAACTTCGCGAGCGTACTGGCGCTGGCATGATGGAATGTAAGAAAGCGCTTGTAGAAGCAAACGCTGACATCGAACTAGCAATTGAAAACATGCGTAAATCTGGCGCAGCGAAAGCAGCTAAGAAAGCTGGTAACGTTGCAGCTGAAGGCGCAATCATCATCAAAGAAGAAAACGGCGTTGCTGTTCTTCTTGAAGTTAACTGCCAAACTGACTTCGTTGCTAAAGACGGTAACTTCACTGCATTCGCAGAAGAAGTTGCAGCTGCAGCTCTAGCTTCAAAAGCTTCTGTTGAAGAACTACAAGCACAATTCGAAGACGCACGTGTAGCTCTAGTAGCTAAAATCGGTGAAAACATCACTATCCGTCGCGTAGAATACGTTCAAGGCACTGCAATCGCTTCTTACCGTCACGGTGAGAAAATCGGTGTTGTTGTTGCTGGTGAAGGCGACGCAGAAACTCTTAAGCACGTTGCAATGCACGTTGCTGCTTCTAAGCCAGAGTTCGTTAACCCAGAAGACGTACCAGCTGACGTAGTAGAAAAAGAGAAAGCGGTTCAAGTTGAAATCGCAATGAACGAAGGCAAGCCTGCTGAAATCGCTGAGAAGATGGTTGTTGGCCGCATGAAGAAATTCACTGGCGAGATCTCTCTAACAGGTCAAGCTTTCATCATGGAGCCTAAGAAAACTGTAGGCGAAATGCTGAAAGAAAAAGGCGCTTCAGTTTCTACGTTCGTTCGCCTAGAAGTAGGTGAAGGTATCGAGAAGAAAGAAGAAATGAGCTTCGCTGAAGAAGTTGCAGCAGCTCAAAAAGGTTAATCCTTAGAGACTGTATAAAGATTAGACCGTAGCCAAGGCTGCGGTCTTTTTATGAGCAGTGAACGATTAGCCGTGATGAATAGCCATAACTGAAGTTGTGTCTATTCATGACTGTTAATCAACAACTCTCTTTGGAAGGTAAACTCCATGACTACGAACCCTAAACCAGCGTATCAACGTATTCTATTAAAACTGAGTGGTGAAGCTCTTCAAGGTGAAGACGGTTTTGGTATTGATCCTGCGGTCCTTGATCGTATGGCACAAGAAGTTAAAGAACTGGTTGAACTGGGTGTTCAGGTTGGTGTAGTTATCGGTGGCGGTAACTTGTTCCGTGGTGCAGGCCTAGCTGAAGCTGGTATGAACCGCGTAGTTGGTGACCACATGGGTATGCTTGCTACAGTAATGAATGGCCTAGCGATGCGTGATGCTCTTCACCGTGCATACGTAAATGCGCGCGTTATGTCTGCAATCCCTCTAAAAGGCGTGTGTGACGACTATAATTGGGCTGATGCGATCCGTGAGCTTCGCCAAGGCCGAGTTGTCATCTTCTCTGCTGGTACTGGTAACCCGTTCTTTACAACGGATTCTGCTGCTTGTTTACGTGGTATCGAAATTGAAGCGGATGTTGTACTAAAAGCGACGAAAGTTGATGGTGTATTTACTGCTGACCCTGTAGCAAACCCAGACGCAGAGCTGTATGATAAGCTATCTTATGCAGAAGTTCTGGATAAAGAGCTGAAAGTTATGGACTTGGCGGCGTTTACGCTAGCTCGTGACCACAAAATGCCAATCCGCGTATTTAATATGAACAAGCCAGGCGCACTACGTCGCGTGGTTATGGGCGAAGCAGAAGGCACGCTCATCAACGAATAAGCTTGGCTTAAGGTGCCACTCCAAAGCGTTAGGGTGGTGCTTGCTTTGCTCAACCGTTTTAGGCTTTCTTCAGGAAAGATGACATTTTTAAGGTGAAACTGTGATTAACGAAATCAAAAAAGACGCGCAAGAGCGCATGGATAAAAGCGTTGAAGCGCTTAAGAACAACCTTTCTAAAATTCGTACAGGTCGTGCACACCCAAGCCTACTATCTGGTATTTCTGTAGAATACTACGGTGCAGCAACACCTCTAAACCAAGTAGCAAACGTTATTGCTGAAGATGCGCGTACACTTGCAATCACGGTTTTTGATAAAGAGCTGACGCCGAAAGTAGAAAAAGCGATCATGACGTCTGACCTTGGTCTAAACCCTATGTCAGCTGGCACTATCATCCGCGTTCCACTTCCACCGCTAACGGAAGAGCGTCGTAAAGACCTAGTTAAGATCGTTCGTGGTGAAGCTGAAGGTGGTCGTGTTGCTGTTCGTAACATCCGTCGTGACGCAAACAACGATCTTAAAGCGCTTCTAAAAGATAAAGAAATCTCTGAAGATGAAGACCGTAAAGCACAAGACGAAATTCAAAAGCTAACTGACGTTGCAGTTAAGAAGATCGATGAAGTTCTTGCTGCAAAAGAAAAAGAGTTGATGGAAGTTTAATACTCCCACACACATCACTGTTGGAAAACGCTGTGCTCACAGCTCAGCGTTTTTTTATGTTAGTCTATCCAACTGATGGAACTCAATTAACTCCCTATGCAAAATTCTCAAGCCTTCTCTGATTCCCTTCCTAAGCATATTGCCATCATTATGGACGGTAATGGCCGTTGGGCTAAGTCCAAAGGAAAACCTCGCGTATTTGGTCATAAAAAAGGCGTTAGTGCCGTTCGTAAGACCGTGGCTGCTGCTTCAAAACTAGGCATTAGAGCCATGACGCTGTTTGCTTTTAGTAGTGAAAACTGGCGTCGTCCGGAGGAAGAAGTGGGTCTTTTGATGGAACTGTTTATCACGGTCCTGTCTAGTGAAGTAAAAAAACTACACAAAAATAACTTACGGTTGCGCGTGATCGGTGATACCAGTCGATTTAGTGAGCGTCTACAAAAGAAAATTGTAGAAGCAGAAAACCTAACGGCAGATAACACGGGTATGGTGATCAACATTGCAGCCAACTATGGCGGTAAATGGGACATCACAGAAGCTGCTAAAACGTTAGCGCTAAAAGCACGTAACGGTGAAATTCGTGTAGAGGATATCAATGAGCAGCTAATCACTGAGCATTTGACCATGGCAGACCTACCGGAAGTGGATCTTTTAATTCGCACCAGTGGAGAGTGCCGCATCAGCAACTTTATGTTGTGGCAAATGGCTTATGCAGAAATGTACTTTACACCAGAGTACTGGCCAGAATTCGATGAAGACAGTTTGGTAGAAGCTGTAACTTGGTTTATCAACCGAGAACGTCGTTTTGGCTGTACAGGTGAACAAATAAAGGCATTGATGGCAGCTCAATAAGGACTAGTTAGTTTGAAACAGAGAATAATAACAGCACTAATTTTAGCTCCCCTGGTTATTTTAGGCATTTTTAAATTACCGCTAATGGGCTTTATTGCCGCTTTAACTGCAATAACGCTATTAGGTTTTTGGGAGTGGACTCAGTTTACAGGAAGCAACTCTCGCATTGCTGCCCTTGTGCCGGCAATCATTATTACCGGACTTAGTTTTCTATACATCTCGCCTGATGCATATAGCCTCAATCACTTAACGACACCTCATTATGTCGTCTTGGGTATTGGTTTTGTTTGGTGGATTATTGCTAGCTTAATGGCGATTACTTACCCCAAAACGACGAAATCTTGGCAAAGTAATTTTGTTTTACGTCATGTATTTGGTTTTCTGACATTAATTCCATTCCTTTGGAGTGTGATTATTCTCAGAGCGTATGACATCACTGTAGATCCATACCACGGCGCAAAGCTTGTGTTGTACGTTTGTTTCTTGGTATGGGCTGCAGATAGCGGCGCCTACTTTGCAGGCAAAAGCTTAGGCAAACGTAAGATGGCTCCTCATGTAAGCCCCAATAAAACCATTGAAGGGCTAATTGGTGGCATTATCACGGCATTAATCGTAGCGTGGGCATTTGCTGATTGGTTCGATATCCAGTTCACTAGCCCTGTCCATATGGTGCTAATTACGCTGGTTACTGTCGTTATTTCAGTGCTTGGTGATCTGGTTGAAAGTATGTTCAAACGTGTCTCAGGCATTAAAGACAGTAGTAACATTATCCCAGGGCACGGTGGTGTGCTAGATCGTATCGACAGCCTAACCGCAGCATTCCCAGTTTTTGCTCTTCTTTACTACGTATTCTAATTTATCAGGAGCGGCGTCGTCGCTCCTGAGCTTTCTAACGGTCTTACAACATGCAAAAGTTAACGATTCTTGGTGCTACTGGATCAATTGGTGCAAGCACGCTTAAAGTGGTCGAACAAAACCCAGATCTGTTTTCTGTCGTTGCCTTAGCGGCAAGCACTAACGTTGAAAAGATGATCGGTCTATGTCGTCAGTGGCAACCTAAGTATGCGGTCATGGCAGATAAAGCTGCGGCGTCTCAACTTCAAGCTGAGCTACACTCGGTTTCGCCAGGTACCGAAGTGCTAGGTGGTGTTGATGCGCTATGCCATATTGCTTCGCTGGACGAGGTCGACAGTGTAATGGCTGCTATTGTAGGAGCCGCTGGCTTATTGCCTACCATGGCTGCCGTGAAAGCAGGTAAGCGAGTCTTGTTGGCAAATAAAGAAGCACTTGTAATGTCAGGCCAGCTATTTATTGATGCTGTAGAAGAATTTGGCGCAGAGCTACTTCCCGTCGACAGTGAACACAACGCCATTTTCCAATGTTTACCACAGCAAGTACAAACCAATCTAGGTCGTTGCAATTTACAAGAACATGGCATTTCTCATATTTTGTTGACTGGATCTGGTGGTCCTTTCCGTTACACTGACATCGCAGAACTGGAGCAGGTGACACCCGCTCAGGCGATCGCTCATCCAAACTGGTCGATGGGGCCAAAGATTTCTGTTGATTCTGCCACGATGATGAATAAAGGCCTTGAGTATATCGAAGCTAAGTGGCTATTTAATGCTGCTCGCGAACAACTGAAGGTGGTTATTCATCCTCAATCGGTAATTCATTCTATGGTTCAGTATCGTGATGGTTCGGTCTTGGCACAAATGGGAGAAGCGGATATGGCGACGCCAATTGCGCTCACCATGTCATACCCGTCAAGAGTAGAAGCTGGGGTTAAGCCGCTAGACTTCACGAAAGTTGGTGAGCTGACGTTTTTGCAGCCTGACTTTGCTCGTTACCCATGTTTAAAACTCGCAATTGATGCTTGTTATGAAGGTCAACACGCAACAACGGCATTGAATGCAGCTAATGAAGTCGCTGTTGATGCATTTTTAAATAACAGACTAGGTTTTACCGATATTGCTCGCATCAATGAGTCTGTGTTGAATAAAATCAACGCAAGCTGCAAGGCTGAGAATGCGAATAGCTTGGAAAGCTTGCTCGAGCTAGATAGAATGGCACGAACTATTGCCCTAGAAACCATACGCGAGCGTAGCTGATGACTGGTATATTGTGGAATCTCATTTCTTTTATCGTCGCACTGGGCATTCTTGTTGCCGTGCACGAATTTGGGCACTTTTGGGTTGCTCGCCGTTGCGGCGTTAAAGTTGAAAAGTTTTCAATCGGCTTCGGCAAGTCTATTTGGAGTAAAGTAGGCAAAGACGGAACGGAGTACAGCATCTCAATGATCCCTCTCGGCGGCTATGTGAAAATGGTTGATAGCCGTGTCGATGAGGTGCCAGAGCATGAGAAGCACCTAGCGTTTGATAAGAAGCCGTTATGGAAGCGAACCTCTATTGTTGCGGCTGGCCCCATCTTTAATTTTCTTTTCGCAATTTTTGCCTATTGGCTGGTATTTCTAATTGGTATCCCAGCTGTTAAGCCTGTAATTGGTGAAGTTACGCCCAATTCGATTGTTGCGGAAGCTGGAATTGAATCTGGAATGGAACTTAAATCGATATCTGGTATCAAAACTCCGGATTGGGAATCAGTAAATATGGGATTGATTTCTCATATTGGCGATGATTTGATGACGGTAACACTAACGTCAGCGAATGAAGTTGGTTCAGAAGTAACGAAAACGCTCGATTTACGTGAGTGGAAGTTCGACCCAGAAACTCAGTCAGCGATGCAGTCGTTAGGTTTTGCTCCGTATACACCGGAGGTGTATCGAGTTATCGAGCAGGTCTCGCAAGGTGGAGCGGCGGAAAAAGCCGGTGTGCTTCCAGGTGATGAGGTTGTCGCAATTGGTCAACAACGCGTAACCGAATGGAAGCAAGTGGTTGAAGCGGTTCGTTCTAATCCTGATACACCGCTTGAATTGACGGTGTTACGTCAGGGTTATGAGCAAACATTGACGCTGACGCCCGGTAGCCGTGAGCTAGCTAACAAAGAAGTCGTTGGTTTTGCAGGTATTGCACCTAAAGTCGCAGAATGGCCAGAAAGTTATCGCTTCGATCTTCAGTTTGGTGTATTCGAGTCAATAGGTAAAGCAGTAGACAAAACTGGCCAAGTCATTGGTTTGACAATCAGCATGCTTAAGAAGCTGATTGTTGGAGACGTTGGTCTGAATAATCTGAGTGGACCAATATCAATAGCCAAAGGCGCAGGCGCGACAGCAGATTATGGTTTGGTCTACTTTTTAGGTTTTCTCGCTCTAATTAGTGTTAACCTAGGTATTATTAACCTCGTTCCTTTACCAATGTTGGATGGCGGTCATTTGTTGTTTTTTGCAATTGAAGCAGTCATTCGACGTCCTGTTCCTGAGAAAGTGCAGGAAATGGGCTTTAGAATTGGTGGTGCGATCATCTTCTCGCTCATGGCGTTAGCGCTATTTAATGATTTTACTCGTCTGTGATAGTTCAGAGACAAAAGCAGTAGCAAGGAATAATTAGAACAAGTATGGCGATTAAGCGAATTCTATTTGCAAGTTTACTGGCGACCAGTGTATCTGCAAATGGAGCAGAGAACTTCGTAGTTCAAGATATTGAAATCGATGGATTGCAGCGTGTAGCACTGGGTGCTGCATTGTTGAAAATGCCTGTACGTGTCGGTGATACCATTGGCCAAGGCGATGTTGCAGAAATTATCCGCGCCCTGTATGCATCTGGTAACTTTGAAGATGTGAAAGTGTTGCGTGACGGTGGTGTTCTGATGGTTCAAGTCAAAGAACGTCCTACCATTGCAAGCATCTCTTTTTCAGGTAACAAAGCAATCAAGGACGAGCAGCTACAAGAAAACCTGAACGCGTCTGGCGTTCGTGAAGGTGAAGCGCTTGACCGCACCACGCTAAGCAACATTGAAAAAGGCTTAGAAGACTTTTACTACAGCGTAGGTAAATACAACGCAACAGTAAAAGCGGTGGTGACTCCACTACCACGTAATCGTTCTGATCTTAAGTTTGTCTTTACTGAAGGTGTGTCGGCAAAAATTCAGCAAATCAACTTTATCGGTAATGAAGTGTTCAGTGATGAAGAACTGCTTTCGCGCTTTAACTTAAATGTTGATGTGCCGTGGTGGAATTTCCTTTCTGATGAAAAGTATCAAAAGCAAGTTCTTGCAGGTGATATTGAAGCACTCAAATCATTCTACCTGGATCGTGGTTACTTAAAATTTAACGTTGATTCGACACAAGTTGCAATCTCTCCTGACAAGAAAGGGGTATACATTACTCTTGGTCTAGAAGAGGGCGAGGTTTACACCGTTAAGGACGTGAAGTTCCGTGGTGATTTGATTGGTGAGGAAGCGACGTTCGAAAGACTTGTGCCATTTGAAGACAATGAGACATACAACGGCTCGTTGGTGACTTCAATGGAAGAAGGGATTAAGCGTGTGCTTGGTGAGTCCGGTTATGCTTATCCTCAAGTGAATACCATTCCAGAGTTTGACGACGAGAATCAAGAAGTTTCTTTGGTCGTTAACGTAGACCCGGGTAACCGAATTTATGTTCGTGATATTCGCTTCACGGGTAATAACTCAACCAAAGATGAAGTCCTTCGTCGTGAAATGCGTCAGATGGAAGGCAGTTGGTTGAACTCGAAATCGATTGAAACGGGTAAAACTCGTCTAAATCGTTTGGGCTACTTTGAAAATGTT
Source organism: Vibrio sp. 1731 (assembly GCF_033339955.1). Taxonomy (NCBI): domain Bacteria; kingdom Pseudomonadati; phylum Pseudomonadota; class Gammaproteobacteria; order Vibrionales; family Vibrionaceae; genus Vibrio; species Vibrio sp. 1731. The sequence goes on along the minus strand of NZ_JAWOVO010000016.1, from coordinate 49,854 downwards.
GAAGTACAGACGGTTCGAGTTCCTGGTAGTGATGATCAAGTTGACCTAGTTTACTCTGTCAAAGAAGCAAACTCTGGTAGTGTTAACTTCGGTGTTGGCTACGGTACAGAATCGGGTGTGAGCTTCCAGGTTGGCCTGCAACAAGATAACTTTATTGGTAGCGGTAACCGTGTTGGTATCAACGCGATGATGAATGACTACCAGAAAAACATCAGTCTAGATTACCGTGATCCGTACTGGAACTTAGACGGTGTAAGCTTAGGTGGTAAGGTTTTCTATAACGAATTTGAAGCTAAAGAAGCCAATATCGTTGACTATACCAACGAAAGCTATGGCGCGAGCTTAACGTGGGGCTTCCCATTCGATGAGTTGAACCGTTTTGAATTCGGTGTCGGTTATACGCACAACAAGATCGGTAACTTATCGCCTTACTTGCAGGTAGAGCAGTTCTTACGAGCACAAGCAGACAACATTGATTCTAGTGGAGCGTTGAACACAAACGACTTCGACTTCAATATCTCTTGGACACGTAATAACTTAAACCGTGGCTATTTCCCAACAGCAGGTAACCATCAACGTGCATTCTATAAAATGACCGTACCTGGCTCTGACGTTCAATATTTCAAAATGCAGTACGATGTTCGTCAGTATGTGCCATTGACTAAAAAGCACGAGTTTACCCTCTTGTTCCGTGGCCGCTTAGGTTACGGTAATGGTTACGGTCAAACGGATGGTAACGATAACTTGTTCCCATTCTACGAAAACTACTACGCAGGTGGCTTTACATCGCTTCGTGGCTTTGGCTCAAACTCTGTTGGTCCTAAAGCGGTTTACCGTGATACATCTGGTTCAAACAATGGCGCAGATACAGCAACAGATGACTCTGTTGGTGGTAACGCCGTAGCGCTAGCAAGTGTTGAGTTGATTGTCCCAACACCATTTGCATCAGAAGAAGTACAAAACCAAATTCGTACCAGTATCTTCTTTGATATGGCAAGTGTTTGGGATACGGAGTTTGACTACCGCGATTCAGGTGCGGAATATGGTGACCGTTACTACTACGATTACTCAGATCCAACCAACTACCGCTCTTCTTACGGTGCGGCGTTGCAGTGGATGTCTCCAATGGGGCCACTAGTATTCTCACTAGCGAAACCAATTAAGAAATTTGATGGCGATGATGAAGAGTTCTTCACATTCACTATCGGTAGAACTTTCTAAAGAGGAAAATATTTTGAATAAAATGATCAAAGCGGCTGGGATTGGCCTTCTTGCACTGAGCTCTTCAATGTTTGCAAATGCGGCAGAAGCTGCACAGAAAATTGCTTACGTAAATACAGCTCAAGTTTTTCAAGCTCTTCCTCAACGTGAAGTTGTACTACAAAAAATGCAGAAAGACTTCAAAAGCAAAGCTGATGAACTGAAGTCAATCCAAGCACAAGCTAAAACAAAGATTGAGAAGCTACAACGTGACGGCGAGCTTTTGGGTCAAGACGAAGTTGAAAAGCTACGTATCGATATCGCGAAGCTCGACAGCGAGTACAAAGTGAAAGCACAAGCACTTGAAAAAGCAAGTGCGCGTCGTGAAGCTGAAGAAAAAGCGAAGCTTTTCAAAACGATTCAAGATGCAGTTAAGAAAGTCGCAGACAAAAATGGTTACGATCTTGTGATTGATATCTCTGCTTTGCAGTACGGCAAGCCAGAATACAATATCTCTGAAGACGTAATTAAAGCTCTAAAATAAGAAGTTATGAAGACATTAACATTAGCCGAATTGGCGACAATTACCGGGGGTGAGCTGTTTGGTGACGAGTCTCTCGTTGTAAGCCGTGTTGCTCCAATGGATAAAGCACAAGAAGGTGACGTAACCTTCTTGTCTAACCCAAAATACGCAAAACACCTTTCTGAGTGCCAAGCTACCGTTGTTATGGTAAAGGCTGAGCATAAAGATCAATGCGTTGGAAATGCGCTAGTGGTTTCAGACCCTTATGTCGCATTTGCTCGTGTGGTCCAAGCGATGGATACCACACCAAAACCGGCAGACGATATTGCACCAAGTGCTGTGATTGCCGCTGACGTTAAGATGGGTGAGAACGTTACAATCGGCGCTAACGCTGTGATTGAAACGGGCGTGGAACTCGGCGACAACGTAAGTGTTGGTGCTGGTTGTTTTATCGGTAAGAACGCCAAGCTAGGGAATAACACCAAGCTTTGGGCTAATGTCACTATCTACCATGAAGTGTCATTGGGTGATGACTGTCTCGTTCAATCGGGTACCGTCATTGGCTCTGATGGCTTCGGTTACGCGAATGACAAAGGCGAGTGGATTAAAATTCCTCAGCTTGGTTCAGTGCGTATCGGTAACCGCGTTGAGATTGGTGCTTGTACTACGATTGACCGCGGTGCACTCGAAGATACTATCATTGAAGACAATGTCATTCTGGATAACCAACTTCAAATCGCGCACAACGTGCAGATCGGATATGGTACCGTGATGCCTGGTGGTACTATTGTCGCGGGCAGTACAAAAATTGGTAAGTACTGCCAGATTGGCGGCGCGTCTGTTCTGAATGGCCATATCACTATCGCAGATGGTGTGGCGATTACAGGTATGGGCATGGTAATGCGCAGTATCGAAGAAAAAGGCCTTTACTCATCAGGTATCCCACTACAAACGAACAGAGAGTGGCGTAAGACCGCAACTCGAGTTCACCGTATTGATGAGATGAATAAGCGCCTAAAAGCGGTTGAAAAACAGCTGGAACAGAAAGAAGAAATTTAGAACAAGTTATCTTTCGCTCTGTATTTAACACGAAGGCTAACAAGTTCTAGTTCCATATTCTGTAAGAAGACTCGCGAAATGCGGGTCTTTTTCTTCTATAATGACGCGCTCTAAGTAGATTTAACTCCAAGATGGTGCGTATTTTGCTAGTATATTGCAAAGCGATTCGGCTTTACGACCTGTTGCCACGTTTGCCATCTTGGCGGCAAAAAATTGATATAGGAAGACGACTTTGACTACTGAAAAGAAAACGATGAACATCTCTGAAATTCAAGAGCTACTACCTCATCGCTACCCATTCTTATTGATCGACCGAGTGATAGACTTCCAAGAAGAGAAGTACCTTCACGCGATTAAAAACGTGTCGGTTAACGAACCTCAGTTCACAGGTCACTTTCCTCAACTACCAGTATTCCCAGGTGTTTTGATTTTAGAAGCAATGGCTCAGGCAACAGGCTTACTTGCATTTAAATCATTTGGTGCACCAACAGAAAATGAACTGTACTACTTTGCAAGCGTAGACGGCGCGAAATTCCGTAAACCAGTGGTTCCGGGCGACCAATTGGTTATTGAGGTAGAATTTCTGAAAGAACGTCGCGGCATTGCTGCATTTAGCGGTGTAGCAAAAGTTGACGGCGAAGTGGTATGTTCTGCAGAACTGAAGTGTGCTCGTCGAGAGTTTTAATATGATTCATGAAACCGCTAAAATCCACCCGGCAGCGGTGGTAGAAGAGGGCGCCAAAATTGGTGCTAACGTAACAGTAGGTCCTTTTACGTACATCACCTCTACGGTTGAAATTGGTGAAGGCACAGAAGTGATGTCTCACGTTGTGATCAAAGGTCACACAACTATTGGCAAAGATAACCGTATTTTCCCACATGCTGTCATTGGTGAAGAAAACCAAGACAAAAAATACGGTGGTGAAGACACAACTGTGGTTATCGGTGACCGTAACGTCATTCGTGAAGCGGTCCAAGTTCACCGCGGCACAGTGCAAGACAAAGCAACCACGATCATTGGTGATGACAACTTATTGTGTGTGAATGCACACGTTGCGCATGATGTTGTTATTGGTAACCACACTCATATCGGTAATAACTCGATTCTTGGTGGTCACGTTACTGTTGATGACTATGCCGGTGTGATGGCACTGTCTGCGATTCATCCGTTTTGTACAGTGGGCGCTTACGCATACATTGGCGGCTGTTCAGCTGTGGTGCAAGATGTCCCAGCTTATGTACTCGCGCAAGGTAACCACGCTACTCCATTCGGCTTGAACCTTGTTGGCTTGAAGCGTAATGGCTTTGAGAAACCAGAGATTCGTGCGCTACAAAAAGCGTATAAAGAAATCTACCGTTCAGGTAAGACGCTAGAAGAAGTGAAGCCTATTCTGGCTGAAATGGCTCAAGAGTGGCCGGCTGTGAAGCGTTTCTCAGATATTCTGGAAACGACGGAACGTGGCATTATTCGTTAATTGGCGAATGAACCAATAAATAAAAAGATCGTGACCAAATTTGAGGTTACGATCTTTTTGTGTTTTATGGATAAGGCAAACCGTTATCCATAGCGCACAGGAAAAATAGCGAAGTAGATATGGAAAGACCATTACGTATTGGCATCATTGCCGGAGAATTGTCTGGCGATACGCTAGGTGAAGGCTTTATCAAAGCAGTAAAGCAACAATATCCAGACGCAGAGTTCGTAGGCATTGGTGGTCCGAAAATGATAGCCCAAGGTTGCGAGTCTCTGTTTGATATGGAAGAGCTTGCGGTGATGGGATTAGTCGAGGTTTTAGGCCGCTTACCGAGACTTCTTAAAGTGAAAGCTGAGCTCGTTCAGTATTTTACTCAGAATCCGCCTGATGTTTTCATCGGGATCGATGCTCCTGACTTCAACTTACGCCTGGAGCTTGACCTCAAGCAAGCGGGCATTAAAACCGTTCATTACGTGAGTCCGTCTGTTTGGGCTTGGCGTCAGAAGCGCATCTTTAAAATAGAAGCGGCAACGAACTTGGTGCTAGCATTTCTTCCGTTTGAGAAAGCGTTCTACGACAAATTTAATGTACCTTGCGAGTTCATTGGTCATACCTTGGCTGATGCCATCCCACTAGAATCAGAACAAGCGCCTGCACGTGAGTTGCTTGGTTTAGAACAAGATAAAAAGTGGCTTGCTGTCCTGCCAGGCAGTCGTGGTAGCGAGTTAAAAATGCTCTCAGAGCCATTTATTGAAACCTGCAAGTTACTCCATAAAAAATTTCCAGAACTGGGGTTTGTTGTCGCGCTTGTTAATCAAAAACGCCGTGAGCAGTTTGAACAAGCATGGAAAGAGCTAGCGCCAGAGTTGGACTTCAAGTTAGTTGATGACACCGCACGCAACGTCATCACCGCATCCGATGCCGTGATGTTGGCCTCCGGTACCGTAGCGTTGGAGTGTATGCTTCTCAAGCGTCCAATGGTGGTGGGTTATCGTGTGAATGCATTTACTGCTTTCTTAGCTAAACGTCTATTGAAAACGAAGTATGTGTCATTGCCGAATATCTTGGCGGATGATGAGCTCGTCAAAGAATATCTACAAGATGAGTGCACACCAGACAATTTGTTTACTGAGGTTTCTCGCTTATTGGAAAGCGACAATAAACCGATGTTAGATAAGTTTACGGAAATGCATCATTGGATCCGTAAAGATGCGGATCAACAAGCCGCAAACGCGGTTCTAAAACTGATTGAAAAATAGAGATTTATCATGGCTGTTAAACCAAAAGCGACCAAAACCAAAGTTGAACTCCCTCCGTTTGAATATCCGCAAGGTTACCAGCTTGTGGCCGGAGTCGACGAGGTAGGACGTGGCCCTTTGGTGGGAGACGTCGTCACCGCTGCGGTTATCCTTGATCCTCACAATCCTATTGAAGGGTTGAACGATTCGAAAAAATTGACCGAAAAGAAACGCATGGCGTTGCTTCCTGAAATCAAAGAAAAAGCATTGGCGTGGGCGGTCGGGCGTTGTTCTCCTGAAGAAATCGATCAACTGAATATTTTGCAGGCGACTATGGTTGCGATGCAGCGTGCAGTGGCGGGGTTACAGGTTCAACCTGATTTGGTGTTGATTGATGGTAACCGTTGTCCGGAGCTGCCAATGGATGCTCAAGCTGTAGTAAAAGGCGATCTACGTGTTGCCGAAATCAGTGCGGCGTCAATTATTGCCAAAGTCGTGCGTGACCAAGAGATGGAAGAGTTGGATAAACTTCATCCACAATTTGGCTTCGCGAAGCACAAAGGTTACCCAACTAAAGCGCACTTTGAAGCGATTGAGCAACACGGAGTGATCAGTGAACACCGCAAGAGTTTCAAGCCAGTAAAAAAAGCGTTAGGCATAGAATAATCAAACGATCTAATTGGTGTTATAAACCCAACCTCTTTAGGTTAGAATCCCCAACAAAATAGAGTTACACGGTACCTGTTAATGTCAGATCCCAAATTCATCCACCTGCGTGTTCATAGTGACTTCTCGATGGTGGATGGCCTCAACAAAGTTCCGCCAATCGTAAAGAAAGTTGCTGAGCTCGGTATGCCCGCAATGGCGTTGACCGACTTTACCAACCTATGTGGTTTGGTGAAGTTTTACGGTACGGCGCATGGCAGTGGTGTTAAACCGATCATTGGTGCTGACTTTAAAATGCAGTCGGACGAGTTTGGTGAAGAGCTGACACAAGTGACTTTGCTTGCGGCGGATAATGTAGGTTATAAGAACCTGACGTTATTGATATCAAAAGCGTACTTACGTGGACATGTTCAACACCACCCTGTGATTGATAAAGCCTGGTTGGCTGAAATGTCTGAAGGCTTGATTGTATTATCCGGCGGTAAAAGCGGGGAAATTGGTCGCGGCCTTTTGAAAGGCAACCGTCAAATAGTGCAGGGGTGTGTTGATTTTTATAAACAGCATTTTCCAGATCGCTTTTATCTTGAGCTACTTCGTACCGGTCGTCCAGATGAAGAAACTTATCTTCACTTTGCGGTTGAATTGGCAGAGCAGCAAGACTTGCCAGTAGTGGCGACCAATGAAGTTGTATTCCTGAGTCCAGACCTATTTGATGCTCATGAAATACGCGTAGCGATTCACGATGGTTACACATTAGAAGATCCGCGTAGGCCAAAAAACTACAGTCCGCAGCAATATCTTCGTACAGAAGAAGAAATGTGTGAGCTGTTTGCTGATATTCCTGAAGCGTTAGAAAACAGTGTCGAGATAGCGAAGCGTTGTAACGTGACTGTGCGCTTAGGTGAGTACTTCCTACCAGCTTTCCCAACCGAAGGGATGAAAGAGACTGAGTTCCTAGTCATGAAATCCCGAGAGGGGTTGGAAGAGCGTTTAGAGTTCCTATTTCCAGATGAGGAAGAGAGAAAACGTCGCCGCCCTGAATATGATGAACGTCTTCAGATAGAGCTAGATGTTATCAACCAAATGGGATTTCCTGGTTACTTCTTGATCGTAATGGAGTTCATCCAGTGGTCAAAAGATAATGGAATTCCTGTCGGTCCTGGACGTGGTTCCGGTGCTGGTTCTTTGGTGGCTTACGCACTAAAAATCACCGATCTGGATCCACTAGAATACGACTTGCTGTTCGAACGTTTCTTGAACCCAGAACGTGTTTCGATGCCCGATTTCGACGTCGATTTCTGTATGGATAAACGTGACCAGGTTATTGACCACGTTGCGGAAATGTACGGTCGTGACGCGGTGTCTCAGATCATCACGTTTGGTACCATGGCGGCAAAAGCGGTAATCCGTGACGTTGGCCGCGTATTGGGCCACCCATTTGGTTTTGTTGATCGTATTTCAAAGCTGATCCCGCCCGATCCAGGTATGACGCTAGATAAAGCGTTTAAAGCTGAACCTGCACTACCTGAATTGTATGAGGCCGATGAGGAAGTTAAAGAACTCATCGACATGTGTCATATTTTGGAAGGCTGTACGCGAAACGCCGGTAAACACGCTGGTGGTGTTGTAATTTCACCTACAACAATTACCGATTTTGCGCCAATTTATGCAGACGCTGAAGGTCACTTTCCGGTTACTCAATTTGATAAAAACGATGTTGAGACCGCTGGCCTAGTTAAGTTTGACTTCTTAGGTTTACGTACCTTAACCATTATTGACTGGGCGTTAGGGCTGATTAACCCACGCCTAGAGCGAGAAGGTAAAGAACCGGTTCAAATTGAATCCATACCGTTAGAAGACCCCGCCTCTTTCCGTTTGTTGCAAAACTCTGAAACGACAGCAGTATTCCAGCTTGAATCTCGAGGCATGAAAGAGCTGATCAAACGACTTCAGCCAGACTGTTTCGAAGACATCATCGCATTGGTAGCACTCTTCCGTCCGGGTCCTTTGCAATCGGGCATGGTAGATAACTTTATCGACCGTAAACATGGTCGAGAAGCGATCTCTTATCCAGATGAAAAGTGGCAACACGAGTCGCTAAAAGAGACGCTAGATCCAACCTACGGCATCATCCTGTACCAAGAGCAGGTAATGCAGATTGCGCAGATCTTAGCAGGTTACACGCTAGGTGGTGCGGACATGCTTCGTCGTGCAATGGGTAAGAAAAAGCCAGAAGAGATGGCAAAACAACGTGCTATCTTTGAAGAAGGTGCGATAAAGAACGGTATCGATGGCGAGTTGGCGATGAAAATCTTCGACTTGGTAGAGAAGTTCGCCGGTTATGGTTTTAACAAATCGCACTCTGCTGCTTATGCATTGGTTTCTTATCAGACTCTTTGGCTGAAAACACATTACCCTGCCGAATTTATGGCTGCGGTAATGACAGCCGATATGGATAACACGGAAAAAGTCGTTGGCTTGGTCGATGAGTGTTTCCGTATGAAGCTCACCGTGCTGCCACCAGACATCAACTCTGGCTTATATCGCTTTAATGTTGATGAAAATGGCGCAATTGTTTACGGTATTGGTGCGATAAAAGGGGTAGGTGAGGGTCCTATCGATGCGATTCTTGAGGCGAGAAATAAAGGTGGTCACTTTAAAGACCTATTTGATTTCTGTGCTCGAGTTGATCTAAAACGCGTCAATAAACGAGTGATAGAGAAGCTGATTTACGCGGGCGCGTTGGATCGACTAGGCCCACACCGCGCGGCGATGATGGCGTCACTCAATGATGCGGTAAAAGCAGCAAGTCAACATCACCAAGCTGAAGCGTTTGGTCAAACGGATATGTTTGGTGTGCTAACGGATGCACCTGAAGAAGTAGAGCATAAGTATACGCAGGTTCCGCCTTGGCCAGAAAAAGTGTGGTTAGAGGGCGAGCGTGATACCCTAGGTCTATATTTGACAGGGCACCCAATTAACGCCTACGTAAAGGAACTAAACAAATACACCAGTTGTCGACTAAAAGACGCAACGCCCACTCGCCGCGACCAATCTGTCACGGTGGCAGGTCTGGTTATTGCCGCTCGTGTAATGACGACTAAGCGTGGTACACGAATTGGCATTATGACACTGGATGACCGAAGTGGTCGCATGGAAGTGATGTTGTTCTCAGATGCACTGGATCGATACGCTGAACTTCTCGAAAAAGACAGAATTTTGGTCGTTTCTGGACAGGTCAGCTTTGATGACTTCAACGGTGGCCTTAAAATGTCGGCGCGTGAAGTTATGGATCTCGGCAGTGCGCGCGAGAAATACGCTCGTGGTTTGTCGGTATCGATAGATGCAAATCAGATCAACGATCAGTTTTTTGAGCAGTTCAGCCGTATTTTAGAGCCGCACAAAGCCGGAACCGTACCCGTCAATGTATACTACCAGCGTGCCGACGCCAGAGCGCGGTTAACATTGGGCACCGAGTGGCGAGTTACGCCAAGTGATACATTACTCGACGATTTAAAACAGTTGCTTGGCAAAAGCCAGGTAGAACTCGAATTTAACTAAAAATTCAGCGCAATATGTTAGACGCTGAGTAAACAAGGATTCATAGATGAGCCTAAACTTTCTTGAATTTGAAAAGCCAATTGCAGAACTAGAAGCGAAAATTGAAGCATTACGTGATGTCTCTCGTCACGGTGGTGATTCTGCGATTGACCTGGATAAAGAAATCGAACAGCTTGAGAAGAAAAGCTTAGAGCTGAAGAAAAAAACCTTCAGTGACCTAGGTGCATGGGAAACAGCTCAACTGGCTCGTCACCCACTACGTCCTTACACGCTGGATTACATCCAACACGCTTTTGAGGAGTTTGATGAATTAGCGGGTGACCGCGCGTTTGCAGACGACAAAGCGATTGTGGGTGGCATGGCTCGCCTTGAAGGCCGCCCTGTGATGATCATTGGTCACCAAAAAGGTCGTGAGACCAAAGAAAAGGTGAAACGTAACTTTGGTATGCCGAAACCAGAAGGCTACCGTAAGGCTCTACGCTTGATGGAAATGGCAGAGCGTTTCAACATGCCGATCATCACATTTATTGACACGGCTGGCGCATACCCAGGTGTGGGCGCAGAAGAACGTGGTCAATCTGAAGCTATCGCGAAAAACCTAAAAGTGATGTCTGGTCTTAAAGTACCAGTAATCTGTAACGTTGTCGGTGAAGGCGGTTCTGGTGGTGCATTAGCAATCGGTGTAGGCGACTACGTGAACATGCTTCAGTACTCTACGTACTCAGTAATTTCTCCTGAGGGTTGTGCTTCAATCTTATGGCGTGATTCAGACAAAGCGCCACAAGCGGCAGAGGCAATGGGCCTAACTGCTCCGCGTCTTAAAGAGCTTGAACTGATCGACGAAATCATTGAAGAGCCACTAGGCGGCGCTCATCGCGATCATGTTCAAATGGCAGCGAATATGAAAGCGACACTACTTCGTCAGCTAGAAGATCTAGAACAATTGGATGAAGAGACGCTACGTGAGCGTCGTTACCAGCGTCTAATGAGCTACGGTTACTGTTAATTTCGGTGATTGCTATTAAGCGTTAGCTGATATCTCAAGTGATAACAGTTAAAATAGAAAGGGTTGGATGAGAGTCCAGCCCTTTTTTTGTACCTATCGGATCGCTTATGGAATCGCTTTACCCGCATTTTGCTCAAGTTCTCGGCCGCTACTATCAATTAGGCACTAAGGTTGTCTTGGCGTTTAGCGGAGGAGTGGATTCACGTCTTTTACTCGAATTACTCAGTCGCTACCAACAAGCGCACTCTGTAGAGTGTCACGCTGTGTATGTGCACCATGGTTTAAGCTCGAATGCCGATAATTGGGCCGATAAATGCTTACTTTGGGCACAACAAGTGGGGATATCGTGCTCGATCGAGCGAGTGAGCTTAGACATCAGCAATGGTGAAAGTATTGAACTTCTTGCTCGTGAAGCTCGCTACCAAGCCTTAACTAAGTACATTCAAGAAGGTGATATACTGTTGACTGGTCAACATGCCGACGATCAAATAGAGACTTTTCTCCTTGCGCTTAAGCGCGGCAGCGGGCCTAAAGGGTTATCTTCGATGGCGGAGAGTATGCCGTTTTCTTGCGGATCTCTAGTTCGACCATTGCTTACTATCAAGCGGAAGACCATCGAAGAAGCCGCTACTAAATTAGGCTTGGAGTGGGTGGAAGACGAAAGCAATCAAGATACCCGTTATGATCGTAACTTTCTTCGTCATTGTGTTATTCCTGAATTGTCTGGTCGCTGGCCGAGTATCCATCAAGCGGTTCAGCGCAGTGCAAGTTTATGTGCTCAACAAGAAGCGCTATTGGATGAACTATTGAGCGCGGTGTTTGAACGCGCTTTACAAACGGATCTAAGTTTGAGTATTGAAGAACTGGCTAAGCACAGTGGATTAGCGCGTGCGCGCTTGATTCGTATGTGGCTGTCTAAGCTTAATACTAGTATGCCGACTCAGGTACAACTCAATCTCATCTGGAATGAAGTCGCATTAGCTCAGCAAGATGCCAACCCCAAACTACAACTTAAACAAGGTGAAGTGCGCCGTTTTCGAAATTGTCTCTATTGGGTAACGGAAACGGCTGACGTCACTGAGTGGCAAAGTACGATTCAAGTTGATGCGACTTTGTCGCTGCCAGAGCGGCTAGGGGAGCTGACCTTAACGACGAGTTCTAGCAACGCAACGATTGCGCTTCCGAGTCAGCCAGAATTGCTTCGCGTGACCTTTAATCCGGAAGGCTTATCAGCGCATCCAACCACGCGTAATCACAGTCGAAAACTGAAGAAGTTGTTCCAAGAATACAATGTGCCAAGCTGGCTGCGTCGTCAAATTCCGATTTTGATGTATCAAGACCGAGTCGTTGCTGTGGCAGATCTGTTCGTTGATCAGGCATTTAATGGTCAAGATTGTGAACTTATTTGGCGCAGGTAATGAAAATTCATGCCACAATGTCGATTATAAAATATAAAAATCCTTAAATAATAATTGATTAGGTGAAGCAATGAAGAAAACAATCATGGGTGCAATGGTGGCGTTAACCATGTTCAGTGGGCAAGCTCTAGCTGCGGGAGATGTCGCAGCAGGTCAAGCAAAGTCGGGAGTATGCGCGGCGTGTCATGGCGCTGATGGTATTGCTGTCATTCCGGGTTACCCAAATCTGAAAGGGCAAAATGAGCAATATATTATCAGTTCAATTAAAGCTTATAAAAATAAAGAGCGAACAGGTGGGCTTGCTGCTGTGATGCAAGCTCAAGCTTCATTGTTGTCTGATGAAGACATCGCTAACCTAGCGGCTTACTACGCAAGTTTGAAGTAAACGCGAGTCTGAAGTAAAGCTTGGACGATTGGGCATTGAGCAGTCCTCATTGGGTTTTATCAACTCACGATATTCGCTATGTTAATTTGCTCAGCCTGGATTTTCGCTGGTGGATCAGAGACAAACATTGAATGTTGCGAAACGCTAAACGATAATAAGCGCAATCGATTGAAGCTTAAGGGATGAACATGAAAAAAATTGAAGCGATTATCAAGCCATTTAAACTGGATGATGTTCGAGAAGCGCTAGCTGAAGTTGGCATTACAGGGATGACCGTCTCTGAAGTGAAAGGCTTTGGTCGCCAAAAAGGTCACACCGAGCTTTACCGTGGTGCAGAGTACATGGTGGACTTTCTACCTAAAGTGAAGCTCGAAATCGTTGTAACGGAAGATGTGGCTGATAAATGCGTAGAGACAATCATTGAAACCGCGCAAACTGGTAAGATTGGTGATGGTAAAATATTCGTCACTGATATTGAGCGTGTGGTTCGTATTCGTACTGGTGAAGAAGACGAAGACGCGATCTAAGGTTTCTTGTCACCTGTTTCGTATTTATTATGCTAAAAGGGAGCCAAGTGGCTCCTTTTTTGTTGTTTGCTTATTAGTGAAATCATTTAACCCGAGATTGGTTGTTCTAGATTTCGGGTGCCTACATTCAGGTTTGTCGTATGTTTAAGCGTTTTTTTCTGGCGTTAGCTTTTCTCGTAATAGCGGTATTGGTTGGCTTCCAGGTTATTTTCACCGTACCAGATCAGCCGCAAATTATTACTCAAACAGGTACCGAGCTGACACAAGATATCAGGTGCATCGAATTTAGCGATTCAAAAGCTCTCGATCATGACGGCAAAATCAATGTGCTTGTCTGGAATATCTACAAACAGAACCGGGCTAACTGGCAACGTGCACTCGATGAGTTTTCTGCTGATAAGCAGTTACTGTTATTGCAAGAAGTCAGCATGACACCATCATTTAAACAGTGGTTGGTGGATGGTCGCTGGGTTAGTAATCAAGTGAGTGCTTTTAAGGCGCTGGGTAGCGGTGCCGGTGTAATTAGTATTGCTCAAGGGCAACCAGAAAAAGCCTGCGCTTACACCTCTAAAGAGCCGTGGCTTCGCTTACCTAAGTCTGCATTATATAGCCAGTATCACTTGAGTAATGGCGAGAAACTCGCAGTGGTGAATGTACATGCGATTAACTTCACCGTAGGTACAAAAGAGTATGTATCGCAGTTAACGGCGCTTGAAATGCTTTTAAAGCATCATGTGGGGCCAATTCTATTTGCTGGAGACTTCAATAGCTGGAGTGAATCTCGCGTTAATGCGATGAGGCAGGCCTTAAAGGCTGCGGACTTACAAGAGGTGACGTTCTTGCCGGATCATCGAGTCCAATTTATAACAGGGTTACCACTGGACCATGTGTTTTACCGAGGTCTGACGCTTAAGTACGCAAAAGCGCCGCAGAGCGACGCTTCCGATCATAACCCATTGTTATTGTCATTTACGTTAAATAACTAGCTTAGGTTACCACAATATAAAGTGCCCAAATAACGTAGAAGAATACCCATGGCAGGCTTGCTATCACCAAAGCTTGGCCACGTTCAAACTCCGTCCACGTCAGTACAACGCCGTAGCCGAGCACAATGTACCAAGGCAGAAGCAAAGGTAACGAGCTAGCGAAATGAGACCATTCGTTAGTAAGAGGCAGCTTTAATAGACCATTGAGGCTATTTAAATCGGCAGCGTAAGTCATTACCTGACCATGCTTGAGTAGCAAGCTCGCGTAGCTTGCTACATCGCCCAATACTGCTGGGAATAAGATAGCACACGATGCGGCAAACCATTTCCAGTAACCGTATTGTTGTTTGCTTGCCTTTGTTGCAAGAAAGAACCAAAGCGCGAGCAATAGTAAGGTGGCAAAGCGGTTGAATACATCATTGATGATCGCGCTTGCCATTAGCGTGTTTGGTTCTAATAGCTCAATCTGCTTCGGGTCGATTTGCTGAAATTGCGCAGCAAGTTGGTCACTGAGCCACGTGAAATCGACATTCGAAAAGTAAGCACCCCAGAATAAAAACGGACTAAGCATCAGGAAGGTGAACGGTTGCCATCCCCATCCACCGCGTTGATAAAGCGCGAGAAAACAAGATGTTGGAGAACGAAAAATGTCCAACAGCATCACAAGTGGATTGCTTGATGGGTTCATACACTTACCTTCGTTACGTCAACGTACAACTTAAGCTTTTGACCTGGTTGTAAGTATTTTTTCTTGTGTAGCGAGTTCCATTTCACGATGTCGTTCGTTTTTACTTTGAACTTGCTTGCAATGCCGCTAATGGTGTCGCCAGAGCGAACGTTGTAGAAAACGGTACGGATCACAGAACCTTTGTCTGAGTCCTTCCATATCACTAGCTTTTGACCCACACGCAATGGATCTTTAGGGCTCATACCATTCCATTTAGCTAACGATTTATACGACACTTTATTGTTACGTGCGATTGACCACAGACTTTCTCCAGACTGAACGACATGGGTGAGCTTGAGTTGACCACGAGCACGAGATTGAGTCTTGTTTAATCGGTTTTGTGCCGTTAATGCGTATTTTGCATCGTCTTTTGTTGATGTCGGAATCAACAGGTATTGACCAATACGAATATTGTTATTCGATAGGCCGTTGGCACGTCGAATGACTTTCGTGGTTGTGCCGTATTTATTAGCTAGCACGCTTAAAGAGTCGCCAGATTTCACCTTGTAGCGAGCGACCTTCATCCCTTTACCGCGATTTTTCTCCACCTTGGTGAGAAAAGTCTCTTTTTTCTCTACGGGAATCAAAAGTTGGTGCGGCCCCTCAGGCGCTGTCGACCACTGGTTGTATGCTGGGTTGTAACTCTGCAACTCTTTTACGCTAATGCCGGCATAATCTGCGGCAATAGCCAGATCTAACTGCTCTTCTGGATCAACAAGCGTTAGAACAGGCTTGTTTGGAATTGCAGGAATATTAAGTCCGTACTTGTCTTGGTTTGCGATAACGTCAGCCAAGGCCAATAGCTTAGGAACGTAACTGCTGGTCTCTTTTGGTAAGTCTAATGAGAAGAAATCGATAGGTTTACCGAGCTTTTTATTCTTACGAATTGCGCTAGAAACTCGGCCTCCACCGCTGTTATAAGCGGCGATTGCATGTTCCCAGTTACCATCAAAACGCTCGTTTAGTTGTACTAGGTAGTCCAGCGCTGCATCCGTTGCTGCTGCCACATCTCTGCGACCGTCATACCAGTAGTTTTGCTCTAATCCCATCATTTTTCCGGTGCCTGGGACAAATTGCCACAACCCAGCCGCGCTACCATGTGAGTAGGCAAAGGCATCGAATGAACTTTCCACTACAGGAAGTAATGCAAGCTCCATTGGGAGTCCGCGCTCTTCGATACGTTTTGTGATCATGTATAGAAAAGGAGTCGCACGCTTAGATACCGTGTAAAGGTGATTTGGGTGCTTTAAATACCACGTACGGTAGTAGTCCACTTTCTTGTGGTTTGGGATATCCATGTCCAGCTGCATGGCGATACGTTGCCACACATCTTCTTGTTCTTGGGGGGAGAGAACTTTAGGCGCGTCGTTAGCGGATTTTTTTGCTAGTGACGATTTATTGCCCGGTTGAGCTTTTACTGCATTTTGCTTTGCAGTCTGCTCAGATTTATTGGTTTCTGGTGTAGAAGACGTTGAATCTGACTGAGTCAATTGACAGCCAGATAATAACAACGCCAACGCCCAAGTATACTTCAAACGCATGGATTCAGCCTATTTAGGGCCTGTTTATCTTCACCTGCCTGTCGCGCAACGTAATGTGCGTGGCAGTCGCAAGATAATAGACATCTTTTAAACACTAACTAATTTATAGAGGCAAAGAGCTTCTAATTATGCAATGGGGAGAAATTCAAATAGATTTATATCAACCCCAAACGTAAGAGAAGCGCCAGTGGCGCTTCTCGAAAAATCAGTCCCTGATAATACTGGGGTCTTGCAAACTTACAAGCAGAAAATGGTTAAAATTCGTTCTTCCACTCGCGTAAAGCAGTAAAAACCGAGCATGGATCGCTATTTTTAATGCGACTAGCAACAGATTGAACCACGTCAGGGTTAGAGGTTCGCAAGAACGGATTAATCCACTTTTCTTTGCGTATTGTTGTTGGAAGTGTCGGAATGTTGAGTGCTCGCAGTCGGTTTACATCGTCGCGATATTGGCGAAGTTGCTCATTGTCAGGTTCAACCGCTAGAGCAAACGCCACGTTACTCGCCGTGTATTCATGTGCGCAGAAGACTTGAGTTTCTTCTGGTAGAGACGTTAGTTTGCTCAGTGATTCAAACATTTGCTCAGGCGTACCTTCAAAAATACGACCGCAGCCAGCAGAAAAGAGCACATCACCGCAAAACAGTTTTCCGTCTCCAACGTAACCGATATGGCCCAAAGTATGACCGGGTAACCCAAGTACTAAGAAAATCTCACCAAACAACTCTAGCTTGTCGCCTTCTTCCATTGGTGTCGTTAGGGTTGGAATTGGCTCTGATTTTGGGCCCACAACGGCGACGTTAGGAAATGCACGCACTAAGTCTGGAACGCCACCAATGTGATCGTTGTGGTGGTGCGTAATTAAAATCGCTTCTAAAGTTAATTCGTTAGCCTGCAGAAATTCTAATACTGGCTTCGCATCGCCCGGATCAACGACTGCGCAGCGCTTATCGCTATTTTGTATCAGCCAGATGTAATTATCATTAAATGCGGGTATGCTTTTGATCTCTAACACGATTCGTTCTCCGTCACCCATTTTAGTCAGGTGGTTAATGAAACCAGCACTCAGCAACAAAACTATACCACACCCGTCGACTTGGTCAGCAATGAACAACGGTCCGTGGGTGCTTGAGTCAATCCAGACCCGACTTGATGAATGGTGTCCGAAACTCTTCGGCTACCATATGCTCAAACTGGGCGGGTTGAGCTGTGAGCTAACCAGCTGTAATTGTAACATTCAACACCAAGTCAACGTAGATATCCAGAACCCGTTGCATAATGTGATTGCAGATGGTTACGAATTACCCTTTTTGGAAAAAAGCTTTGATGTTGTGATACTCGCTCATCAGCTCGACTATGCAAGCGATCCACACCGTTTGTTGCGTGAAGTCGATAGAGTGATGATGGATGATGGCTATGTAATTATTACTGGATTCAACCCATTAAGCTTGACTGGATTAGCGAGTTTACTTCCATGGCGTAAACATAATTTGCCTTGGAGTGGACGAATGTTTACGTCGAACCGCATCAAAGATTGGTTAGGGTTACTTAATTATCAAGTGATTCATTGTGATCGTTATGCGCTGTTTCCGATGAAACGTTACCGTACGATGTGGACATGGTTGGAAAATAGTCTTGGTGATTGGGCATCACCCGCTGGGAGTTTGTATTACATAGTCGCGCGGAAACGGACATACCCTCTCAAGCCTATCAAACCGCATTGGCGCTTGAAGAAAAAGCTCACACCACTTGGGGTGATGAATCGAGAGGGTAACACTATGAGGAAAGAATCTCGCTAAGAGGGTTGGTAACCTGTATCTTCCTCAGTTGGGTTTTCTGCAGCAGTCCGGGCTAGCTCATCACACATTTCGTTCTCACGATGGCCTGCGTGGCCTTTTACCCAATGCCATTCAACTTGATGGCGTGCGGTTTCTTTGTCTAGAGCTTGCCATAAATCGGCATTCTTCACGGGTTTTTTATCCGCTGTTTTCCAACCACGCTTCTTCCAGTTATGGATCCACTGAGTAATACCTTGGCGCACATATTGGCTGTCAGTCGTTAAAGTGACTTTACAAGGTTGTTTTAACGTCTGTAGCGCGACGACAGCCGCCAACATTTCCATGCGGTTGTTGGTAGTTAACGTATAGCCTTTGGAAAGTGTCTTTTCTACGTCTTTGTAACGCAATACTATGCCGTAACCACCTGGTCCTGGGTTACCTAAACAAGAACCGTCAGTGAAAATCTCAACGTGTTTGGTCATATTTTTTGGTACTATTAGCCGAAACATTTAATAAAGCATAGTCTGACATACATAACCTTATGAATACCAGCAGCAATTCTGAATATAACCGCATTGTCGTTCTCGATACCGAAACCACAGGTATGAACCGCGAGGGTGGTCCTCACTACATGGGACACCGCATTATTGAAATCGGTGCCGTGGAGATCATCAACCGTAAGCTGACTGGTCGTCACTTCCACGTTTATTTAAAACCCGATCGTGAAATCCAACCAGAAGCGGTTGAAGTTCACGGTATTACGGATGAATTCTTGGTTGATAAACCGGAATACGCGAGCGTGCACCAAGAGTTTCTTGAGTTTATTAAAGGCGCAGAACTTGTTGCCCACAACGCGCCCTTCGATACCGGATTTATGGATTACGAGTTTGGCATGCTCGATCCTAACATCGGCAAAACGGACGACTACTGCAAGGTGACCGACACCCTTGCAATGGCGAAGAAAATCTTCCCTGGTAAGCGAAACAACCTTGATATCTTATGTGAACGTTACGGTATTGATAACTCGCACCGTACACTCCACGGAGCTTTGCTCGATGCGGAGATTCTAGCCGACGTTTACCTCTTTATGACGGGTGGTCAAACGAGTCTAGAATTTAACGCGAATAAACAAGAGGGTGGGGTAGAAACCATTCGTCGTATTGAAGGAAGAAAAGCGCTAAAGGTTTTGCGCGCAAGTGCCGATGAACTAGAAGCTCACCAAAAAAGATTAGAGTTGGTGAACGACTGTATTTGGCATCAATAGGAGAAGCTATGTTGAGGGCTTTGTTGGTCGCGTTTTTAGCGATATGGAGTAGTCTCTCGAGTGCTGCGAGTGAATCTACAATGTCTTTGTTAGACAATCGCTTTCGAGTTGATCCAACCATCGAGCAGATCACGTTTTTGGTTTATCGTGAGCAAAGTTCTCAGCCAGTTGTTTTAGTCCGTCCTGACGGTAAAAAATACTATGCTTGGGGCTCTTACGACAATGTACGTTGGTATCAAGAAGCCTCACTCGATATTATTTCCGTTGATAACCCTATGCCAGGTCCATGGCAGGCTGTGGGGAAAGTTACGCCTAAAAATAACATCCGCTTAATTTCTCACCTAAAGCTCAGTACGGATCTGTTCCCAAACCGATTATATAATGGGGAAGCGCTTAAGTTTACAGCTCGCCTGACCTCCGACGGCAAACCTCTTGTACTGCGCGACTTCCTTGATCGCGTGAATCTGCGCGTGACATTTACCAAGTTTGTCGAAAATGAAGATGAGCTGATCAAAGAAGCTCGTCCAGTGTCGATGGTTGTGGGTGAGTTTTCTGATGACGGCCGCGGCTTGGATGAAAAAGCAGGGGATGGTGTGTTTACGGTTCAGCTCCCGATAGACGTTGAGCCTGGTAAGTACCGCGCGCGCATCACGTCTGGCAATGGCGTATTCTTACGAGCGCAAGAACAAGTCATCTTGGTTTATCCGAACCCAATCTCTCGTACTTTTATTCAGGCTCGTAATTCCGATAAGCCACACCAATTAGTGGTGAGTGGCGAGCAAGGTATGATTGCACCAGGCTCTATAGCAGTCACAGTGAAAAAGGACGCACCCGATGGTTTCATTAGTTACAGCCAAGGACAGGTCTCTAAAGATGGAATGAGAGTTACGTTGAACCTCAATAACGATGCTGAGCTTGGTAAGTACGCATGGCGCGGCGAGATCTTTGCCACTGATTTTGCAACCCAGCGCTCGTTGGTGTTTCCTATCCCAGAGCAAACCTTCAGTGTTGTTGATGAAGTTGATCTAGAAGCTGCTCGAATTGCAAAAGAAGCTGAATTAGCCGAACAGCGCCGTATTGAAATGGAAAAGCAAATTATCGCTGAGCGAGAGGCTGAGCGTAAGCGCAGCATGATTATTATCGCGGTGGGTAATTTGATAATGCTGCTGATTGTGATCATTGCATGGATAGTCTGGCGCAAAATTAAAGCGAAGCGCGATGCCATGCCAGAGATGCAATTAGAAGTACCAAAGAAATAGTAGTAACACATAAAGCGAGAAACGGAGCCAATCGGCTCCGTTTTTTTATCAAGTTACCAAGTTGGAAGAAGAAAAATGGATAAATTATGAATATTTAAGTTTACTGTATTCAAATATATGTTTGGGATTTTATATAAATAATATATCATTTTTACTTTCTAAATTGGTTGCATTTTTAATGTGACTAACTTTCAAAACAATCAATTAAAGATAAAAGAAATAATGAATAAAATTTTAGCTTTTTTTTGTGCAGTGATAATTGTAGGTTGTTCTTCTATTGATAATGGTGTTAATAATCCAGATTCGGGAAGTAATAATTTAAAATCACTTGATACCTTCACTTTCGATCCCTTAAGTAAAATCCAAAAAGTAGAAATACCAACTTATTATGATGGCTTGTTTGATACAGCAAGACCCTATTTAGATGAAAAGTACCCTTACACTTATGTCAGTAAACCTCAAGCATACATAATTGATGACGAGATTATTTCTTTTGCTCCCTGGTTTCCTGTCGAAGGAAGGTTTACGGTTTTTCCAACCGCTCACTATATAGTTATAACTCAAGAAACCGAGAGTGGCTTAGTCTCCGCACGATTTAATCATGAACAAGTAATTAAGCTGTTAAGTGAAGAGTATAAAATTACTGAGCATACAAGTCCGTTTTTTCATTATGTTCTAGAGGTTTCTCCAAGTGAACAAGCCAATTTTGTAGAAGATATCCATAAAAAATTGAGTAGACTTCCTTCAGAATAAGGGTTTCTGGTTGAATTTTGATCAATAAAGTCAGGGGTTCTGGCTTTATTGATTGCATGGAGTTCTATTCATATTGATTTGGGCTTTGTAATAGGTAGTACGCCATAATAACAAGAGCCGATCTTGTAGGGTTTCTGGATAAATATTCAGCTGTGCGTGATAAATAAGAATAAGTAAACGCGAGGTCTCTGATGAAATACAAAAAGCGTCAGAAGTACAAATACACTCTCCATTCTGAAGAAAAGATTGAGACTCACATTTCAGTGAGTCAGGCGTATGACAGCCCTTTTCTTAGTTTGTCCAAACAAGGCGTGTTAACGATTAAAAAGGGCTATGCATGGGATGGAGCGAGTGGGCCAGCGTTAGACACAAAAAACATTATGAAAGCTTCTTTAGTGCATGATGCTCTTTACCAACTCATGAGGGAAGAGGTGTTGCCTCAAAGTGCTCGAAAGCATGCGGATACGTTGTTGAGAGAAACATGTTTAGAAAAAGGAATGTCTAGCTTCAGAGCAACTTATATCTATTATGGCGTCAGAGTTGTCGGCGGGTTCTTTTCTAGACCCGATACTTTGTGTGCTTAATGGGAACATCTTTCCAACGTTTAACTGTTTATTTATACAGTTTAGTTATGTAAGCTCCAAGGTGATACAAAGGAGTAGTACATAATGACAATAAGATATGAAGAGCATGTGCCAAGCCCGAAAGAATACTGTGATATGCGTATCAAAGCCGGGCTATCACCCAAATCGTTGAAAGCTGCTGAAATTGGTCTACCCAATTCGTTATATGGCGTATCTGTTCGGGATGAAGGAAAGCTCATTGCAATGGGTCGGGTTGTTGGTGACGGGGCGTGTAACTTCGAAATTGTCGACGTTGCCGTTGATTCTGATTATCAAGGCAACGGTTTAGGTAGAAAAGTCATGGAATACATCGACGGTTATCTTTCTTCTGTTGCACTTGAAGGCTCTTACGTTTCTATGATTGCTGATGAACCGGTCTTTTACGAAAAGCTTGGTTATAGGCTGGTGGCTCCTAAAAGCCAAGGGATGACAAAAAAGTTTAAGCCAAAGGCGTAACACGTATTCAGCTGTGAAGATAAGCACTAGAAAACAGGAGTTTAATTTCCTGTTTTCTATATTAAATTTGTATTTAAGCCACTTCTGGAATAGGTTTGGGTGGCTGCTCTAAATCAGGCTCTTTTTGAACAGTAGGAATTTGTCCCTCACCCACAGCACTGATGTAACAGCCACTAAGTTTAATGGCAAGGTACATATCAGCTCGCAGTAAGATGCCTCCTTCACTGGTGCTGATACCAGTAAGCTCACACCATTGACGAAGACGTCGTTTCCTTCCTGCGAGGATTAAGCGTACACCTCTCTTTTTCAAAGTATTGTGAATATCTGCCAGTGTTGCCATCACACTGAGATCCAAGTGAGTAAAGCTCGATACGGCGTCGATGACAACGCAACTTGCGTCTTTGTGATGCTCTGCCTGCTCTAACACTCTACGTTTAAAGTAAGGAGCATTGAAGTAAGTTAGCGGTGAGTTAAAGCGGTAAATCACCATTCCAGGAATAGGCGAAGCTTTTCCTGAGTCGTCGATGGTCCGAATGGTACCTTTTTCATCCAAGCCAAGTAGCTGATCACTCGGTCGCATGACAATCCGTAAAAATTGAAACAGCCCTAACAGTACCGCCAAAGTGATCCCCGGTATTACACCCACGATCAACACAGAAATAAAAGTAATGATGGCCAGATAAAATGCATCTTTGTCACGAGATTTTAATTTCCAAATTGCTTTAAGATCGAGCAGCGATAGGGACGCAATGATCAATACAACACCAAGTGAAGCGATAGGGATGAACTGTAAAGGCTCGTAAATAAATACCGCAATAATGGCAATGGTGATTGCGGCGACAATCGAAACTAATTGAGATTTACCGCCATTTGCATCATTGACGGCTGTGCGTGAGTCAGCGCCGCTTATCGCGAAACCTTGCGAAAACGCTGAGGCAATGTTGGCAAAACCCAACGCCTGAAACTCTTTATTAGCATCAATATCATAACCGTTTTTAGCAGCGAAACTGCGGGCGGTGAGCATCATGCTAACAAAACTGACAATCGCAAGGTTGAGCGCCGGGACCACTAGTTCACGGACTTCACCTAGCTCAAACTCCGGTGTTTGAAACTGAGGGAAGCCACCTTGAGTGAGTCCGACAACCGATACGCCCATCTCTTGTAAATGGAAAAACCAAACTGACGCAGTAGTTACGAGGATCGCCAGCATGGCAGCAGGCCAAGTTGGTCGGTAGCGTTTGGTGAGCAAATAAACGACAACTGTCACGATACTCAGAGTTACAGTAGGCCAATGAAGATCGGTTAATCGTTGTGGAGCTTCCCATAAACGTTCCAGTAAATAACGTTGCTCGTATTTCAAACCGACTACTTTCGCAAACTGACCAACGATAATTGTGAGAGCAACACCGTTGAGTAGACCCAAAAGAATCGGACGAGAAAGGAAATCTGCAAATACCCCTAGCTTGAAACGACTTGCCAGTACACACCAAATTCCCGTCATCGCTGTCATGGTCATAACCAACTGCCAATGTTTTGTGGGGTCACCTGCGGCAAGTGGTGTCACAACAGCAGCAATCACTGCACAGGTTGCTGCATCGGGTCCGACAATGAGTTGCCGAGATGTGCCCATCATGGCGTAAACCAACATTGGCAGTACACACGAATACAGACCGACAATTGCGGATACACCAGTTAATTGTGCGTAAGCTATGGCAACTGGCAGTGCAACCGCGACAACAGAAAAGGCGGCTCTAAAGTCGTTAACAAACCATTCTTTTTGATAATGCTTAAGCTGAACAAGCCCTGGGAACCACTGTGCGAGTAATATTTTAGCCAACGGATTTACCATATATGTGAGTGAGTTACTTAAAGTATACACCGCTTAGTTGGAACGTCTGTGAGTTAGTTATCACTGGAAATCGGGGGAAAGATTGGAGTGCGAGGATTTTATTGCGCAGGGGGGAGCTTTGTAGTGTGAGGTGTTATGAATCCGATTCTGGAAGCAATAAAAAACGGGAGCTGATACTCCCGTTTGTGGTCTCAGATTCTAGAGTTACGCGACACTATCCATCTGAGGGTATAGCGGCTTTGCGGCAAGCAGTTCCGGCTCAAAATCGTCAACGTTGATTGTATCTAGACGATGCTGTTCCGCTTCTCTGAGTAGATCGGCTTCTTCTTGCGTGATAAAGCCTTGCTCTAGCCCTTCCTGAGCAATCATATCCAAACGTAAGAATGGGCGACGCTTACCTTGCGCTTTACATACTTTGTCAAACACAGGTTCAGCTTGAAGAATGACTGACAGCGCAAGCTCAATCTTACCTGCTGCGTTGTGCTCGGTTGGTTCAAGGTATTGACCGCGACCAATGCGTGAGCGCGTTGCACTTGGCGTTTGTAGAATGCGCGCCACTTTACTGTCTAGTTTATCGCTTGGCGCTTTGCGTACACGACCGAATGGCATGATTAACACGCGCAGTGCACGACCAATCACTTTGTTCGGGAAGTTTGCTAAGAATTCGTCTACCGCCACTTCCGCTTGTTTCAAACTGTCTTGTAGACCCCAGTGTACTAATGGTAAATCTTCGACTGGGCGGCCATCTTGCTCAAAACGTTTCAACGTCGCAGAGCTCAAATATAGCTGGCTTAGAATGTCACCAAGACGTGCTGATAGACGCTCTTTACGCTTCAAAGAGCCACCTAGCACTGCCATCGAGATATCCGATAGTAAGGCAAGGTTTGCACTGTAGCGGTTCAATTGTTGGTAGTAACGCTTGGTTGCATCTTTGGTTGGCGATGAAGAGCCCAGACCGTCGCTCAAACCAAACCAGATACTGCGCACTAGGTTACTCATTGTAAAGCTCACGTGACCAGCAAGCGCTTTATCAAATTTCTCGACAGCATTACTTGCTTCAGAATACGCCGCGTTCATTTCTTCAAGAACGTACGGATGGCAACGGATTGCGCCTTGGCCAAAGATGATCATTGAGCGTGTTAGAATGTTAGCACCCTCAACCGTTACTGCGATTGGCGCACCTTGGTAACCACGAGCTAGGAAGTTAGAAGGTCCCATACAGATACCTTTACCGCCTACGATGTCCATTGCATCGATGATGCTTTGCTGGCCGCGGTGCGTACAGTGATACTTCACGATAGCTGAGATAACTGAAGGTTTTTCACCTAAGTCGATACCCGCAACGGTTAAGTTGCTTGCTGCATCCATCACGTAAGCATTACCACCCAAGCGTGCTAATGGTTCTTCAACTCCTTCCATATGGCCGATTGGCTGTTTGAACTGACGGCGAATACGTGAGTAAGCACCGGTTGCCATTGCCGCAGTTTTGATGCCACCTGTTGAGTTTGAAGGTAGCGTGATACCACGTCCAACCGACAGACACTCAACCAGCATACGCCAACCTTGGCCCGCCATTTTTTCACCACCGATAATGAAATCGATAGGAACAAAGATGTCTTTACCGCGCGTTGGACCATTTTGGAATGGTACATTGAGCGGGAAGTGTCGGTTACCAATCTCAACACCTTTGACATCAGTTGGGATAAGCGCACAAGTGATGCCAAGATCTTCTTTGTCGCCTAGCAAACCTTCAGGATCGCGAAGTTTAAATGCTAAGCCTAGTACCGTTGCGACTGGCGCTAGGGTGATGTAGCGCTTGTTCCAAGTCAGGCGCATACCCAGTACTTCTTTTCCTTCCCATTCGCCTTTACAGACCACACCGTAATCTGGAATAGATCCAGCGTCAGAACCCGCTTCTGGACTTGTTAGGGCGAAACAAGGGATTTCCTTACCTTCAGCTAGACGCGGTAAGTAATGATTTTTTTGATCTTCAGTACCGTAGTGTTGCAGTAGCTCACCTGGGCCCAAAGAGTTAGGAACACCAACGGTAGACGATAGAACGCCAGAAACACCCGTTAGTTTTTGTAGTACTAGTGATTGCGCGTATGCTGAGAACTCAAGACCACCGTACTTTTTCTTAATGATCATGGCGAAGAACTTATGATCTTTCAGGTATTGCCAAACTTCTGGCGGTAAGTCCGCGAGTTCATGGGTCACTTGGAAATCACTCACCATGGCGCACACTTCATTCACAGGGCCGTCTAAAAAGGCTTGTTCTTCCGCACTTAACTTAGGTGCTTGAATTGCGTGTAGCTTTTGCCACTCTGGTTTGCCTTTAAATAGTTCGGCTTCCCACCAGACGGTACCTGCGTCTAACGCTTCTTTTTCGGTTTGAGACATAGCTGGCAGCACTTTCTTGAAAAGCACTAACGCTTTGCGGCTAATTAAAGACTGACGGACGCCAGGAACCGCGAGCACAGCTGCGGCGAGAACGTAAATCGCCCAACCAATAACGCCAACAGTACCAGCTACTGTAAGAGCCAGCATGGCTGCGGTGAGTAAGCTAATAGATTTCACGAGAGACATGCGGTGGTAGAGCGTAATGCCTAGCACGATCGCCATCGTGATGATTGAGAGCAAGATGTCCATATATATTTTCCTTTTCAGACTTTATAAGTTTTGTACGTCTGCATGTTAGGTAAGAGGTCTAACCAGTTGGTTTAAGTGTAATCAAAATATTAAGGAAATGTAAAACATAAGATTGGATAAAAAGTGATCTAAGTAGAGTTAAAATTCTAAAGTTGAGATTTGAGTGATGGTTTCATGAGCAAGTTGACAAGTTTATTACCATCACTAATCTAAATCTGTTGGTTCACTATCGACACTAATTCTCGTTTGTGGGTAAACTCAGAGTAATCAAACCCGAGTTCCGGTTTATGAAATGTCCGATACCAAATTGGTATCAGAACAATTTGCTCAGTGAGTCAAGAGCTGACTGAAGCCGAAATAATAAAGAGAACGTCTTATGTACCATGATCTGATTAGAAGTGAATTAAACGAAGCTGCTGAAGTGCTCAACAAATTTTTAAGCGATGACCATAACATTGCGCAAATCGAAGCAGCGGCGAAAATGATTGCTGACTCATTCAAGCAAGATGGTAAAGTATTGTCATGTGGTAACGGTGGTTCTCACTGTGATTCAATGCACTTTGCCGAAGAGCTAACAGGCCGTTACCGAGAAAATCGTCCTGGCTATGCTGGTATTGCTATTTCAGATCCAAGCCACCTTTCTTGTGTGAGTAATGACTTTGGTTATGACTTCGTGTTTTCACGTTATGTAGAAGCGGTTGGTCGAAAAGGTGACGTACTGTTTGGTCTGTCGACTTCAGGTAACTCAGGTAACATCCTGAAAGCGATTGAAGCAGCACAAGCGAAAGGCATGAAGACGATTGCGCTAACAGGTAAAGATGGCGGCAAAATGGCAGGCCTTGCAGATATTGAAATCCGCGTGCCACACTTTGGTTATGCAGACCGCATTCAGGAAATTCATATTAAGATTATTCATATCATCATTCAGTTGATCGAAAAAGAGATGGAATAATCGTTTACGGCCACCGTTTCGAGCTGTGTTGTTAGGGAGTTTTTTAAACCATGTGTGAATTGCTCGGTATGAGCGCTAATGTTCCAACGGATATTTGTTTCAGTTTTACTGGGCTCATGCAGCGTGGAGGTCGAACCGGCCCACACCGTGACGGATGGGGGATCACCTTCTACGAAGGGAAGGGCTTTCGAACCTTCAAAGATCCCAAGCCAAGTTGTGAGTCTAAAATTGCAGAGTTGGTACAAAATTATCCCATCAAAAGTCGTGCGGTCGTTAGTCATATCCGACAGGCGAATCGTGGTGGTGTTAATTTAGAAAATACTCATCCCTTTACACGTGAGCTGTGGGGTAGGTATTGGACGTTTGCGCATAACGGTCAGCTCTCTGGCTATCAAGACTTGCATACAGGTCGACATCGACCTGTCGGTGAAACAGATAGTGAACTGGCATTTTGCTGGTTATTGAAGCAAATGGAAGATCGATATCCTGAGCCACCAAAGGATATGGAGTCGGTATTCTTATATGTTGCTAAATGTTGTGATGAGCTAAGAGAGAAGGGTGTATTTAACATGCTTCTGAGTGATGGTGAGTATGTAATGACGTATTGCACCA
Organism: Vibrio sp. 1731; assembly: GCF_033339955.1. Classification (NCBI taxonomy): domain Bacteria; kingdom Pseudomonadati; phylum Pseudomonadota; class Gammaproteobacteria; order Vibrionales; family Vibrionaceae; genus Vibrio; species Vibrio sp. 1731. The sequence continues at coordinate 21,349 of NZ_JAWOVO010000016.1, read as the reverse complement.
ATCATTTGTATTGGATCACAAGACGCGCACCGTTTGGAAAAGCCGCGTTGCTTGATGAAGATGTGGAAATTAACTTCCAAGAAGAAACAACGCCACACGATATCGTTTCTGTGATCGCAACTCAACCTTTGACGGGCAACGAAGCTTGGCAGCGTATGAAACCTGGCGAATACGGCTTGTTTCACCTAGGTGAACTAGTCAAAAATAATGCCTCTGAACTGGTAAATGTGCCGTTTGCGGCGGCTAAGCCGGGCAATCAAGCGCCAACCGAACCGTTAGAGTGATGGTCTCTTACTCTGAATATAAAAATAAAGCTCGCTTAATCGCGAGCTTTATTTTTATGCGTTTTAAACCGAGGGCGGATACGGATGAGCATTCTTACTTTCTAGAGTGCTGGTAGTAGAGTCCTAGTCTCGCTAAGGCTTGCTGTAAAGACGTAACTGATAGAAATTTCTCATAAAACATCTCGTCAGTCTGAACGGTGAAGAACGAACCAGATTCAGAATCTACTTTCCGAGTGTTATGTTACTCAAGTGGTTATGGGATTTTTTAGAATGTTGGGTTTTAGGTTTCTAGTCTCACCATGGTTTTCTTGAATCAAGTTTATAAGTATTAAAACAACCAAGAGCAGCCCTCAGGCTGCTCTTTTGTGCTTGGAGTTTATTATTCAGGGCTACTCATCTGAGGCGTACCCATGTACGCCAAGCTCTGCGCCATCTAAATAGGCTTTACCATCCTTCATGATCAACCGCTCGTCTACCAGCCACTTAGCCACCATAGGGTAGATTCGGTGCTCCTGCGCCTGAACACGTGCCGCAAGTACACTAGCATCATCGTCTTCGAACACAGGAACTTTTGCTTGCAGTATGACAGGGCCACCATCAAGCTCTTCCGTTACAAAGTGCACACTCGTACCATGTTCTTTATCGCCAGCATCAATTGCTCTCTGGTGTGTGTGTAGCCCAGGATATTTTGGTAGAAGAGAAGGGTGGATATTGATCATCTTACCCATGTAATGAGAAACAAATGCGCTGCTCAGAATGCGCATGTAACCAGCAAGAATAATCACGTCTGGTTGGTATTCATCTATTTGACTCATTAGCTCTGCATCAAAGCTTTCACGCGAGCTGAATGCTTTAGGGTCGACAAAGTGACCGTCTACATCAAACTTTTTTGCACGTTCTAAACCAAAAGCATCTGCTTTGTTAGAGAACACGGCTGCCACTCGTGCGTTTGGCATGCTGTCTTCGCAAGCTTCCAAGATAGCTTGCAGGTTACTTCCGTTACCCGAGATGAGGACCACAAAGTTTTTTAGGGTATGGTTTTTCATGATGTCGAGAGCGCCTTGGTATTGTAGGTTGGAGTTATGTAGCTTCTAAACTACCTACTAATAGAATGGTTTTTAGTGTTCTAGATAGCAAAATGAGGACCTAGTCATCTAGTGTCCTCATTCTTCTTATCTTTTGAGCTCGATTTGCAAATTATTGGATTTCAACTTGCTCTTCGTTCGCGTCTGCTTGTGCGATTTGACCAATCACCCACGCGTTTTCGCCTTCTTCTTTAAGAAGAGCAACTGCTGCGTCTGCCTGGTCTTTCGGTAGTGCGACGATTAGACCTACACCACAGTTGAATGTGCGGTACATTTCGTGTGTGTCGACGTTGCCTTTCTCTTGTAGCCACTTGAAGATAACTGGCCATTCCCAACTGTTACCATCGATAACTGCTTTCGTGCCTTCAGGCAGTACGCGTGGGATGTTTTCCCAGAAACCACCACCAGTGATATGAGAAATCGCATGGATGTCGTGTTTCTCAATCATCTTAAGTGCTGACTTGATGTAAATTTTTGTTGGTTCTAGTAGGTGCTCACCAATAGTGCGGCCTGCTAGCTCTTCGCTCTTATCTGCACCAGATACTTCTAGGATCTTACGGATAAGGGAGTAACCGTTTGAGTGTGGGCCGCTTGAGCCAACAGCGATAAGTGCATCACCAGCAGCGACTTTCGTGCCGTCAATCACGTCTTCTTTTTCTACTACGCCAACACAGAAACCAGCTACGTCGTAGTCTTCGCCTTCATACATGCCCGGCATCTCCGCAGTTTCGCCACCAATTAGGGCACAACCTGCTTGAACACACCCTTCTGCGATACCTGAAACAACATCCGCTGCGGTATCAACGTCTAGTTTGCCTGTTGCATAGTAATCTAGGAAAAACAGTGGCTCTGCCCCTTGCACGATAAGATCATTTACACACATTGCCACTAGGTCGATGCCGATCGTGTCGTGCTTATTCATATCCAGTGCTAGGCGAAGTTTGGTGCCAACGCCATCAGTACCAGAAACCAGTACAGGTTGTTTGTATTTAGTTGGCAATTCGCATAGCGCGCCAAAACCACCGATACCACCCATAACTTCAGGGCGACGAGTACGTTTTACCGCACCCTTAATACGATCCACAAGCGCGTTGCCTGCATCAATATCTACACCAGCGTCTTTATAGCTAAGAGAAGAGTTGTTACCACTCACAGGGAAGTCCTCGGTATTAAGTTGGATATGAAAACGGCGCTATTCTAACAGTGCTTAAACATAGATAGCAAACGTTTGCGTCTGTTTTTTTCTTTAGTGATTTATCCTGATATCCCTGTGAAAATCATGTATAATCTGAAGGTTTGTTTAAATATTGCCAACTATAGCCGGAGATGGACATGAAAGTTGTTGAAGTAAAGCACCCTCTAGTAAAACATAAAATTGGTCTAATGAGAGAAGGTGACATCAGCACAAAACGTTTTCGTGAGTTAGCGACTGAGGTCGGTAGCCTACTTACTTACGAAGCAACGTCAGACTTTGAAACAGAAAAAGTGACCATTGATGGTTGGAACGGTCCGGTAGAAGTAGACCAGATTAAAGGTAAAAAAGTAACCGTAGTGCCAATCTTACGTGCAGGTCTAGGCATGATGGATGGAGTTCTTGAGCACATGCCAAGCGCACGTATCAGTGTTGTGGGTATTTACCGTGATGAAGAAACGCTTGAGCCAGTTCCTTACTTCAACAAGCTTGCTTCAAACATCGAGGAGCGTATTGCGCTTGTTGTTGACCCAATGCTTGCAACAGGTGGTTCTATGATTGCTACGATCGATCTCCTAAAAGAGAAAGGTTGTAACCAAATCAAAGTGCTAGTACTTGTTGCTGCACCAGAAGGTATTGAAGCGCTAGAAAAAGCGCACCCAGATGTTGAGCTATACACTGCGGCAATCGATGAGAAGCTTAATGACAAAGGCTACATCGTTCCGGGTCTAGGCGATGCAGGTGATAAGATCTTCGGTACTAAGTAATTCTTTGATGTATTACTATGACTGAACAGAAAAAGGCTTGGTGAAAACCAAGCCTTTTTTGTATCTACAAGAGGAGAAGAGTAAGACACGCCAACTAATAAAGCGGCGCAAACGAACTATTTCGCGCTTTCTTCTTCCATTTGTGCGTTATCCACAACGTGGTTTTCACCTAAATCGTTTGGTAGCACAAGGTTAAGAATAATTGCCACGATACCGCATAGGCTCACACCTTGTAGACTGAACTCACCAATACCGAAAGCCATACCACCAATGCCAAACACAAGTGTTACGGCAACAATCACTAGGTTACGAGACTTATGTAAATCAACGTTATTCTTGATCAGTGTGTTGAGGCCTACCGTTGCGATGGAGCCGAACAGCAGAATCATGATGCCGCCCATAACAGGAACTGGAATCGTTTGAAGAACCGCACCTAGCTTACCTACCAATGCAAGTACGATTGCGGTGATTGCTGCCCAAGTCATGATCACAGGGTTAAATGCTTTGGTTAGCATTACCGCTCCTGTTACTTCACTGTAAGTGGTGTTTGGTGGAGCACCCACCATCGAAGCTGCGATAGTTGCCACCCCGTCACCTGCGATTGTGCGGTGAAGGCCTGGTTTTTTCAGGTAGTTTTTACCTGTAACGTTTGAGATAGCAAGCATGTCACCTACGTGCTCAACCGCAGGTGCGATAGCGACAGGAATCATGAACAAAATTGCGTTGATATTGAACTCTGGCGCGGTGAAGTTTGGCATGGCTAGCCAAGCCGCTTGTTCTACGGGAGTGAAATCAACCACCCCGTAGAATAGAGAAACAGAGTAACCAGCAAGAATACCACCAACAATAGGAACGAGCTTCAAAAAGCCTTTTGCAAAAACGCTGAGTACAATGGTTGTGAGCAGTGAGACCGCCGAGATAATGATCGCAGCATCACCATTAACTAGCTGTGCAGCTCCATCACCAGTTTTACCTACCGCCATGTTCACTGCTGTTGGGGCAAGGCCAAGGCCGATAACCATGATCACAGGGCCAACGACAACGGGCGGGAGAATTTTATGGATAAATCCAACACCACGCACTTTGATCATCGCCCCTAGAGCCACATAAACTAAGCCAGCTGCCATCAAGCCGCCCATCGTTGCACCGATACCCCAAGTTTGGATACCGAACATAATAGGAGCAATAAACGCAAAAGAAGAGGCAAGGAAGATGGGAACAGAACGTTTAGTCATTAATTGGAAGAGGAGGGTACCGACACCGGCACCAAAGAGGGCTACGTTTGGATCAAGGCCAGTTAGGAGCGGCACAAGCACCAAAGCACCAAAAGCGACAAAGAGCATTTGAGCGCCTTGTAACGCGTTTTTCATAATAATTCCCTATTTTCAAGATACGCAGACAAATCCGGCGAATACTATCATCCTGCAATCGTTTGCAATGTTGCATAGATCAAACTTTCGATTGAATTTTTCCCATAAATAGCACTTTTGAGAGTTGCTTGCTTGCAAATTGTCCTCTTTTACGTGTCTTGCGTGAAGATGAAAAATGGACAGCCTAACTTGTTGAGATAGCTTAATAAGCAATGAGTTTATTATAAAAAATAGCACTGAAGTGCTGGTTGAGGCCCGAGTTAACAAAGCTGGTCATAATACAGACAATTTACTCAGTACTTGCCTTGCTCAAGATTTGATAGTTGCTTATTATTCGGGTTCTTGTTCAGAGGATTATAAAAACTATGCGCTATTTAGCTCTCTTACTGATAGGTTGGTTGTCCCTACCAGTATATGCATTAACTCAGGTGGATATCTATCGTGCCGAAGTGGTTATCGACAGTGAGCAGAACGACGGTGAGTCTTTGGCTCGTCAACAAGGTATGCAGGATGTGATTGTTCGAGCGACCGGTTCTCAATCCTCTTTAAGCAATCCAGTGATTAAAAAGGCACTTAGCTCAAGTGCGCGTTACATTTCTCAACTAAGCTATGGGCAGGTTGATGGAAAAGCGAGCTTAAAAATGTTGTTTAACAACGACCAAATCAGCTCTCTTTTAACACAAGCACAATTGCCATCTTGGTCGCCAAATCGTGCCAATATTTTAGTTTGGATGGTTGAAGAACAGGGTTACGATCGTAACATTGCGTGGGAACATTCTGAATCTTCAAATGTTGCAGCACTTCGTAGCGCAGCGAAATTAAGAGGCCTACCAATCACTATCCCGGTTGGGGATTTTGATGATGTAACCGGTGTTAATGTCTCTGATCTTTGGGGCGGCTTTATTGAGCCAATTGGTCAAGCTAGCCAGCGCTACCCAGCTGACGCCGTTTTGGTTGTACGGGCTCAAGGTGAACAAATTCGTTGGACACTCTACGACCAGTCGCCAACGAGAATTGTAGAAGCGCAACGTTCTCCGCGTAGCGGGTCTGTATCAGGTGCTAATGCTATTGCAGAAATGGTGGATGGCATCGCAGACTACTATGCAAGTAAGAGTGCAGTTGTGGTTTCAGGAAAGTCTTCAAAAGCGCTAGCAGTGAAAGTCCTTAATGTAACCTCTGCCACGGACTTCTTCCGTTTAGAGAATGCGTTAAAACAACTTAATTCGGTTGCGGGTACAGAGATTAAGCGTGTTCAAGGGGACGAGTTAACGCTCAACATCCACCTTTTGGCATCACAACAAGCTTTTGAGAAAGAAGCTTCTTCTATTTCTCAATTAATGGTTTTTGAAGATCCTTTAGGTGAAGTTGATGCCCCAGCTTCAACTCAAGAAGAAGAGCCATTGGTTCAGAGTAATGAAGCAAAAGACGCCGCGACGCCAAAAGAAGCGCAGCCTGAAGTACCAGTAGATATTGTGGCAGAAGCAAGTGACGAAACACAGCCAACTCAGCCGATGATTGTGGAGCCTGCCCGAGAACAGTATGACTTGATCTACGAGTGGCGCTCGGCATCGTAATCTCCTTGGTAGCGTTCCAGGCGTGAAACGCAAGGATCAAAGACCAATGTGGTAAGCATAAAAAAGAGTCGCAATAGCGACTCTTTTTGTTTTCTAAATTCGTATTCGAACCAATGATCAGTGATTGACTGCAATTGGCGTTATTTATTGAATTTCGCTTTTTCTTCTTTTTCTACTTGAGAGAGGCGTTTCAACTTAAGACCTAGCTCTTTGCCTCTCGCTCTAGCAAACAAAATATTGCCAGCGAAACCGAGTGAAGTCAGTATCAGTTCCACTGCCGCAAGCCAGCGTTCACCCCCATCCACATAAAGGATGGTCAGCGCATGCAAGAAATACAGCATAAGAACAAAGTTAGCCCAAGCATGAGTGTAAGGCTTACCAGCTAAAATACCAGGCAACGGAAGTAGTAGCGGAATACACCAAGCAATAGCAAGTGTTGTGCTGCTGAGGTGGGGATGAGGGGATAACGCAAGCTGCCAAATAGCGACCCAGGCTAATAAGGCTAAGTTGCCAAATAAAGCCAGGTAACGATAGGTTTTAGCCTGTGTACCGAGTGGTGTTTGGTCTAAAGAGTCAGACATCGATTAACTATCCTTGATTTTACTAACAGACTTTTAGTTTTAACGCTGCAGTTGCCAGCCTTTTGCCTAATTGTTGTGCCAGGCGAATCTCTTCACTGCTTAGGGTTGCCTCATGGCCTACACTGCTGGCGCCATACGGAGTGCCTCCGGACTGCGTAGTGTGTAACTCTGGCTCGGAATAAGGAATGCCCAAAACCATCATCCCGTGATGCAATAAAGGGGTCATCATGCTTTGTAACGTTGTTTCTTGACCACCATGCATCGAGGACGAAGAGGTAAAGACACAAGCAGGCTTATCGATTAAGTCACCACTGACCCATAAAGATGTAGTCTGATCCCAGAAGTGCTTTAAAGGCGCAGCCATGTTGCCAAACCAGACGGGACTGCCAAACGCTAGACCGTCGCACGTTTTCAGTTCCTCTAGAGTAACAATTGGATCAGAAGGGGAGTGTGAGTGAGGTGACAATTCTTCAACTGTACGCAAAATTGCTTGGCATTGAGGAGTCGATTCGACTCCTCTTGCTATTTGTCTTGCCAGTTGTTTTGTCGAGCCATGACGGCTGAAATACAAAATAAGGATCTGGCAATCCATTTATAAAATATCCAACACTTGCTCTGGTGGGCGACCAATTTTTGCTTTGCCGTTGGCAACGACTACCGGACGCTCAAACAACTTTGGATTTTTCGCCATTGCTTCGAATAATTGCTCATCGCTGACGGAGTCTTCGCCTAAGCCAAGCTCTTTATATTCAGTTTCTTTAGTGCGCATCATTTCACGTACAGATGAAAAGCCAAGCTGGGCGTACAGCGCTTTTAGTTCATCCACGTTAAGTGGTGTGTCTAGGTATTTGACGACTTCCGGTGTAACACCATTTTGCTCAAGCAGTTCAAGTGTTTGACGGCTCTTTGAGCAACGAGGGTTGTGATAAATCACGACTGACATGGTTTTCTCCATTTCGTTATTGTAATGCCATGAATCGATCTCTTTGGATCATGAGTTGGTCGATACGGGCATCGTATCGCGCTTGCTCTAAGCTGCCCAACTTGGCCATTTTACTTGCTTCACTATAATATTGAATCGCTTTATTCCAATTTGCTCGCAATGCCAAAATTTCCGCTCGAGCAGCCAATTCTTCATCGCTACGCCCTAGCGCGTGGTAGCTCTTCGATATTAGGTGCCAGCCATTTGTATCTTCAGGATAGTCATGAGTGTATCTTTGAAGAACTCGCGTGGCTTGATCGTTTTTATTGTCCTCAAGTAGCGCATTGGCGTAGTTAATGGTTAATACTTTATTTTGAGGGTTACGAGATAACGCTTTACGGAGCATCTCGGTCGCTTTTTCTGGCTGCTTCTTCTCGATATATAAATCCGTCATAGCGTCCAAGTAAAACGGGTTACTTGGGTCTTGTTCCAGTAACTTTTTCAAAATTGGTTCCGCTTGAGATAGGCGTTTATTGTCTAAATGCACGAGTGCTCGACCATAATCAAAAGCAGGTGTAATGTCCGCAGAGGCTTTCTTTTGAGTTCGCTCAAACCAGCTCAGGGCGGCTTGTCCATCAATGCCAGCGTAACGAGCCACAATGCGCGCGCGAGCTAGATGATAGTCTATTGAAGGCACAACACGCATTGGAGGATAGGTTCTTGCTCGCGCACGGCTATCGGTAATTCGATCTTCAGGCAGAGGGTGAGTCAGGAGCATTGGTGGCGGTTTACTCGCATAACGATACTCATCAGCAAGACGGCCAAAAAACCTTGGCATTGCTTGAACATCAAAACCGGCTTTTGCTAGTGTCGAAATACCAAAGCGATCCGCTTCTTTTTCGTTTGCACGAGTGTAGTTGATTTGACTTTGCATGTTGCCCGCGGTTGCTGCTGTAATTGCAGCCATCCCCGCTTCGGGTGAGGCAATTGAAAGCAGTAGTGCCCCCGCAAGTGCGGCTAATGTGGCCGGAGAGCGGCGTGCTTGTTCTTCCATACTCCGAGCAAGATGACGTTGTGTGACGTGCGCTATCTCGTGAGCGACAACAGAGGCCAGCTCACTTTCTGAACGAGCATGAAGAAACAACCCAGAATGCAGCGCTACATAGCCACCAAAAAATGCGAACGCGTTGATATTACGGTCGCGAATCATAAAGAAGTGGAACGGCGTTTTTACATCATTCGCATTGGCCACTAATTTGTGCCCAAGAGAGTCAATATATTCATTGATGACAGGGTCATTAACGATAGGTTTACTGGCTCTGAGCATACGCATATAGGCGTCGCCATAAATCAACTCTTGGTCTATTGAAAGCGTGCCACCAGCAGCTGTGCCAATGTCTGGCAAGTCAATGCTATTGGCATAAGTTGTCGGCGAACTGATGGCAGCAGCAAGACATAAGCAAACTAGCGAGCGAGTGCGTTTTAACATACGTTTAAAAGGTTCTCCAAAATACATAAGCATGTGGTTACAGGTCGAGAGCCTATTAACAGCGCCACATACGTTTTGGTTATCCGTGAGGATATAAGCTAACAGTAAGACCGGAAATAAATGAATTGGTTTCGTAAATTATTTTACATCCGAGCTATTTCAGCATGTGGTTAAATCATGTCAGAAGTGCTAGCACCAGCTCAAAAAGCCGTTACAATACAACCCTATCATAAGTGCAGAGCAATACAATGGAATCCATGTTACTTGATTTGCGTGAGCAACGTTGTCCTATGGCACTGTTACTTGCAAAGCGTCATGCTGCTGAGGTCTTTCAAGGAGAAGCAAAGCAGTATCATCAACTTGTCATTCAAGTAGTGGACAACAGCTCTAAACGAGACATTGTGAACTATCTTAGTGCCCAAGGGTACTCGGTTGATTGCCAATCTACATCAGAGCACTACACATTGACTGTCTTCAATAAGGAATCCGCATAAGATGTTTGAAATGGTTAGTCGTTGGTATAAACGACGTTTCTCTGACCCTCACGCAGTAAGTCTCGTCGCGATCTTGCTGTTTGGCTTTATCACCATTTACTTCTTTGGACACTTGATTGCGCCATTACTTGTCGCGATCGTTTTGGCTTATCTACTTGAATGGCCAGTTGTCAAAATGTGTCGTATGGGCGTGCCGCGCACTTTGTCGGTTATTATCGTGATCTTGGTCTTTGTCGGGTTAATGTTAATTGCGTTGTTTGGCTTGGTTCCGACGATTTGGACTCAGGTCGGTAATCTAATTAACGATATTCCGAACATGTACAACGGGCTACAAAAGTTTATTGTCACATTGCCAGAGCGCCATCCTGAACTAGCCAATTTAGAAATAGTAGAAACCGTGGTGACGAACGCCAAAAACCAAGCACTGGGGCTGGGTGAAAGTGTCGTCAAAGGGTCGCTTGCTTCATTAGTTAGCATTGCAACGCTAGCGGTATATTTGATCTTAGTGCCACTCCTTATCTTCTTTTTGCTTAAAGACAAAGAAGAAATGCTGCGAATCGCAAGCGGTATTCTGCCGAAAAACCGTAAATTGGCGAATAAAGTTTGGCATGAAATGAACGAGCAGATATCAAATTACATTCGCGGTAAAGTGTTAGAGATTTTAATCGTGGGCGGTGTGAGCTACGTGACTTTTGCCCTTTTAGATCTTCGTTACTCGGCGTTGCTTGCCGTAGCCGTTGGTCTGTCGGTTTTGATTCCTTATATCGGTGCGGCGGCTGTTACTGTACCTGTTGCTATCGTTGGTTTGTTCCAATGGGGTTTAACGCCTCCGTTTTATTGGTTGTTGCTTGCTTACGGTATTATCCAGGCGCTGGATGGTAATGTGTTGGTTCCTGTTCTGTTTTCCGAGGCAGTAAACTTACACCCAGTTGCTATCATTGTGGCTGTATTAGTCTTTGGTGGGCTGTGGGGTTTTTGGGGGGTGTTCTTCGCCATTCCTTTAGCGACATTAGTCAAAGCCGTATGGCATGCATTACCAAGCACGGAAGAAAACGAACCTGTCGAACAAGAGTAGTTGTTACCAAAGGTACGATGGTTAAAAGAAAGCCCAGCAGTTTGCTGGGCTTTTTGTTTGTAGAAAAACAATAGCGTTTAAGCGTTTTCGTTTAAGTAGTTTAATACGACTTCGTGGTGATCTTTGGTTTTGAACTTGTTGAACACATGTTCGATCACGCCTTCTTCATTGATCAGAAAGCTAATGCGGTGAAGACCGTCGTATACTTTGCCCATGAATTTCTTTTCGCCCCAAACGCCGAACTGGTCAGCAACGGCATGGTCTTCATCAGAAAGCAGAGTGAAGTTTAAATCATCGCGCTCGATGAACTTGCCTAGGCGCTTTACAGGGTCGATGCTTACGCCGAGTACCACCACGTTATGTGCATCGAGTTCAGCTTTGATGTCACGAAGGCCTTTTGCTTGTGTAGTACAACCCGGCGTCATCGCCTTAGGGTAAAAGTAGAAAAGTACTTTCTTGCCTTGAAAGTCTTCAAGAGAAACGGTATTTCCGTCTTGGTCGAGCAAAGAGAAGGCTGGCGCTGGCGAGCCTGCTGTCAGCGTATTCATTTTGATTTCCTTTACTTTATAGTGTGTTTTTAATGAAATTCAGAGAACCTTGTACGTTGAGCGACTTACAAAGTTCATCGAAGTCTTCTTGTAACTGCATCAAATTAAAATCCGCGCTTACAGATGCAGTAATCGCAATGTGAAACTGGTCAGAATCGAGTTGAATTTTCGACTTGCTGATGGTTTGCGCGCTAAGAGAGTCTAAACCAATCTGCTGATCAGCGAAGAACTTAGTAAATTTTTCAGTTAACCCAGGGCGGTCTTCAGACTCAATAAACACTTCCATGGTGTAGCTGTTATCGAGCAGTTCGTGCGCCGCTGTGCGTTTCATGATCGTAATAAGGTCATGTTCTTGGCCAAGCAGGGGCAATTGCGTTTCAACTCGAGTCACGCTGCTGGCGTTCCCAGTCAGGAGCATGATCAGCGTAAATTCGCTGCCAAAGATAGCGATACGGCTATCGACTATGTTACAACCAGCTTGAGTAACGAGCTGTACGACTTGGTTACAAATGCCTGGACGGTCCGTTCCAACTGCTGTAAGTACCAGATGTTGCTTCATAAATGAGCTTCTTGTCCTTTCTTCAATAGAGAGATGTTAGCACAGATATTGCGAAGAAATATCGAGCCAGTTCTTTTTTAGTCCATAAAAAAGCAGTCGGAGCTTGAGGGGAGTGGTGGGAAACAAACAGTAAATGCAGGCTATAGGATAAACAAAACGTTTGCATGATGTGCTTGCCTATTGTCTGGCCGTTTTATTCACTTAGATCTGACTTGGCTAACAAGACCAGAGAGTATATTTTCCTTGCTTGTGCTCTTCAGTATTTTCCAAATCACTGATAGATTCTAAAGTCACTCGAAAGCCCAACACGATTATCAATATTGCCGTTAATCAAACCAAATAGAGCAATTAAGTTGCTAGACCTCTAACAACTGATAATTATTCATTCATTTGTACTTTGTAAGCGAGTTTACGCTCTTGTGTTTTTCAATCGCATTACAGTACCATGCAGAAAGAGTTAAATGAGGGAGATAAACATGTTTTCAGGAAGTATCGTAGCGCTGATTACGCCATTCAAAGCAGATGGCGAAGTAGACTTTGACGGTCTGCAAAAGCTAGTAGAGTACCACGTTGAAGCGGGTACAGACGGTATTGTGGCAGTAGGCACAACAGGTGAGTCAGCGACACTGACCATTGAAGAGCATGTAAAGGTCGTTAATAAAACTGTTGAGTTTGCCGACGGTCGCATCCCTGTGATTGCTGGCACGGGTGCAAATGCTACCCATGAGGCAGTAACATTTAGCAAATTACTGGCTGATTCTGGTATTGCTGGCTTCCTGAGTGTGACACCGTATTACAACAAACCAACTCAAGAGGGTTTGTTTTTACATTACAAGGCAATTGCCGAAGCGAGTGATGTGCCTCTAATTTTGTACAACGTACCAGGCCGTACTGCTGTTGATATGCAGCCAGAAACAGTGGCACGCTTGTCAAAGCTTGATAATATCGTGGCTCTAAAAGATGCAACGGGCGATTTGGAACGAATTGCAATTCATCGTGAACTTTGTGGCGAAGATTTTATCTTACTAAGTGGCGATGATGCGACAGGGCTGGATTTTGTGAAACTTGGCGGCAATGGTGTTATCTCGGTAACGAACAATATTGCAGCTAAAGACATGGCAGACATGTTCCATTTGGCAAGTGAAGGTAAGTACGAAGAAGCAGAAGCGATTAACCAACGCTTGATGACTCTACACAAAAACCTTTTCATCGAAGCAAGCCCTATCCCAGTAAAATGGGCAGCGCAAAAGCTTGGTTTGATTGAAGAAGGTGGTTTGCGTCTTCCTTTAACTACGCTTTCTGAAAAATCGCAGCCGATCGTCGAGCAGGCGCTAACAGACGCCCATATTTATTAAGATTGAGCTATTAAGATTGAGTTACTAGGATTGAAGTTCATACTGGGGGCCAAAGCGCCCTCGGTGTTTTAGGAGTATAGATGAAGCTTTCAAGCCAGTTAGTGTTAAGTTCATTAGCTGTATTCGTATTGACTGCCTGTTCAGGTGGTGCCAATCAACGTCGTCAAGCAAAAGATGACTTCGAGTATTTGAACTCCCCCAATTTGGGTGAGTGGAATGTCCCACAGGGTGCACAGCCTCAGTTTTACCCTAACTACGAGATCCCTCAGGGTAACTACGCTGGTGGTGTCGGTAAAGATGTCGACATTCGTCCACCTCAACAAGTCCTAGAGCTTATTCCCGGTGCACGTCTAGACCGCAGTAGTGATGGTGAAGTGACACTTTGGCTACTTCGTAAAGATGAACTAGATAAAGTTTGGCAAACGGTGCAAAACATGGTCGCGGCCAACGAGATTCCAGTTGAAAGCCAAACAGACTCTCGCATCGAGACAGGATGGGTGACTTGGGATTCGCCAGATGAAGAGCTAGAAATTGGCAGCCGATATGAAATCGTACGCGCTGAAGCAAATGGTCGACACGGCTTTAAGGTGAGCCTTATTGACTGGCGTGAAGGCAATCAAGTGAAAGAAGTAACGGCGACCAACCGTGAGCGCTACAATGTGTTCATGACGAACTTGGTCACCGCTCGCTACGATCAAGAAGTGCGTGAAGAAGCACAGCGTAAAGCGCAAGAGTTGGTTAAACAGATCCCAATCACAATGGGTAAAGACCGCAGCGGACTTCCAGTGATTATCGCGCGTGCGCAATACAACATGCTTTGGCAGCGTCTGCCTAATATTCTACCTAAGATGGGCTTTAAGATTGAAGAGCGTAGCCAGTCTCAGGGCACAATCACTGCGAAATATGCGTCTCCGGATGATGAATTCTGGAACGATATCGGCGTTAAACCAGTGGAGTTAGCCGCTGGTAAGTACACATTCTTACTTGGTGATTTAGGCAACCGTACGTCTATCAATATCACCGACTCCTCTGGCAAGCCAGTAGAAGAAGAGTTTTTGAAATCACTAGCGCCTGTATTGGCTGCAACAGTGAAGCAGTAAACAAAGCGAGCTTAACGCGGCGTGTTTACTTAATGATAGAAAAGGGACCTAGTGGTCCCTTTTTTGATGTTTAGATTAAATGTGTCGAGATGAAGCTGGTGAGTAACTAACGAGGCTCGTTTTTGTTTTTATCTTCTTCAGCGTAGCGCTGTTTATCCAATGTGTTCAGCTTATCTAAATCGTTCTTACGGCTTTTATCCATCTGACCAAACTTCATTTTTGCGGTATATTTGAGTGCGGCAATATTACCAATGACCACGCTCAACACTACAATAATAATGACCCAAGGATTGGTTAGTATTTCTATCATAGAGCCTCCGGCGGCGTGATATTGTGAATAAATTTGGCAACGACGTTATCCAAATTATTCAGTATGACGTCAATCCCTGCAATGTTGTCGGTCTGATTTTGTTTAATCAACTGGCTTCTGAGTACATCAAGCGTCAACTGCTCGAGGCATTGCTGCCCGACAGCGCGGTGACTAATGTGCCAAGGCTCAATCGAAACGCCACCTAAATCATGCTGATAAGGAAAGAAGAAACCGAACCGACCAAGGTTGGCTTTTAACCATTGGTAGAACGCCTGCTGGTGGCCTTCAAGATACTCCCAAGGTTCCAACTTGAGTTTGGTGTCAGCAGGCAATAAATTGCGCGCATAGACATCAAAATCACAACCCCAATGATGACGACTTCCTCCGGGCAATGCCGACCAGCGCAAAATGGCCATCAATTTCTCTTCGTCATTTAACTCTGCTTTATTCAAAGGGCGGGAGTTGATGTCGAGAATTGGCAACTCACCAGAAAACTTCCCGTTCCAGATGGCTTTTTGGCGATTAAAGTCACGAAAACCACTGGCGATTTCCATTTTGAAACCTGCTTCTGTTGCCGCTTCAATCATCTTTAGCAGATCGTCAGCCACTTCAGGGTGGAGTAGAAACGCTTTTTGCCCCACTAGTGTGGATTGAAGATGAGAATCAGTGATTCCGGTGAGTTGCTCTGGTGTCATTGTGTTCTCGCTGATTATTTCGCCAATAGGTGTTTCAACGTGTTTTCGTACATGTCCGTCAACTTTTCAAGATCGTCGACTTTCACACACTCGTTCACTTTATGAATCGTAGCGTTAACAGGACCTAACTCTACGACTTGACCTCCCATTCGAGCAATAAAACGACCATCAGACGTACCGCCAGTTGTAAGTAGCGCTGGCTTCGTATCATTGACTTCGGCCACTGCAGCTACAACCGCGTCTAGCAGTGCGCCCGTATCGGTCAGGAATGGGTCACCGTTGAATGTCCATTTTAGGTCGTAGTCCAGCTCATGCTTGTCCAATGTTTCGGTAACACGCTGAACAATTGCGTCATTGTTAAGCTCAGTACTAAAACGTAGGTTGAACTGAACATGGAACTCGCCAGGAATAACGTTAGACGCACCAGTGCCAGCCGATACATTCGGGATCTGGAAACTGGTCGGTGGGAAGTAATCATTCCCTTTGTCCCATTCTGTCGTCGCGAGTTCATGAATCGCGAGTAGAGACTCATGCACTGGATTGCTGGCTAGGTGAGGGTAGGCCACGTGGCCTTGTGTTCCTTTTACCGTTAAATCACCAGTGATGGATCCACGGCGTCCATTTTTCACTACATCGCCAACCACGTCGGTGCTGGATGGTTCACCAACAATACACATATCGATGTTCTCACCACGTTCCATCAACGTTTCTACAACGCGAACGGTACCATTGATAAATGGCCCTTCTTCATCTGACGTAATCAAAAAGCCAATTGAGCCTTTGTGGTCTGGGTTTTCTTCAATGAAGCGTTCGACAGCAACGACCATAGCAGCTAGTGACCCTTTCATGTCAGCTGCGCCGCGGCCATGCAAGTAACCATCAATAATGGTCGGTTCAAACGGATGTGTATTCCAGTGTTCCAATTTGCCAGCTGGTACCACATCGGTGTGGCCAGCAAACGCAAATAGCGGCGCTTCTGAACCACGTCGAGCCCAGAAGTTCGTGGTGTCTTCAAATACCATCACTTCAATTTCAAACCCGAGTGCTTTTAAGCGCTCGATCATCAAATCCTGACAACCTGCGTCTTCCGGCGTTACGGACTGTCTACTGATCAGATCTTTAGCAAGTGCCAATACTGGACTGTCTGTCATCCTTGAGTATTCCTTTATTTAAGAGTTGAAAATGCTAGCGTATTGATCAGCTTTAAAACCGATATGAAGTTGATCATTTACTTTTAAAATTGGGCGTTTAATCATCGCAGGGTTTTCTACCAAAAGAGCGATGGCGTTTTCCTCGTTAAGTGTGTCTCTCTGCTCTTGCGCTAATTGGCGGTAGGTTGTGCCACGTTTATTGAGCACCTGTTCCCAACCTAAAGCGCGACAAAATTCACTTACCATTTCTGCATCAATGCCTTGCTTACGGTAGTCATGGAAGTCGTAAGCAATATCCTCGGCTTCTAACCATTTCTTGGCTTTTTTGATCGTATCGCAGTTGGGAATACCAAACATGGTAATCGACATAGTGTTTCCTTTTTCTTTGTTCTATTTTTCACTGGCGCGGTTAAGACGCACTTAAGTGATTTGGGCTGTTAAAGCATCCTATCAAGAAGCAATCAAACTGACAAAATGCGGTGGAAAATATTTTCAGATAGATTGAGATAACTAATGTCACATAACTTATTTACGATGAATGCGCTATAAATCGAATAAAAATTCGTCTAAATCAAATGGAAAAGTCGAGTTATTGATCAAACGCAACACCTCGCTGAGCAAAAACGAAATAATGAATCAGCACAATTTTAGGAGGTGTCAATGGAATTGAGTCCTGTTTTTGCAAGGCGGCTATATTTGGCCTTGTTGGTGGAAAACCTAGAAAGGCCGAATGTGCCAAAGTTGATCGAAAAAACGGGGTGGCCTCGTCGTACTATTCAAGATGTACTCAAGGCGTTACCTGGGATCGGCATTGAACTCATATTCGTTCAAGATGGCCGACGTCATAATGACGGCTATTATCAACTTTCAGATTGGGGGCCTTTTGATAGCCAATGGGTTCTAGAGCGGGAGAGAGATATCGCTAGCAGTCTTGGATTTCGTGCATAAGCCAGCAATTGCTGGCTTTTTTCATATTCAGGCCTCATCCATTGCAGCGGTAGGCGGAACCCAGCACGCTAAATGAAGTGATAAAATCTTGTGGGGAAACCATAAAAACGGTGTCCGCATCGATAGCCGCTGCATTGTTTTTTAAATCGTTCATCGCGCCTTGCATCATCGCGTCATTAGTCATGAAAATGTAGTTATACCAATGGCCTTCACTTCCGGTGACTTCGCCTTTGTATTCGCATCGCTCAGGGTCGAATTGCGCGTCAATGCGAATATGAACATCTTGACTTTGAGCATGAGTAAGGTGAGAAGGCATCGTGCAACCCGTTAGAAGCACGACAAAAAGTCCAAGTAACAGGCGTTTCATTAGCTATTTCCCCAATACTATGTAAGCAGCAAAGCCAATCCAGCTCAGGACAAGTAGTGTCCAAGGCAGTTTGCTTGATGAATGGTTTGGCGCATCGTCGGTGATATTGTCTTGTTCGATAATCTCTTCATGCTGACGTTGTTTTTCACGTTGCTGTTTTTTCTTCGCTTTATCGGCTTGGCGGTTGCGCTCTTTTTGTTGTTTCTTATATTGCGCGATGCCTTTTTCGATACCTTGAGCGATGAGCTTGGTTTGCTCTTTGGTTTGGCCGGGCTTTTGCGTGGATTTAGCAATTCTCATCGCTTCGGCTTGTGTTTCTTGAGAAGGCACAGGGGTGGCAGGAGTTCTTTTTTTCATGTTTCTCATCAACGTCGCTGTAAATCTTTGTTTAGTTTACCTGTGTAAGGTGCTGAAATGAACTTCAGTTCTCATCTTTGTTGGCTTGCAACTCTGAAACGATAGGTTAAAGTGACGTTTTTATCACATAAAGAAGAAGATGTTGTGCGCTATTCGTTTGACCAATATGACGCTCATGGATTTTTAAAGGCGCCGATCATTTTATGGGTGGGATGGATGTTTCTTGTGCGTTCATGGATGGTGTTTGCCATGGCTGGTGTAAGTCGTGATAGTGGCAGCAAGCTACTCGCTATTGTTTACCCAGATTCAAGTACGTTGTATTTAGGTTTGGCGATGGGCATTCCAAGTTTGCTTCTTATGTGGTTAATGGGGCTTCGTCATCCCGACAGAGGATGGGTAAACAGAATTACTCGCTATGGTCGCGAGATCACTTTGATCTTGTGCGGTATTCAACTTGCTCAGACCATGTATCATGTGTACCTAGAACATGGAGTGTTTAATTGGGCAAACGCCCTTACCATTACCTTATTAGCTTGGTTTATGATCTATCTTCTAAATGGAATATGGGTAAAAGACTGTTTTCATGTGCCACAATTGGCGCACGATGAACAGCAGCATTCAAAGAATTAAAAACAATAACTTCCCACTCTGGGGCAAAGTAATAGAGGAAACCTCAATGTCACAAGCTCAAACGGCGATCGTGCCAGAAGCCGGGCCATTTGCACTGTACACTCAACTCAAAGTGAACCAAAACCGTGAAAACGTATTAGAAAAACTGAAAGCACTGCCAAAGTTGGTGGAAGAGTTAAACATTACCCAGCCAGGTGCTGCGCTGACGCTTTCTATCGCATTCACAAAATCGTTTTGGGAACACCTTAATGTAGACGCGCCAGAAGAGCTTATTGATTTTACTCAACTTGGCGAAGGTGACATCGTTGCTCCTGCAACAGACGTAGATGTGCTTATTCACTGTCACTCGACTCGTCACGACTTGCATTTTTACGTGTTGCGTAAGTTCCTAGAAGAGACGGCACAAGATGTCACCATTGTGGACGAAACATATGGGTACCGTTACCTTGATGCTCGTGATATGACAGACTTCATTGATGGCACAGAAAACCCGAAAGGGGAGGCTCGCGCTGATGTGGCTCTAGTAAAAGAGGGCCCATTTGCTGGAGGCAGTTATGTTATGGCTCAGCGCTTTGAACATAACCTTGCCGCTTGGAATCGATTGAATGTCAAAGCGCAAGAAAAAGTGATTGGTCGTACCAAGCCAGACTCTATCGAGCTAGAAGACGTTCCTGCTGCATCACACGTTGGTCGAGTTGATATCAAAGAAGAAGGTAAAGGTTTGAAGATTGTTCGCCACAGCTTACCATACGGGACGGTAACAGGGCCTCATGGCCTGCTGTTTATTTCTTACTGCAATACACTTCATAACATTAAAGTGATGCTAGAAAGTATGTACGGCGTGACAGATGGTAAAACAGACCAAATGCTTCGTTTCACAAAAGCGGTAACTGGTGCGTACTTCTTCGCTCCTTCACAAGAAATGCTCGCAGAGCTAGCCATCAAGTAAGTTCTCAGACTTTATTTCTTAAGCCCTCCAATTGGAGGGCTTTTGTTTTCTATTTCTATTCCAATCTCTTTTCAAAAAACACTAAACTTTTCTGTTACTTGGTCGATAAGTACTCAAAGCCTTAATTTTAGGACTCTTTATTCGTGGCGATCACCGTTAATACCAATGTAGCAGCACTTGTCGCACAGCGTCATTTGACCAGTGCAACGGATATGCTGAACCAATCCATGGAGCGTTTGTCTTCAGGGAAGCGTATTAATAGCGCAAAGGATGACGCTGCGGGTCTGCAAATCTCCAACCGCTTGCAATCACAAATGCGTGGTTTGGATGTCGCGGTACGTAACGCGAATGACGGCATTTCCATCATGCAAACTGCGGAAGGCGCGATGAATGAGGTGACCAATATCATGCAACGTATGCGTGATTTGTCGCTACAGTCAGCCAATGGTTCAAACAGCAAAGCGGAGCGCAATGCACTGCAAGAAGAAGTCTCTGCTTTAAATGATGAGTTAAGTCGTATTGCAGAAACGACCTCCTTTGGCGGACGTAAATTGCTGAATGGCACATTCGGTACATCGTCTTTTCAAATCGGTGCAACGGCTGGTGAAGCGGTACAAATTGGCCTGCGGACCATGCAGCCGGAATCTTTAGGTAGCTTTTCAATGAGCTCATATCAAAGAGTCAGTTCAGATTGGACGGTTCAAAACGGAAATAATGAAATTGTTATCAGCTACCGTGATAACAATTTTGAAGAGCAGGAGATCCGTATTGAAGCTAAAGCTGGCGATGATATAGAAGAACTCGCGACTTACATTAATGGGCAAACCGATAAAGTGAAAGCGTCTGTTAATGAAGAGGGGCAACTGCAGTTACTCATGTCCCACAAGGACGCCATAAAATACCCTGGACCAACCTTCAGTGGTGGCCTGGCTGATGAGTTAGAACTTGGCAAGTATGTCACCGTAAATAGAACGGTAGATAGTATTGATATTAGCACGGTCGGTGGCGCTCAGATGGCGGTCGGTATTTTAGATGATGCTTTGAAAACGGTAGATGGCAGTCGTGCGGAGTTAGGCGCGTATCAAAACCGCTTTAATCACGCGATCAATAATCTAGATAATATCCACGAAAACTTAGCCGCTTCCAACAGTCGTATCCAAGACACTGACTATGCCAAAGAAACTACGCAAATGGTGAAGCAACAGATTTTACAACAGGTCAGTACTTCTATTCTGGCACAAGCAAAACAAGCGCCAAACCTAGCATTGACCTTGCTTGGCTGATGAACGGCCTTGCCCGAATTTAACGCAAAACCTGCCTGTATCGACAATTCGAAAAGAAGCTTTAGCAAAAAATGAAAGTTTTTTTGCTTTTTTATCCGCTTTGTCACGATTACCCCTCCAAACGAATTATTTTCAAAAAAATCTAAAATTTTCTCTAAAGAAAACAGGGTATGCGCCGTTAATAAAAGTAACTTTGAGAGAACTACTTGGTTTTCCGAGACGTCGGAAACCGCTACACCGGAAAATCAATTGGAGAAATCACCA